>JBFHEL010000304.1:0-5158 GCA_041584155.1 Saccharicrinis sp.
AAAATAAAATCAAAACTTAAAAATGAAAGTAAAATCTGGCAAAAAAAATGAGGTGATCATCTTTTCAGACAATCACCTCACATTACCCAGACAAAATAAACAAACTAACCTATTTATATTTTAATGAAAACTATTTTAGTCGTGATGCAACTTCATTCCAATTAATCACATTCCAAAATGCACTGATATAATTGGGACGCAAATTTTGATATTTTAAATAATAAGCATGCTCCCACACATCTAAGCCTAAAACAGGAGTTCCCTTCACTTCAGCAATATCCATTAAAGGATTATCCTGATTTGGAGTTGAACTAACCACCAGACTTCCATCCTTTTTCTGAACTAACCAGGCCCAACCTGAGCCAAATCGGGTGGCAGCGGCCTTTGAAAATTGATCTTTAAAAGTATCAAAAGAGCCAAAGTTCTTTTCTATGGCTTGCAATAAATCTCCCGATGGTAATCCACCACCATTAGGCGACATCACCTTCCAAAACAAATCGTGATTATAAAAACCGCCTCCATTATTTCTCACTGCTGCTGAGTGAGCAGAGATGCCAGCTAAAATATCATCTATTGACTGATCTGCTAAGGCAGTTCCTTCAATTGCAGCATTCAGGTTATTGGTGTATCCCGCATGGTGTTTCGTATGATGAATCTCCATGGTACGGGCGTCAATATTTGGTTCTAATGCATCGTATGCGTAAGCTAATTTTGGTAATTCAAATGCCATATTTTTAATTTTTAGAATGGTTAATTGAATCTGTTACAAATTTATTTTTTATTTAGATCAATTCAAAATTATTATAACAGATTTTTTTATCTTTTTTTCTTTATTATAAAATTCAAAAGTTAAACAGCACAAGAAATAAATTGTTTAAAGCAGAGGTAAAATATTTATCTTCGCCAACAAATAAAAAAAACTACGCAGTGCATAAAGACATACTTAAACTATCCATACCCAACATATTAACCAACCTAACAGTACCATTATTAAGCATGGTCGATTTGCATTTAATGGGCTACCTGAATTCTGAATTATTTATGGGAGCAGTAGCCTTAGGAGGGGTAATATTTAATTTTGTGTACTGGGGTTTCGCTTTTCTGCGAATGAGCATAAGCGGCATTGCAGCACAAACCTACGGAAGAAAGAACTACAGCGAATCGGCCATGGTACTTTACCGTGGAATGCTAATAGCCATTGTAGGAAGTTTACTGTTGTTGCTAGGTCAGTCGGGACTGGAAAAACTAAGTTTTTGGTTACTGGAAGGCTCTGCAGAAGTTAAAACATTAGCCAGCAACTATTTTTACATACGCATATGGGCAGCTCCCGCTGCGCTATCACTTATGGTTATCAACGGATGGTTTTTAGGTATGCAAAATGCCTTTTACCCCATGCTTATCTCGGTATTGATAAACATTGTAAATATAGGATGTAGCTTTCTCTTTGTAAAAGAATTTGGAATGGAAGAACGCGGAGTAGCCCTGGGCTCAGTAATTGCACAATACACAGGCCTTATTCTGGCTCTAATTCTCTTCTTAAAAAAATACAGCTGGGTGTTTCAATATTTTCAGGTCAAGGCCATTGCCATTATCAGTGAGCTAAAAGGCTTTTTGCATATAAGTGGCGATATTTTTATCAGAACATGGTGTGTTATCGCCGTCTTTACTTTTTTCACCTCCCAATCGGCCGGCTATGGCGACGTAACCCTTGCGGCCAATAGTGCTCTTTTACAATTTCTGTTTTTATTCTCCTATTTTTTAGATGGCTTTGCGTACGCTGCTGAAGCAATTGTTGGCAAATACTATGGAGCTAAGAACAAAAAACTATTAATCGAAGCCTCTAAAAAACTATTTCTATGGGGTATTTTATTTGGGGGAGCCTTTACCCTGTGCTATTATTTTTGGGGCGATCATTTTTTACTTCTATTTACCAATAAAGCAAATGTGCTTGAAGAAGCATCTCAATATATAATCTGGCTTATCTTTATTCCTATCGCCAGTTTTGCTTCATTTATTTGGGATGGTATTTATATTGGCGCCACAGCTTCCAAAGCCATGCGTAATACCATGCTGATATCTTCCGTCTTTTTCTTTTTTATACCCTATTACCTATTACAAAAAACATTAGGCGTTCATGCACTATGGCTGTCAATGCTATTATTTATGTTTTCACGAAGCGTATCTCAAACCATTCTGGCTGAAAAAGCAGTGTATGCTAAGTTAATCCAGAAATAATAATTCCGCTTAGTAACAAGCTGGTACCATAAAGCCTATTTATTTGAAAACAAAGACCAGTATCAGGGAGTTATATTTTATCATCTACCATTATATTAATGCAAGCTACTATCTGCAATTTAAGTTCAAACAACTCATATTAATCATTTAGAAACCCAACAAACAGGAGCCTATATAAAAATTAAAGAAGCGATGGTTCTAAAAAAAAACGGGTAAAGCGTTCCCCCACTTTACCCGTCTCATAAACATAACCAATATATTAACTAACCTTTTACAAAAATAGATTTAATGATGTGTTGAGCCATTTTAGGATTTTCCTTTAAACGACGTGTTGAATAACCAAACCAATCTTCACCATAAGGAACATAGACTCTCATCTTATGCCCATTACCCACAATGCTGTTTCTTAATTCAGGCGTAACCCCATACAACATTTGAAATTCATATTTATCTTTCGAAACACGGTACTTATCTATTAAATGATAAGCCCCCTTAATCAACTCCTTATCATGGGTAGCAATACCCACATAAACACCATTACTCAATAGCTTTTCCAGCAATTTTAAATAATTCGCATTTATTTTTTTAGGATCTTTAATAGCTACCTTATCTGTTTCAACATAAATGCCTTTACACAACCTGAAATTTAAAGGCGACTCAGCAGAATGTATCTTCAGTAAATTATCAATATCCTTCTCTGTTCTATGTAAATAAGCCTGCAACACAATACCTACGCTCTTAGGATACTCATTTTTCAGACGTTTATATAAGGTCAACTCCAAATCAACACACTCCGAATCCTCCATATCAATGCGCACAAAGTTATTGTACTCTTGAGCCAGTGCTACAATGCTCCTGATATTCTGATAGCATTTTTCAGGATCAATAAGCAAACCAAAGCTAGTTGGCTTTAATGAATAATTTCCCCTTACACCAGCCTTTTCAAACGCCTCAATAATTTGTAAGTACTGATCACGATTTATATTGGCTTGCTCCATATTAGTAATAAACTCACCCAACAAATCCACCGTTACCATTACCCCATGCTCATTCAAACTTCTTGAGGCAACAATAGCCTCATCTATCGTTTCTCCTGCGATATATCTCTTTGAAAATACCCAAACAAACTTTTTGGGAAAATACGGAATAACAGATGCAATCGCCTTATTTATCATATTCATACATTAAGTAACTAACAAAACATAAACACTGATGCTTACCACTTCAAAAAATTATACCTGATTCACTTTGTAAAATTCTTGTATTATCCAGATAAAAAAAATGACTAATCTCACAAAAGACCTACTAAACCTACAACTCTGATATAAATCATATTTTTCTCGTCGCATTAAAGACTCCATCAATATTTTAATTATTTACAGAAGATATATCCTTTTGCAATACACTCTCTTATTTATCATAAATTCATTATGTCCAAACCATGAGTAAAGTTCATGTTTCCATACCTCATCTTTTCAAGCTTCCATATACAACTTATACCGTTTGGTTAATGACCTGAGCGTTATTTATACTTCGCAATAACGCTGTCATTAATCCATCGGCATAATACCAAGTGCTCACTTTATTATCAAAATGGCATTACACTTTAGCTACTCAAATACAAAAACAAACTTTTCATCCAAAAAAAATAGCCATTAATCAAAACTATTTTGAAATTTCTTCGTTAAATAGCCTACATAAAAACAACCAAGGTGATCAATCAACACAACACAACACAACACTTGGTTCTTTTATTATTAGCATTATTGTATCCATGCTTCTCCTTTTCACAGGATTGCTCATACAACGGGAAAGCCAACGACATTATTCCGGATGGAAAGTGTGCACCCGTTGGAGTCGTTTGGGAAGTAACATACAGAGATGTAGATGATCTGGGAACCGGTAACGTTCAAATTCAATACGATTGGGACGATGGCAATGCTGTGGAAACAGTAAATGCCACATTAACCAATGCTTCCTTAAAAGAATGGAGCACTACACTTAGTCACACTTATCCCAATACAGGTAACCAGTGTAACTATCATCCACGTGCTACCTTAATTATCAATGGGGTAACCTGTACCAGCTCAACACAGGAACAAATTGTAACCGTTTGGGATACCGATGACCAAAACGGAGGATATTTGGCTATCACACCAGATCCCAAACCTATTTGTTTGGGTAACGATGCCCTTTTTAATTTCACAGACAATAGTCAATGGAATTGCACGCCTCCCGACGAAGAAGATGACGTAAACAACGAAGACAGATGGATTCAGTGGATATATGGAACCGGGGGAACAACCATTATTGATGCTCAGGTAGACGGTGCAGTCAGATCGTACCCATACTCAGGAGACATCAATTATATCGCAGGCCCCATTGAAGGACCTACATCACCCTACAATACCTCTTTAGATATCTACATACCGGATTACTATAACGTAGGTGACTTTTTTGAAGTTACCTTACGCAACTGGAATACCTGTAATCCATACGATGACCCTGATATTGCCGGCACGCCTACCGATTTAATAAATGGAGACTACGACCCGGTAACAACTACCGCCATGGCCATAATTGTAGCCCTACCCGATGCCACCATTCAACCAGTTGCATCGGTTTGCGAATCAGAAGATCCATTTTTACTAATTGCTACAGATGGAGGCGGAACATGGAGTGGACCAGGCATAACATCGTCGGGGAGCGGCCTGTTCGATCCAGCCTCAGCAGGGCCAGGCATACACACCATTACCTATTCTATAACCGATACTAACGGATGTGAAGACATAGGAACCATCAACATAGAAGTACTGGAAAGCCCGATAGCCAATATTGCGCAGGGGGATCATGCCAGTCTATGTCCGGGCATCACCATCACCATCGATGGAAACCCCAGCCTGGGCCAGAGCCCCTACACACA
>JBFHEL010000305.1:0-5154 GCA_041584155.1 Saccharicrinis sp.
TTTGTCTTCGTTGTTTAGTAATGCAGAAACTTGTTTTTTTGTTTCTTCATCATAATTTCCCGATAGCCATTGGTTTGCCTTCTCGGTTACCAATGTTAAAACATCTTGGTTTTCCATTTTTATTTATTGTTTTTAAGTTTTAGTTTTTTGATGCCAGTATTTTTAGGCATTTTTCAAGACTTACTATCCAATATGGAATATTAAGTTTATAGGTGGTTTTAATTTTATTCTTATTGAGCACACTATAATATGGTCGTGGGGCTGCTGTTGGATATTCTATTGATTCAATAGGAGATACTTTGCATTCTATTCCCATCATTTGATGTATGTTAAGTGTAAAATCGTACCAGCTGCATACTCCTTCATTGCTATAGTGATAGATACCCGGAATAAATGATTTTACTTTGTTATCTATCTTTGTAATAATTGTTAATATTGATTCGGCCAGATCAACAGCATAGGTAGGGGTGCCTACCTGATCAGCAACAATGCGCAGCCGATCGCGTTCTTGTCCCAGCTTAATCATTGTTTTTACAAAATTATTTCCAAACTCAGAATATAGCCATGCAGTGCGTATAATTATAGACTTTGGTTGGTATTCCATTAGGTATTTTTCGCCTAGCAGTTTGGTTTGTCCATAATGCGATTCAGGCACAGCAAAGTCAGTTTCGCGATAGGGCTTATAGGTTTTTCCGTCAAAAACATAATCAGTAGATATATGAATAATCTTTACTTGATTTTCAGCAGCAGCAATGGCTATGTTTTTAACAGCTTCTGCATTTAACTCGCGTGCCATCGTTTTTTCTTGTTCCGCTTTGTCCACAGCCGTATAAGCTGCGCAATTGATCAGATAGTCAAAAGAATTATAAGCTAAGAAATCTTTTAATTCTTCGAGGTTACAGATGTTTAATTCGTTTACATCGGTAAATACCAATTCTATATTTTTTAGGTCATTGGAAATTGACCGTATACATTGACCTAGCTGACCATTTCCACCAGTAACAAGTACTTTACTCATTTTTAAATTATTAAAAATTAAATTCAGCATCTTTAAACAAGGGGTGATGACTATCCTTATCCGATATAATCTCCTTCCCATTAGGTATTTGCCAGTTTATCTTTAATGCAGGGTCGTTGAACACAATGCCTCTTTCTGATTCTTTGTGGTAAAGCGCATCACATTTATATGAAAAGAGAACTTCTTGGCTTAAAACTGAAAATCCATGGGCAAACCCTTTGGGTATCATTAATTGTAATCCATTGTCTTCGGATAATTCAATACTGAAACTTTTACCAAAAGTAGGGGATTCTTTTCGTAAATCCACAACAGCATCAATAATCTTTCCTTTAATAACCTGAACAAGTTTAGCCTGTGCGTGGGGTGCAAGTTGATAATGCAAGCCTCTGATTACACCATATTGTGAACAAGAAAGATTGTCTTGTACAAACTGGTTTAGAATACCATGCTCCATATACCGTACCTGGTTATATGATTCAAGAAAAAATCCTCTGGAATCAGTAAGTTTATTTGGCTGTATTATGAGTAAATCGGCAATGGAGGTTGGTGTAACTATCATTTAAAACAGGTTATTTATTATTAAAGATCGCAAAAATATAATTATTTGGCAATTCTTTTCAGGTATGCACCATATTCATTTTTTGCCAAAGGCTTAGCTAATTCCAAAAGCTGCTCTTTATTAATGTATCCTTTATTGAAGGCAATCTCCTCTAAACAGGCCACCATTAATCCCTGCCGGTGTTCTATTGTGGCAATAAAATTTGAAGCCTCGAGCATGCTATCATGAGTGCCTGTATCAAGCCAGGCCATTCCCCTGCCCATTAAATTTACTCTCAACCTATTTTTATTTAAAAATAATTTGTTCAGGTCAGTGATTTCTAATTCGCCTCTTTTTGAGGGTTTTAAGGATTTGGCTTTTTCTATAACACTATTGTCGTAAAAATAGAGTCCTGTAACGGCATAATTCGATTTAGGCTGACTTGGTTTTTCTTCAATGCTGATTACATTATTTTCCTTATCAAATTCAGCCACACCATATCTTTCAGGATCGGTCACGTAGTAACCAAATACGGTGGCTCCCTGATTTGTTTCTACTGTTTTGGTAAGTACTTTAGAGAAATCATAACCGAAAAATATATTATCGCCAAGGATTAGGCATACATTATCATTGCCAATAAATTTTTCTCCTATTAGAAAGGCTTGTGCCAACCCATCAGGGCTGGGTTGTTCAGCATAGCTTAAAGAAAGCCCCAGTTGTTTTCCATCGCCAAACAGGTTTTTATATAAAGGCAAGTCATGAGGGGTGGATATAATCAAGATCTCCTGGATTCCTGCAAGCATTAATACCGACAGTGGATAATAGATCATGGGTTTGTTATAAACCGGAATGATTTGTTTTGAAATGCTTTGTGTGATAGGGTATAATCTGGTGCCAGACCCACCGGCCAAAATGATGCCTTTGTATTTTGCCATGATAGTGAAGTTTAGAAATGGGTTAAGAATGCGTATTCAAAGTTAGGATGAAATATTAGCCATCCGATTTAATTACCGGACGACTAAAAAATAGCTTGTTTATGGATGCATGGCAGCTCTACCAATACTATAATAAGAAAATCCGTTTTCAACTATTTCAGTAGGATCATAAATATTACGTCCGTCAAAAATAATTTTGTTGCTTAACAATTTCTCAATCACCTTAAAATTCGGTATCCGGAATTCGGGCCATTCGGTTATTACTACAAGCGCATCTGCATCGATTAATACTTCATACGGATCCTTGCCATATTCAATGGAGTCTCCTACTATTCTTTTAGCTTCATCCATAGCTACCGGGTCATAGGCTTTTATTTTGGCTCCTAACTTTGTTAACTCTTCAATTAAAACCAACGAAGGGGCTTCACGCATATCATCTGTTTTAGGTTTAAAGGAAAGACCCCACAGTGCAAAAGTTAGTTTATCCAGATTGTAACCAAATTGGTCTGTTATTTTTTTTACCAGTACATGTTTCTGGTCGTTGTTAACATCTTCTACGGCTTGCAGTAATCTTAATTTGTATGCATTATTATCGGCTGTTTTAATAATGGCTTTTACATCTTTTGGAAAACATGAACCACCGTAACCGGCTCCTGCATAAATAAATTTGTCGCCTATTCTACTGTCCGAACCTATTCCTTTTCTTACAGAAGTAATATCAGCACCAACAATTTCGCAAAGATTGGCCATGTCGTTCATAAAGCTGATTTTAGTGGCAAGCATGGCGTTGGCGGCATACTTGGTCATTTCTGCTGAAGGAATATCCATAAAAATGATCGGATGCCCATTTAAGAGGAAGGGCTTATACAACCTGCTCATTGTTTTTTCAGCTTTATCCGATTCTGTTCCTATGATAATCCGGTCTGGTTTTAAAAAGTCTTGTATGGCATTCCCTTCTTTTAAAAATTCGGGGTTCGAAGCCACATCAAAATCAATTTCCACGCCCCTCTTTTCCAGTTCATCGGTTACTGCTGCTTTTACTTTTTGTGCCGTACCAATAGGAACGGTACTTTTGGTCACTACAACAGTATAATGATTCATGTGTCTTCCTATTTGGCGGGCAACCTCTAAAACATATTTAAGGTCTGCACTTCCGTCTTCATCAGGAGGAGTCCCTACAGCTATAAAAACTATATCAGTTTGATCCAGTGATTCCTTCAGGCTGCTTGTGAAAAATAACCTTCCTTTCTCCATATTATCATGAACCATAGTTTCTAAGCCGGGTTCATAAATTGGGATGATACCACTTTTTAAGTCGTCTATTTTTTTCTGATCAATATCAACACAAGTAACATTGACCCCAACATCAGCAAAGCATGTTCCGGAAACAAGTCCAACATATCCGGTTCCAACAATAGATATCTTCATGTATTTAAAGTTTTTATTTTTAAGCTATATCTTCTAGTTAATTATACATTATAGTATTCAAATGTAAAGAAATTTGGCAAGTAATAAATGACTTCGTTTTTATATTGTACCATTGTTTTTTCTTCTTTAAAATAAATGATGACTGAATTTGTTGAGATTCAGATAGATTAGTCGCTAAAATAAATTAATATCAAATTATGTATTATGTTTTAAACTTTCATGTTCTTTTAGCTCGGATAGTTAAAAGCTTATGATGGGTCATTTACATTGTTTTGTAATTATTTAAAAGGGAGTAGGGATTTTAATAATATTTATTGTTATACCGTATTAATTGTTAATGTTCTGTTATTTAAATTAATATGTGGTAATTTTTGTAAGAAACAAATGGTATTTTGAAATAAAATTAATATTATTGTAAAATAAAATATAGTTTATAACATTAATTTATTATTATGAAACAAGTTCTAACTTCTGTTTTATTATTCTGTTTTATGTTGAGTGGTAATGCTCAGGATATTTTAACCAAATTAAATAATAGTCAAAGGCATAAGGGTTTTTATTTGTCGATGGCTTTAGGGCCAACCTATTCAAGTGTAAATGTAAAATCGGATGATTACGAAACTGTGAAATACACGGGTATTGGGGGCTTATTTGATTTTAAAATAGGGGGGAATGTGGGAGAAGATTTACTTTTACATGCCAGTTTAATTAGTAATGGAATGGTTGGTCCAGAGGTTAGTTATGGTTATGAAAGCTATAATAGTTCAAGTGATTTAGCTATTTCTCACGGTTTGCTTGGAATAGGTCTTACGAATTACTCATCTTCGAATGTGCTGGTTTCGGGATCAGTTGGCATGGGACGTTTTTCCTATGAATATGAAGATGAAAATAGTGTTTCGGATTGGGGTTTTGGGGCTCAGTTTAAAGTAGGAAAAGAGTGGTGGGTTTCCAGACAGCTGGGTATGGGTGTTGCCCTTAGTTTTAATTACTTAGGCGTAAAAAACAAGCCTTTTAATGATTATGAAGAACAAATTAATAGTTATAATTTAGGTGTTGTTTTTAATGTAACATTAAATTAAAATTTTAACGTTGATTATTGGTGATTTTCAATTAATTATTAGTACTTTTGCACCTGTTTTTAAAATATAATGTCTAACTACTAGTAATTGATTGATTTACAATGAGTGAAGTAAATGAAAATGCACAGGAAGTAAATGAAACTCCTGAAGTAAAAA
>JBFHEL010000306.1:0-5143 GCA_041584155.1 Saccharicrinis sp.
CAAAGTTATCGCGAATTTATTTCCGATTCACCCTTGCCTATTGTTGTGGTTAGAAACGGAAAAATTATGTATTTAAATCGCCTGGGTTCTGATGTTTTTCGAACACATTATATTGAAGATGTTCTTGGGCTACCTATAGAAAATTTTGTGCATGAAAAATATCGGGAGCAGTTTATGGAGGCTATTCATTCTTTCGATGGCGATAAAAGAATAAAGCCTTTTATGGCTAAAATGAAAACAGTGCATGGTGATCTATATTGGTCTGAAATAACTGGTTCCAGTGTCAATTTTAACAACCATAAATCAGTACAACTTATTTTAAAAGATGTATCCGATTGCAAACTGATGGAGAAAAAGGTAAGGGTATATGAAAAGGTGTTGTTCGGTACTAAAAAGGCTGGTTTTATTTTAAATAGCAAGTTTGAGATACTTAAAACAAGTGCAGGTATGCCTGAGATTTTAAATCATGAGGATGTTGTAGGTAACTTTTTTGGTGACCTTCTGGCTGATGAAAATGTTTTTTTACAGCATGTAAAAAAAGCGAATGCGCATAGCTATGAACCCGATGAAGTTGAAATAGAGTTTAAAAATGGTCTTAAGATGTATTTTACCCTCTTTATCATTTGGTCCATTGATGGCGAGATAATTGAAGTGGTTTTAACTCAAAAGTGCAATGCATAATAGTTTGTAAATAAATACATAACGTATTGATGATCATTTTAAAAGAATAGCCTGTCGGGCAAAAGATTTTTGGTAATTACTGAACGATTAAGAGTTTTTTCTAATGATATTGTAAATATTAGGTATTTCTGTTTAGGTTATACTGATAGTGTTTAACCTGTTTCTCTTTTCAATTGTTTTTCTGGGTATTCAAAACGCGTTCATGCATTTCATCAAAAATACTTTTTATCTGAGTAATATTATTGACTTTAGGGAATACTAAACTTAATTTGTTGCTTTTTTCTTTCATTTTAACCTCTTTCGATTGCGTTTGTAGATATGCTAGAATACCTGAGAAAACAGCCGACTGATAATATGGTGATTCCTGATTGGATACAAAATAAATAATGAGTTTATTATTTTTAAATATGATTTTTTCAATACCTAAATCTATAGCGAGCCAACGTATTTGAACTACTTTTATTAATTCAATAGTGGCATCAGGTATTTCACCAAAACGATCAATTAATTCGATATTAAGTTGATTAAGATCATCTTCATCTTTTAATCCATCTAGTTTACGATAAAGTTCCATTCGTTCGGCTATGTTTTCTACATAGTCTTCGGGAATTAGTAGTCTTGCATCTGTTTCTATGGTGCAATCGGTTACAAATTTTATATTTTTGTCCGTTGCCTGAGTTATTTCCTGTGTGTATAATTCCTTAAATTCGGTTTCTTTAAGTTCAAGGATAGCCTCATTCAAGATGCGGTGATAAGTTTCAAAACCAATATCAGCAATAAAACCACTTTGTTCGCCACCTAATAAATTACCTGCTCCACGTATATCCAGGTCTTGCATCGAGATATTAAAGCCACTGCCTAAATCTGAAAATTCTTCTATTATTTTTAATCGGCGTCTTGCTTCCTGAGTTACCGAAGTAAGAGGAGGTGCAAGCAGGTAGCAGAAAGCTTTTTTATTGGAGCGACCAACCCTGCCTCTTAGCTGGTGTAACTCACTTAAGCCAAACTGATGTGCATTGTTTATTACGATTGTATTGGCATTGGGGATATCTAATCCCGACTCAATTATGGTGGTGGCTATTAAAACATCGTAGTCTCCATTAATAAAGCCAAGCATTATTTTTTCCAAAGTAGGACCGTCCATCTGACCATGAGCCACTATGGTTTTTACCGAGGGTAGAATGCGATTTACCATGGCTTCGACCTCATATATGTTCTGGACTCGGTTATGGATAAAAAATACCTGTCCATTACGGTCTATCTCGTACGTAAGAGCCTCTTTGATTATCTCATCGTTAATAGTATGTAGTTCGGTTAAGATAGGGTGACGGTTCGGTGGCGGAGTGTTTAAAATAGAAAGGTCGCGCGCTCCCATTAGTGAGAACTGCAGGGTACGAGGGATAGGGGTAGCTGTTAAGGTCAGGGTGTCTACATTGACCTTTATGCGTTTGAGTTTTTCTTTGATACTTACACCAAAACGTTGTTCCTCATCAATAATCAATAAACCCATGTCCTTAAATTCAACATCTTTGCCAATTAAACGGTGTGTACCTATAATAATATTTACTTCGCCATTTTTTAAGCGCAATAAGGCTTGTTTGATATCTTTGGGTTTACGTAAACGGCTTATGTAATCAATCTCACAAGGAAAGCCTTTTAACCTTTCTTTAAAAGTATTATAGTGTTGCATGGCTAAAATAGTGGTAGGAACAAGAATGGCCACTTGCTTATTGTCCGTTATGGCTTTAAAAGCTGCTCGTATGGCAATTTCAGTCTTTCCAAAGCCTACGTCACCACAAACCAGCAAGTCCATAGGTGTCTCTCTCTCCATGGCTTCCTTAACCATTCGTGTTGATTTTTCCTGGTCAGGGGTGTCTTCATAGATAAAGGATGCTTCTAATTCGGTTTGTAAATAACTATCCGGCGAATATGCAAAACCAGGCTCTTGTTTGCGTTGAGCATATAAGGAAATAAGCTCACGAGCAATATCCTTAACTTTCTTTTTGGTTTTATCTTTAAGTTTTTGCCAGGCCCCTGTACCTAATTTATTTATCCTGGGAGCATCCCCGTCTTTGCTTTTATATTTGCTGATTCGGTGGAGCGAATGAATGCTGACAAGCAATACATCATTATCCTTAAAAACCAGACGGATAGCTTCCTGTTGTTTTCCATTTACTTCTGAGGTGACCAGACCTCCAAAGCGCCCAATGCCATGATCAACATGTACTACAAAATCTCCGGGATTTAACCGGCTTAGTTCTTTTAAAGAGAGAGCTTGCTTGGCTATTCGAGCCTTATCAGTTCTTAAACTGAATTTATGATAACGTTCAAAAATCTGATGGTCCGTATAAAAGCAACAGCTAATGTCGTGGTCTATGTATCCTTCGTGTAAGGTCTTATTAAGAGGTGTAAAGGATACCTTGCTCTTTTTATCTTCAAAAATAGCAAATAACCTTTCGTGCTGTTTGGCATTGTCCGACAGAATAAAACTCGTATAGCCTTTTTCTTCGTTACTTAGTAAATCTTCTTCCAGCAGATCGAAATTCTTATTGAAGACAGGTTGAGGTGAGGTTCGGAAAGTTAATTCAATCGACTGTGAAAAATAACTCTTTTTCCCAAATTCAATAACATACAGAGACTCTAGTCGAGAAAGAAAATCTTCTTTGTTGATAAATAAATCCAGCGAAGGAATATTTTCTTCGTTTTCCCGCTGAGCATGACGGTGTTTAATTTTTAGATGAGCATCCTGTATGTTGGCACTGATAAAATCAATGTCGTATACCCATATCCGGTTTCTTTTGTTGATAAAATCAAATAGGGAGATATAATTGATATCCGATTTTTTGGTGCTTAAATTAGGGATAATGGCAATGTCGTCCAGTTTTGTTTTCGACAATTGATTTTCCAGATCAAAAGTCCTGATCGAATCCACTTCGTCGCCAAAGAAATCAATACGGTAGGGGTCTTCATTTGCAAAAGAATAAATATCTATAATGCTTCCCCGTACTGAATACTGCCCGGGTTCATACACAAAATCAACCCTTTGAAATTGATATTCGTTTAAAACCTCTGTTACAAATGAAATATCCAGCTTTTCTTTGGTTGCAATATTTAAGGTGTAAGTACTTAATTGTTCATTCGTGGGTACTTTCTCAAAAATAGCCAGCGGATAACTTACTACAATTCCGGCTTTTTTATTGGCGCCTAAAAAGTTGAGCGCCTCTGTTCGTAGTATAATATTTGATGATTCTATGTTTCCATACTCAGGTGATCTCTTATAGGAGGAAGGAAGAAAGAAAACTTTATCCTCACCTAATAGTTGTACCAGGTCATTATAGAAATAAGCAGCTTCTTCTTTGTCATTTAAAATGACCATATGAGCTGCATCGTTTAAACACGACGCTAATACAACACTTTTAAATGAACCAGTAATGCCGGATAAAAACATTTTTTTGGTGTTTTTATCAAGCAGATCATTTAGTTGGTTAAGAAGGGAACTGTTTTGGTACTTTTGTAATATTGTAGATTGACTCACCTTTAAATACTTTTTTGCAAAAGTAATTAAATATGTAAATAGTACAATCGTAATTATAGTGGCCTGTAATCCCTCCTCGTATTTGGGTGATATTTATCACATTAATTACCTGTTGTTTTTGATCAATTGACAGTTACTTATTTGTTATCTTTGGTGAACCTAATTTTTTAAGCAAAACATATGAGTCTCGAGGTTTATAAGTTTGGCGGAGCATCGGTTAAAGATGCATCCGGAGTTCGGAATGTTTGTAATATTATCAAGCAAAATAAAAATCTTTTGGTAGTGGTTATTTCTGCTATGGGAAAAACAACCAATGCCATGGAGGAGCTTGTAGAGGCTTATGTGAAGGAGGATGCTGGTGAGGTGAAAAAATCCTATGATTATGTATTTAACTTTCATCATCAGATTGTTAAAGACTTGTTCCCTGTTGATCATGCTTTTATTGCACTATTTAATAAGTTAATGAAAAGTTTATGGGAAAGACTACAAGTAAACCCTTCGATGAATTATGATTTTGACTATGATCAGATTGTTTCCTATGGTGAAATACTCTCTACTCAAATAGTGAGTCATTATGCCAATGACGTAGGGATAAAAAATATATGGAGCGACGTAAGAAAGCTTTTTAAAACAGATGATAACTACCGGGATGCTGCTATTAACTGGAGCCTAACAGCTCAGTTGGTGAAAAAAGAGTTTGCTTTTCAGGATGTAACTGTGTATATCACACAGGGATTTTTAGGTTCCACCATCAATAATATGACTACAACATTGGGTAGGGAAGGTTCAGATTATTCAGGTGCTGTGATTGCACATATTCTTGATGCAGAGAATTTGTCTATATGGAAGGATGTGCCGGGGGTGTTAAATGCCGATCCTCAGTGGTATCCATATGCACAAAAGTTAAAGGAAATATCTTATCCTGAG
>JBFHEL010000307.1:0-5092 GCA_041584155.1 Saccharicrinis sp.
AACCTGTTGGTCAAATAACACAGTATGCTCTTACAAATAACCGTAATACGTAATTTTGAACGAGAAATGATATGCCCCATCACAAAATGAAAAATCAAAATACGGAGGATACCATGAGTAAAAACCTTAATTCTTTTACTAAATTAAATCTATCATCTATTTTTGAGAACACAACAGATAATGTATGGGCAATCGATTCTTCCTATGAAATTCTTTATACTAACAATATTTTTGCTTCTTCTTTTAAAGAGAGTTTCAGCGTTTCTCTTACGCCAGGAACAAACCTGCTCTTTTCTCTTCCTGAACCATTAAGAAAAGACTGGAAGACAAGATATGACAGGGCACTTAACAACGAGTCATTTTCATTTATCGATTCCGTAGAGACCGAGCACGGTTCTGTATACGTTGAGGTATTTATGAACCCTATCAATTTTGAGAATAAAATCATTGGAGTTTTATCTTTTGGGAAAGACATCACTAAACGTAAGTTAGATGAAAAAGCATTATTAGATTCTCAGTTGTTATTAAAGGCAAGTATCGAAAGCCAAAGTGACACCATTTTATTTTCTATTGACAAGGATTATCATTATATGTACTTCAATTCGGCCCATGCCAAATCAATGAAATATGCGTACAATATAGAAATTCAGGAAGGAATGAATATTTTGAATTGCATAAGTTCAGATAAAGACAGGGCAATTGCTAAAGAAAATTACGACCGTGCCTTGCGAGGCGAATCCCATTCAGAGATCAGGCCTTATGGGAAGAAAAACATGGCCTATTACGAAAGCTTCTTTAACCCTATCTTAAATGAAAACCATGAAATTATTGGCGCAACAGGTCTGGCAAGAGATATAACCAAAAGAAAAAAATCGGAATTGGCCTTATTAAAAAATGAAAGACAATTAAAAGAACTAAACTCTACAAAAGACAAGCTTTTTTCGATTATAGCACACGATTTACGAAGTCCTTTTAACAACATTCTCGGTTTTACCGAATTGTTATTGGAAAACATAAATGATATTAACATATCCGACACAAAAAAATATTTAAATATCATTTATTCATCGGCAGGAAGTACCCTTAATTTACTTGACAACCTATTAAACTGGGCAAAATCTCAGACAGGGAAAATTAGGTTTCACCCTAAAAAAATAATCTTCTCAGACATCATCACTGATGTTTTAAATCTTGAAAAATCTATTGCAAAGGCAAAACACATTACCTTAAAGCAATACATCCCCAAAAATATAGAGGTTTTTGCAGACGAAAATATGTTGAAAATAATAGTACGAAATCTGATATCAAATGCCATCAAATTCACCAATAAAGGAGGGGAAATCAGTATTTCTGCCACGATAAAAAATGATTACGCTGAGATTATAATTGCTGACAACGGTATTGGAATAAGCAAAGAAAAATGTCAGCATTTTTTTGTCACCTCATCAATCAAAAGCACCAAAGGAACAGAAAACGAAAAAGGTTCTGGCTTAGGATTAATTCTCTGCAAAGAATTTATTAAAAAAAATGGTGGGGAAATCTGGGTAGAAAGTGAAGAAGGAAAGGGAAGTGATTTCAAGTTTACCTTGCCTGTATATGATCCAATAGGTAAGCTTTAAAAATACTTACCAGAGCCAATTACCACCAGACAATAAATACACCCCGCCCTATATTCACTAATGTTAAACCGAAATAAATTTAAATATTTTGCCTTTAAAAAATGTGCCATATCCGGCAGATATAGGCCACGGACTCACATTAACTTTTTTATCATTCACTGTGTGCACTTTATAATGAATAAAGACAATTCTCGGTTCATTTAAAAATGAGCAAATGACATTTACATTTGTTTAATACTATAACAAGATAAAAATGAATATAACACGAATGACCTAACTAAATCAACTATATAAAACGATGGGATCGTTCTTTTCTGAGGTTAAGTAATTTAGTTTTTCAAAAATAAAGTAAGCTTTTGGGCGAAACAATATATCTTTGTTGCTACCCCACTAAATCACTCAACCTAAATGTAAAATACCATATGGCTTTTAGAGGACCAATATTGGTAACCAGAAATGCAAACCTGTAATGGCTTTTTCCATTATTTTAATATAGTATACGGAACAGTGTTTGGTTAGCAATATTGAATATAATTATCAACTATTATGAAAAGTATACTACTTATTTAACGTTTAAATTAATACTGATGTTAATTATTTTACAAATTAAACCGGCAATATCCTTACTGATAGGATTTGTTGTTATTACCGTACTTTTTTGGTTTTTATGGCCTAAAAACGGAGGTCTAGCACTGATTACAAAACTCATTACCAACAACAAAAGAGCACTCGTAGAAGATGCTTTAAAATTTATATTCGATTGCGAGTACAACAAAGCAAATTGCGATATCAATAGTCTTTCCGGGAATTTAAATATTGCTTTAGACAGTTCTGGGAGATTATTAAACCAACTAATAGAGTTAGAGTTAATTACACTGAACAACCAATCCATAACATTAACCGATTCGGGCCGTTCCTATGCATTACGAATTGTGAGGATTCACAGAATCTGGGAACGATATTTGGCAGATCAAACCAGTATAGCACCTGCAGACTGGCATGATGAAGCCTGTCGTATAGAGCATCTGGTAACCCCAGAAGAAACAGAGAAGTTAGCCGCTCAAATGGGTAACCCGGTATTTGACCCGCATGGAGACCCCATCCCCACTCCCGAAGGCCATTTACCTAAATCTAATGGCATTAGTTTAAGTGCTATGCAGGAGGGCGAAATAGGGCATATCATTCATCTGGAGGATGAGCCCAAAAGCATTTACGAACAACTGGTAGTACTGGGCCTGTACCCGGGCATGCAGGTGTATGTAACAGATGTAACAGACAAAAAAATTACTTTCATTGCCGAAGGTGAGGAGTGTGTTTTAACACCTCTTTTTGCCGGATACATTACGGTAGAGAAAACATCAGCAAAGACCATACAAACGCAGAAACATGAGTTACTATCCGCCCTTAAAATAGGTGAAAAGGCAGAGGTAATAGGCATTTCACCCAATTGCAGAGGTCCACAAAGACGTCGTTTAATGGATTTTGGCATTGTACCCGGAAGTCAAATTTCTGCAGTAATGAAAAGTGCATCAGGTGATCCTGTTGGCTATCGGGTATTGGGCACAACCATAGGCATCAGAAAGCAACATGCCGACCATGTATTTATCAACCGAATAAATTAAAAGCATATGACTACACCTGATAATTGTGCGAATTGTCCTGCCCATAACAGGACAAACCTGGTTAAACTGGGAATTAATCTCGAGAATATAGACTACGTGATCACCATGGCAGGAAACCCCAACACGGGCAAAAGCACAGTCTTTAATAACCTTACCGGACTTCGTCAACATACAGGAAACTGGCCGGGAAAAACTGTATCAAGAGCAGAGGGAGGCTTTATTTATAATGAAAAACGATATAAAGTAGTAGACTTACCCGGAACCTATTCCTTACTTTCCACAAGCACCGATGAAGAGGTAGCCCGTGATTTTATTCTTTTCGGACAGCCTGACGTAACTGTTATTGTTGTCGATGCCACACGTTTGGAGCGCAACCTGAATTTGGTATTACAGATATTAGAACTCACCGACAGGGCAGTTATGTGTGTTAATCTGATGGATGAAGCCAGTCGTAATAATCTGGAGATAGATATCCGTACCCTCTCTAAAGAACTGGGCATTCCGGTTATACCGGCGTCTGCTCGTAAAAAAGAAGGTATGAACGAATTACTTCAGGCTATTGAAGAAGTGGCAACAGGTAAATTCATTTGCAAACCACCTAAAATAAAAAGCAGATCTAAGAAACTTAATCATGCCATTGAAACCCTTTCAGCCAAGATACTGGAAACTTATCCTGAACTCCCTAATGTAAACTGGGTGGCCATGCGCTTGCTGGAGGGAGATAACAGCATCATTGAAGCTGTTCGTTCAGGTGAGATTGGGGATTTACATGAAGCAGACTTAAGCATT
Source organism: Saccharicrinis sp. (assembly GCA_041584155.1). Classification (GTDB taxonomy): domain Bacteria; phylum Bacteroidota; class Bacteroidia; order Bacteroidales; family Marinilabiliaceae; genus Saccharicrinis. Next base: position 4,031 of record JBFHEL010000307.1, read on the forward strand.
CAAAATTAATCAGAGTACAATGCAAAAAACAACAATAAAATCTAAAGGAGAAGAAATTATATCCATGGCTAATACGGCCAGATGGAATTTAGGCATCGACTTCCACGATTCCATTATTGAATCGATATATGAGGATGCCTCACTGATTGCTAAAAAGACAGTGAAACAAAAAGGTGAGAAACAAGCCTATAGTTTCGATTTAAAGGTGGATAAAATTGTAACCAGTAAATGGTTAGGATTTCCCCTGATGTTTCTCCTGCTAGCCGTTGTATTCTGGCTAACAGTGGCAGGTGCAAACTATCCTTCCGGTTTATTAGCTTCTCTGTTGATTGATACCATACATCCCATTCTTAAGGAATTAGCTGCATCAATCAATATGCCCTGGTGGCTCGATGGGGTACTTATTGATGGGGCCTATTTATCCATGGCGTGGGTCATTGCGGTTATGCTGCCTCCTATGGCTATCTTTTTCCCCATCTTCACCTTGCTGGAAGACCTGGGATATTTGCCACGTGTAGCTTTTAATATGGACAATCTTTTCAGAAAAGCAGGAGCCCATGGAAAGCAAGCTCTAACCATGAGTATGGGTTTTGGATGTAATGCGGCAGGAGTTGTTGCTGCCAGGGTTATCGATAGTCCGAGAGAAAGACTAATTGCGATAATTACCAATAACTTTTCCTTATGCAATGGTCGCTGGCCAACTCAAATTCTTATCGCCTCCATTTTTATTGGCAGTCTGGTTCCTGCAGGTATGGCTGGCATTGTTTCTGCAGGAGCAGTGGTTGCGGTTGCTTTGTTAGGCATATTTTTTAGTCTGGTAGTATCATGGGGACTCAGTAAATCGGTCTTAAAGGGAGAAGCATCCTCCTTCAGTCTGGAATTACCACCCTATCGTCCGCCTCAAATTCTTCAAACACTGTATACATCATTAATAGACCGCACCATTATTGTGCTATGGCGTGCGCTTGTGTTTGCAATCCCTGCAGGAGTAGTAATCTGGTTGGTTGCCAATATTCAGATAGAAGGAATCAGTATTGCCGAATATTTTATTAATTGGTCAGA
>JBFHEL010000308.1:0-5058 GCA_041584155.1 Saccharicrinis sp.
CTTATTGATAGTAATGGTTACATGTGGGTTGGAACATGGGATTGCGGATTATATGTCTTAGATATCTATTCAGGAGAAGAACCGGAGATCATTAAAAAATTCGAGCATGATCTGAATAATCGCAATAGCATACCTGGTGATATTATTCTTAGTATTGAAGAAGATAAATTCAATGGTATATGGATAGGAACTCCTTATGGTACTGCTGTTATTTGTTATCCTTTTACAAAGAATAGTGAAGTTATCAGGTGTGATTATAATGGCGGACAGGGGAGTATATCTAATAATGTGGTGAAACATATTTATAGAGATCATTCAGGTCTTCTATGGTTTGCTACAAAGGGAGGAGGCGTTAATAAACTTTATCTTGAAAGAAATAAATTTGATCGTTATATAATTCCGGAACTGGATCCTCAGAAACGTACGCAGGCTGTGTATGGTTTTGAAAAAGATGCTCAGGGGAGATTATTGGTTGGTGTTTTGAGTCAGGGTTTTTTGGTTTATGATGAAGCAAATAATGAGTTTAAACAATATAGTGAGTTCGCTGAATATAAGAATATCAGTAAAAAGATTGATTTAAATACGGTTACCTCCTTTTTGTGGGATAAGGATTCTGTTCTATGGCTGGGTACACGCTATAATGGTGCTTTATGTGTCGCTCTCTCTACAGGTGAGGTTCAGGTATTGAATTCTTCTACTACCAAAGGAACGTTTGTGGGTAGGAATGTGAATATTCAGTTTTTGGATCATAATGGTTCTGTATGGATAGGAACAGATGGTGCTCTTCATCACATAACTTATCGCGGCATCAAGAATCCTCATGTGGACCGTATTAAATTTTTTAATCAGCAACAAGAACCAATATCTTCTGTAAATATAACTGGTATCGTTAATGACATGAACGGACGCTTATTAGTTGCTACTTATTTAAACGGTATTTTTGAATTGAATAACAATAATGGAAGTTATAGTGCCCATCAATGGAAGGGTATTGATATTCAGAATAAAATAGTATCTCTTTTTGAAGATGGTGGAGGGAGAGTGTGGATTGGAACCAAAGGAGATGGAGTTAAATATGTAGATAGGAATACCTCAGAAGTAAAGAGTCCTTTGCCCAATGTAAATATTTATGGAGATGTTGTTTATGGAATTGAGCAGGATGATTATGGAAGTATTTGGCTTACAACTAACAAAGGGCTTCTGAAATTATGGTTCAATCAGGGTGAAGTTAAAACAGAACATTTTCTCCACAGAGACGGTTTGCAGGGAAATATTTTTATTTCTCGTTCTATATTTAAAGATGATAAAGGACTGCTGTATATTGGTGGTTATAATGGATTTAATAAATTTAATCCGCTAAAGGTTAATGGCAATTATTCTAAGCCTCCTATAGTGATAACAGATGTTTATATTGAAGGAGAAAGAGAACCTTTTAATTATGGGAAAGATAATTTGCTTAAACTTAATCATAATAAGAATGATCTCTCTGTTACCTTTTCTGCTTTAGATTATATTTATCCGGATGCCAACCATTATGCCTATAAATTGGAGGGACTAGATAAAGAATGGAAGTATGTGGGAGCTAAATTCAGAAGTGTTAATTACAGTAATTTAGCTCCTGGGGATTATGTGTTAAAAGTTAAAGGTGCGAATAATCAAGGTATTTGGAATGATGATCAATTAGAAGTACCAATAGTGGTGATACCGGCTCCTTATAAAACATGGTGGGCTATTATTGGATATATATTGATAATTATTGGTATAACTGCCCTTATGTTTTATCAGCGATTGAGGTTGGAACGTATCAAGCAAAAATATCAGCTGGAGTTGTTAGATAAAGATAAAGCCAAAAAATTACAAGAATATAAATTGCGCTTTTTTACCAATATTTCGCATGAGTTATTAACTCCTCTTTCCATTTTGTCCTCGGTAAGCGAAAATAGTATGCTTAAAAAAGCGTATTCGTTGAATGATAATCTTATTATTCAACGAAATGTTAATAATTTAACCCGATTGATTCGTCAGCTGTTATCCTTCCGAAAAATGGAATCGGGTAATATGTCCCTCAAGCTTGAGAAAGGTAATATCAGTAACTTTGTGACCACCCACGTGCAAGATTTTAAGCCATTGGCAGAAAAACGATCCATGAAGTTTAATATTGACATTATACCTGATATTATTGGCGTTTATGATGGTGAAAAGTTAGAGATTATACTACATAATTTATTATCCAATGCTTTTAAATATACCGATGATGGAGGAAGTATATCCTGCTCTTTGGCCTGGGATAAACCCAAGGAGTCTATTCTGCTTATAGTAAAAGATAACGGTGAAGGGATTAGTAAGCAGGCCTTGCCTTATTTATTTGATCGTTATAATAGAGGTGATAAACGAGAAAGTAAAGGAGGAGTTGGTATAGGATTAAATCTGACTAAGAATTTAATAGATACTCTTCAGGGAAGTATTAGTGTAGAGAGCGAAATAAAAGTAGGTTCTAGCTTTAGGGTCATTCTACCTGTGCTGTCAAATCAATATACTAATAGTATGGATCATAGTCTTAAGGCTAATCCCGTTTTTATGGATACTGAAGATTTGCCTCAACAGGATGTACAGGAAAATAGCTTGTTTGAAGATAGGATTCCTGAGGGTGATTTTACTATTCTGATTGCAGAAGATAATGATGATTTTAGAAGTATATTACAAAATTCATTAAGCGATTATTTTAAGGTTTTAGTAGCCGTAGATGGTAAGGAAGCGTTGGAAATGGCAACTGAAAATGATATTGATTTAATAGTTTCTGATGTTATGATGCCCAATATGTCTGGCAAAGAGTTATGTATCAAGGTCAAATCTGATATTAATCTTAGTCATATCCCGGTTATTCTTTTAACTGCCAAAACAGGTGAGGCAAACAGACTAGCCGGTTATGAAGCCGGTGCAGATGCCTATCTTGAAAAACCAGTGGTATTGAAGCTACTGATGGTTCGAATTATCAATTTACTCAAGTATCGCGAATTATTTAAGCAAAGTGTTAATGCTGATGAGGTTAGCCTGGAACCGGAAAATGTAACGGTTACTCCCCTTGATCAGAAATTTATTATTGATGCAAAGTCTCTGGTTGAAAAAAATATTTCTGACCCTGATTTTACTGTAAAAACAATGGCAGAAGAACTCAATGTGACCAATTCTATGTTGTACCGTAAAATCAGAAGCCTGGCTGGTCTTCCGCCTAATGAGTTTATTAGAAGTATTAGGCTTAAAAGAGCCGCACAAATGCTGCATAACAAGGACTTTACTATTTCAGAGGTGGCCTTTAATTGTGGATTTAATGATTTGGGGTACTTTGGAGTTTGCTTTAAAAAAGTATATGGAAAAACACCAACTTTATTTCAAATGGAAGGAAATGATTAAGAGGTGAAAATAAATATCATTTTGTACGACATGGAATCTCATTTGTAATTGTAGGTAAATAGAATACACATGTTTGTTCTGGTTCAATATGTTATTAGTTATTTTTCACTTTCTGTTTGTATATTTTTAATGCGCCTTAATGCAAATACCAGTAGTGTGTCGGACTTGCCGGGTTAAGCTCCTTAGAATCGTATATTTAGATAGCAGTTTCGAATAGGGGCATGAGAAATAGCTAAAAATGGCTAAAGCTAACAGTCTGCTATATGGCATTTGGTTTAGATTGAATTGTGCATTGGTATTCTCGTTTAAGCAAGTTAGGCATGCATCTCCATTACTTTTTCAGTGCCATTGCGGAAATATTCTATGCTGCGATATTGAAAAGATTTAGTGATTCTCTTAGATTCGTTAGGTGAAATCTTTCATAATGATCCGGCTTTGATAAAGGTGAATTTTATTTTCTTAATAGAATCATGCACTTATGAACATAAAGGATAAACCTAAATTACGCTCATTCATCACTACACGGGTAGTGTGTCTTTTCTTTGTTATTCCATTTAATCATGTCATTTTAATCTTTAAACCCCGATTATGTGTTAGAGTTTCTTCATGAGGATTTAAAATGGCATCAAACAAGGCTTTAGATAAACGAGTCATAACCTGTCCTGATTGCTTTCGGGAGCATCGTTATGGTGAGCTGTGATAAAGCAACGAAGTGACTTGTATTGAAGCAGTGTAGATGCGAAATAGATTTTCTTATGCATATTGAGGATTTAAATAATGTTATGACCAATATTTTACGATAAAGAGTATTTGTTTTCTTTAACATTCATTTTATAAATTTTACCTTTCGACTTTCATATTTATTCATGTTTATTGTTTTCCAAAGGGCCGTGTAATTATTTTCATTGGCACTTGAAGTTTTTTTAACATCTGTTTACTTCTTTACTAACGAATAAAGGGTTGGAAAATTCATGCAAAAAGTTGTATAAATCGGTCGTGTGTATTTTTAAAGTACTGTAATATAGCGTTATAGTATATTGATTAATTTGCCTAAACAAATGCTTGATTAGCTTTAACAAAAGATCAATTCAATATATAGTTTTGTTAAAAAATGTAACGAAACGTGTTTTAATATTGATTTTTAAACCCAAATAATTGGCTATGCAAAAAATTGGAATGTTTATTTTGTTGTTTCTGATAACTACAGTTACCTGGGCACAGAAGATATCTGTACAGGGAGTGGTTGCTGATAGTGAGGGAGTTCTTCCCGGAGCATCGGTAGTGGTTAAAGGAACAGAAACCGGCAATATAGTCGGTACAATAACCGATTTTGATGGTAAGTTTAACCTTATTGTCGATCGGGATGCTGTTTTAATAGTCTCTTTTATAGGCTATGTGGTAAAAGAGTTTCCTGTGAACGGACAAACAGTTTTATCTATTGAGTTAGAAAGTGAATCAACTCAATTAGATGATGTGGTAGTGGTTGGTTATGGTACGCAAACCAAGGCTTCTGCAATTGCTTCCATTGCTCAGGCAAAAGGTGACGACATGCTGAAGACAGGTAATGTCACATCAGTAACAGAATCACTACAAGGTATGCTGCCAGGAGTAACTTCAATGGTAAGTAATGGTAAGCCGGGAGACTCA
>JBFHEL010000309.1:0-5022 GCA_041584155.1 Saccharicrinis sp.
AAAAACCACATCCGTCTCCACTTCAAAATAATCCTTCGCCAGCGTACCAACAGCCACACCATCAGGCAGTACCATAATACCATCATGACTGGTTCCTAAACCAATTTCATCTTCAGCACAAATCATCCCCTTTGATTCTTCTCCGCGTATTTTTGATTTCTTTATGGTAAAGCTATTCTCTCCATCATACAAAATAGTACCCACAGTAGCTACAACAACTTTTTGTCCTGCTGCCACATTAGGTGCGCCACACACTACCGGCAAAATCTCACCTGAACCAATATTAACCGTTGTTTTGCTTAACTTATCAGCATCGGGATGTTTTTCACAAGTAAGTACCTCACCTATCACCAAACCTTCCAGTCCGCCTTTAACAGATTGCACTTCCTCTATTCCTCCAACTTCAAGCCCTATATCGGTAAGTATTTCCGAAACCTTATTGACCTCAATATCAATATTTAAGTAATTCTTTAGCCAGTTATATGATATTTGCATTTGTAATGAATTTTATTTTGAGCCAACAAAAGTAATTAATTTGGAATCAAGTAGCGAATATCATCACCTATTTTTCAGCTTTTCATAGCATACATTAAAGCAACCTAAAGAACTGTTATCATTTTTTATGTATTAAAATTTAACATTTTTAGTGAAGACTGTCTATATTTGACATCAAATTCAAATCGACACATTGTGATTCAAGAAAAGCCAGTTATTTTAGTTACCAACGATGATGGCATTCATGCCAAGGGTATTGCTGAACTAGTTAATGCCGTTAAAGACTTTGGTAAAGTATTTGTTATCTCAGCCAATGAATCTTATTCTGGAATGTCTCATGCCATTACAGTTAAGGATCCATTACGCATCAAAGATCTGGGATTAAAAGATCATGTACACTATTATCAAACCAATGGAACACCTGCTGATTGTGTAAAGTTAGCCTTACATTTTTTATTGGATAAAAAGCCTGACATAATCGTTTCCGGCATTAATCATGGCACAAACAGTTCTTCAAGCATTCATTATTCCGGAACAATGGGTGCTGCCCGTGAAGGGTGTTTAAATGGCATCCCCTCACTAGGATTTTCTCTCTTAAATTATGATTCAGATGCTGACTTCACAGAAAGTAAGAGAGTAGTAAAAACTATCTTATCTGAAATTCTAACAAAAGGTATAAAGCCAAATACTTATCTGAATGTAAATATCCCTGACTCAAAAAAACTGGCAGGAATTAAACTTTGTCGTCAGGGAAAAGGAAAATGGGTGGAGGAATTTGTAGAACGCGAAGATCCAAGAGGTATGAAATACTATTGGTTAACCGGTCACTTTCAAAATTTGGAACCCGAAGCAGAAGATACCGACGAGTTCTTTTTAAACAAAAACTTTGCAACAGTCGTTCCTTGTACTATAGACCTAAGCGATTATAACACCTTAAATAACCCAGATATTTCATATGCCTTGTAAATGTAATAAATTATATATTGGCCTTATCATTGGCCTTGTTGTACCTCTGGCAACTTCGTGGCTTATTTTTTACCTGAGCTTTGGCGATACCTATAGCATCAACGAATTTTCCAACAAACTTATCGCGTCGAAAGGCTTTACAAAAATGCTTAGCCTAAGCGTGTTGCCCAACTTAGCTTTTTTTATGCTTGCAATAAAATTAGACCGGCTTATTGCAGCCAGAGGTATAGTTACCGCCACAGTGCTCTATGCAATTTTAGTGATCATATTAAGATTTGCATTATAAATACTGAACAATGAAATACTATATTATTGCAGGAGAACCATCAGGAGATTTACACGCTTCCAATTTAATGAAAGCATTAAAAAAAGAAGACACCAATAGTCATTTCCGATTCTGGGGTGGAGATCTAATGAAAAACGTAGGTGGAGAGCTGGTTCGGCACTATAGCGAGACAGCGTACATGGGTATTAAAGAAGTTTTGGTGAATCTGGGAAAAATAAAAGCGAACTTTAAACTCTGCAAAAGCGACTTACTTAATTACCAACCTGATGTACTAATATTAGTGGATTACCCGGGATTTAACCTAAGAATGGCAGAGTTTGCTCATAAAAAAGGCATCAAAGTTTTTTATTACATCTCACCTAAAATATGGGCCTGGAATACCAAACGTGTAAAAAAGATAAAGGCTTATGTAGATAAAATGTATACTATTTTGCCCTTTGAAACTGATTTTTTTAAAAAATACCATATTCCTATTGATTATGTTGGTAATCCGGTTTTAGATGCCATTGAAAACAGACCTAACAAAAATGAAAATATCGACTCCTTTAAAAAACGCAATAACCTCGATAACAGACCCATTGTAGCCTTACTTGCAGGCTCAAGAAAACAAGAATTAAGCAATGTGCTTCCTACCATGATCGAAATGATCGATCATTTCCCTAAATATCAGTTTATTATTGCTGGTGCACCTTCGTTTACCATAGCAGATTATACTCCTTTTATTAAGGATAAAGATGTTAAAGTGCTCTTTCATCAAACATACGAAATAGCGCAACAAGCCCATGGTGCTTTAGTTACTTCTGGAACAGCCACTCTGGAAACAGCATTACTCAACTGTCCTCAAATCGTTTGTTATAAGATGTGGGGTGGAAAAACCATTACCAAACTGGTTAAAAAATTTATTCTTAAAGTCAAACATATTTCTCTGGTGAACCTTATCCTCAACTGTGAAGGAGTAAAAGAACTGGTACAGGATGAGCTGAATTTTACAAACGTTAAAAATGAGCTCAATCTGTTACTCAATAATCAGGATTACAGAATTAATATATTTAATCACTATAACAATTTACATAGCATCATGGGAAAGTCAGGCTCCAGCAAAAGAGCTGCTCATCTTATGGTAAATGAATTAAAACTTAACTAAAACATATGTGGAGTTTATATAAAAAAGAAATTACCTCCTTTTTCAGCTCCTTAACAGGCTATTTGGTAGTAGGGGTATTTTTGGTACTCACAGGACTGTTTTTATGGGTCATACCAGGCCCTATGAACATTCTATTTGGAGGATATGCCACATTGGAACCTCTATTTTACATGGCTCCCTGGCTGTATTTATTTTTGGTACCTGCAGTAACTATGCGCCTGTTTGCTGATGAAAAACGAACAGGCACCATTGAATTATTATACACCAGACCAATCTCCGAACTTCAAATTGTTTGGGCCAAATATCTGGCTGGAATAACATTGGTAGTCATCAGTCTCTTACCTACATTAATTTATTTTTATTCCCTCGTTCAACTAGGAAACCCAATAGGGAATATTGACTATGGAGGAACCTGGGGCTCATTTATCGGTTTGTTTTTTCTGGCAGGCATTTATGTAAGCATAGGCTTATTCTGTTCCTCTTTAAGCGATAACCAAATCATTAGCTTTGTATTGGCTGTGCTGTTAAGCTTTATATTTTACTATGGCTTCGAGGCTCTATCGCAAATAGTAAATGATTATTCTATCCGAAACATCATACTCAATATAGGAATAGATGAACATTATCAATCAATAAGCCGAGGCGTAGTTGATTCCCGAGATATCATCTATTTTATTAGCACAATTACACTATTTATATTTTTAACACGAACAGTGTTAACCAGCAGAAAATGGTAAACCTTAGCAACTATTAAATCATGTTGAAAAGCGTAAGAAACAAAAATATCTGGCAATTAACCATCCTGATTATAAGTATAGTTATTGTAAACATACTGGCTTCCGGATGGTTTTTCCGCATCGACCTGACCAGTGAGAAACGTTATACTCTTTCTGAAAACACACAAAGACTCTTTGAAGACATAGAAGATCGAATAGTTGTTAATGTATATCTGGAAGGTGATTTAAACGTAGGGTTCAGTAAATTATCAAATGCAACCAATGAGCTACTGAATGAACTACGCATTTACGCAGGAAACAACATCGATTATAACTTTATAGATCCAGCAGAAGGCTCCATAAAAGAAAAAAGAGCGATTCAAAAAGAGCTAAAGGAAATAGGACTCACTCCTCAAGAAGTATTTGAAACTACCGAAGATGGCAGAAATACAAGCTCTCTGGTTTATCCTTACGCTGTATTAATATACAGAGACACTCAATTACCCATTAATCTTCTGGAAAACATACAAGGATTTTCCGGTGATGAAAATCTAAATAAATCCATTGAGAGTCTGGAATATAAATTCACTGATGCAGTAAGAAAACTCACTATTAACGAAAAACCAAAGATAGCTTTCATCGAAGGCCATGGAGAGTTGGATGAATTGGATGTGTTGGACATAACAGACGAATTATCACAATACTATCAGGTAGATCGGGGAAGACTTGCTGCTGACCCCTCCGTATTGGATTCGTACAAAACCATTATCATTGCCAAGCCACAATCTAAATTTAGCGAAAGCGACAAATTCATTATCGACCAGTATATGATGAATGGAGGACGTGTATTATGGTTAATTGATGCCGTAAAATTAACACTTGATAGCTTAAGAAAATCAGAAGAGACCATAGGGTTATACAACGATTTAAACATTGACGATCAGCTTTTTAAATATGGCATCCGTATAAACCCGGTACTCATCCAGGATATTCAGGCCGGGATGATTCCCATTTACCTTACCTCAGGTGGACAGCAACGTATAGTGCCTGCTCCTTGGCTTTACAATCCGCTATTAATACCCCAACCCAACCATCCTGTATCGCGCAACATGAATGTCATCCAGGGAGAATTCGCCAGCCCTATCGATACCGTAAATGACGGTTTAGATATCAAAAGAACGGTTTTATTGCGCACATCGAGGTATACTAAAACAGAACAGGTTCCGGTGTTTGTAAGTTTAGCTTTTGTTAACGAGAAACCGGAACAAAAAGCATTTAACCAATCTTTTTTACCAGTATCTATTATACAAGAAGGTGTTTTTCCATCTGTTTTTCAAAACAGAATGGTTCCTAATGCGATCAATCTTCAGGGAAAGAAAGTAAAAACAGAAAGCATTCCTACCAAAATGATTGTT
>JBFHEL010000310.1:0-5021 GCA_041584155.1 Saccharicrinis sp.
AAAGCAATAGAACAATATCTGTCTTCAGACAACTCCTCAGTTAAAGAAGAGCCCAACGAAGACAATGACTACCACCTCTTAAACAGCGCATTTGTCTCGGTGTACGTATTGGGTGAATTGCGAGGCTGCATAGGCGAGTTTAATGCCTCTTGCCGTTTAAACACCTTAGTTCAAGAGCTTGCTGTTTCGGCAGCATTTACCGACAGTCGTTTTCCTGCTATCGAACAAGATGAGCTCTCTGATCTATCCATTGAGATATCGGTATTAACTCCCCTTAAAAGGATAAACCAAATAGATGAAATCATACTTGGTAAGCATGGTGTTTATTTAAAAAAAGATCGACACAGAGGAACTTTCCTGCCTCAGGTAGCTACAAAAACAGGATGGACGATCGAAGAATTCCTGGGGCATCTTGCCAAAGATAAAGCACATATTGGATGGACAGGATGGCAGGATGCAGAAATATACACTTTTGAAGCAGTTATTTTTTCCGATGAAGGATGATATAGATTTCGGTACGACCATGCTAATCCAATCAATTCATTTACACACAGGACAATAAAATACATAGTATTCATGAACACCTTTAAATATAGATTTTATACCGATAGGTTCATGACCCGGGCGTTATATGTGCTTCGCAATAAGGCTGTCATTAATCCATCGGCATAATACCAAGTGCTCACTTTACTATCAAAATGATATTATACGAGAGTTCTCCCGCATTTCGCGGGACAAGCTATCTGAGATTAAATAAATTTAAACAGATCGCAACAATACAACCATGAATTCAAAACATAGGAAGCCCTTATTTATTGCTGATTTCTGGCACAAAAAACAAGAGGGTATTATTTGTACCTTATGCCCTCATACCTGCTTTTTAAAAGATGAAGAAACGGGGCTATGCAGGACAAGAAAAAATATGGATAACAGGCTCTTTTCTCTTGTGTATGGATATCCATGTGCCATACAAATAGATCCGGTAGAAAAAAAACCTTTATATCATTTTTACCCCGGCTCAAAAACACTATCCTTATCTACCACAGGATGCAATCTTCGTTGTTTAAATTGTCAGAATCACCATATATCACAAGCTGATTTTAGATCTTCGGATCACAACTACACTTCACCACAACACATCACAAAAAGAGCCTTACTTTTAAATTGTCAATCTATATCTTACACCTATACCGATCCCATTGTTTACTACGAATACGCACGCGACATAGCTATTCAAGCCCATGAAAATGGACTCAAGAACATCATTGTCTCGGCCGGATACATCAATAAAAAGCCCTTACGAGATTGGTGCAGACATTTAGACGCTGCAAATATCGATTTAAAAAGTTTTGATGACCTGATTTACCAGAGACTAAATGGGATCAGACTTAAACCGGTTTTACAATCACTGGAAATATTAAAAGAAGAAGGGATTTGGCTGGAGATTACCAATTTAATAATACCTGGTTTCACTGACGACTTAAAGATGATAAAAAAGATGTGTAGTTGGTTAGCTGGAAATGGTTTTTCAGATACTCCAATTCATTTTAGCAGATTTTTCCCCACCTATCAGTTAAATCATTTATCTCCCACTCCAATTAATACATTATTAACTGCCTATGAAATTGCTCTTCATTCGGGATTGAAATACGCTTATCTGGGCAATATAATCCACCACAAAGCAGAAAGCACCTACTGCCCCAACTGCGGCGCATTATTGATTGAAAGAAAAGGATATTCAACCACTCTAAAAGGATTAAACAAAAGTTATTGTGCATCCTGTGAGACTACAATTTCCGGATTATTTTAATCCCTATTCAGTTATTCCTCAAGACTAAACACATCACCCTCACATATAAAGTAATACTTAACCGTCGTATTGTTTAAATTACATACGGATTACAAAGCAATAAGATAGATTACTCTCAAAATGTAATTATTAACTAACTGTTATAAACCAACTTTTTTTACGCCTAACCAAACTATTATAAAACGTAGGCAGTTTAAATGATATTATTGTCGATTAATTGCTGAAACATATCAATTACAGACTCCCTTAACGGACGATAGGCTACTCCCAATTCTTTTTTACTTTTAGAGTTATCTCCCTTCCATTCATAACCTATATTCCGCGAAACAAACTTACGCGTAAGGGCTTTATTAATCATTGGCCCTAACAGCCAGATAATCCAGGTAGGCATTTCTTTTTTAGGAATGGGATATTTACTGCCATATACAGGCTGAAGCACCTTTGCCAAATCAATGTATTTGGTATTATGTCCTGAAGCAATATAACGTCCTTTAGCCTCAGAAATAAATCCGGCTTGAAAATGAATTAACCCGAGATCTCTTACATCTACAACTCCCATACCCATCTTAGGCACACCTGCTCTTAAGGAACCATCACCAAACTGCTTTATCAGCCTAAAACTTTCAGAAGTCACTAACAAGGGATTTAAGGCAGGCCCCATGACCAAACCCGGATTCACAACCACTAAATCCCAACGTTTTTGCTTACGATATATTTCCCAGGCTTTCTTTTCTGCCTGTGTCTTAGAGTACAGATATGCCCCATGCTTTACTGTAGAGCTAATATTCCAATCATCCTCGGTAAAAATTCCATTGGCGGTGGATCTTAAGTCGATATTATCGCCATAGATAGCGGCCACGCTACTGGTTACCACTACCCGTTTAACCGATTTAATGCGATTAGCGGTCTCCAGCACATTACTGGTTCCTAATATAGCCGGATCGACCAATTCCTTTTGCGGATCTTTCACATCCAGAATAAAAGGCGAGGCAGTGTGATAAACCAATTCACATCCTTCCATCGCTTCGGCATATGAACCATCTGACAACAGGTTGCTTTTAAAGTAAACAATTCGCCCCTTTGATTGTGCAGACAATTGATCCAGAAACTTTAACTTTTCTTTGTTATCCGGATCACGAACCGCTGCATGAACACAAATTCCCTCATCCAATAGCTTTTTCACTATCCACCCTGCCACATACCCTGTTGCACCGGTAACCAATACCGGCTTTGTTTTATCAATTATAGTCATAACATTCCATTTTACATATAAAAGCTTTCACTCTGAAATCCCACTTGCAATACTACTCGTACTGCTGAACTATAATTCCTACCATTCGCAATAAGGAGGTATGTGTATCAATAAAATTATAAATAGCCTCAAGCTTTTGCTGTGAAGCATTGAGATAGATATTTTGAACATCGCGATAATTAAAAGAATTAATAGCTCCCGATTCAAATTTATCTTTAGATATCCGCAGGTTAAGCTTAGCGGCATCTAAATTTTCATCTGCAACCTTTAAGAGCTCTTTTCGAACCAGATAAAACTCGTACAAATTAGATAGACTATTATCCAACTCATGTTTCATCTGATCGATCTCCACCTCCCCTGATTCTTCTTCTATTTTGGCAATCTGCAAGGCTCTTCGTCTGCTTCCTCCACTAAACAAATTATAACTCAAAGTAAAGTTTCCGTAAAAAGTGGCTGACTTATCCCAGGATTCACCGCTATTTACATAATCATAACGTGTTGTTTTACCATATACTCCCCCTGAAAAATCAAGTGTTGGTGCATAAGCACTCCTTGCAAGAGCAACTGAATTCTCAAGTAATTTCTGATTTAGATATTGATTTTGCAAACCCTTATTATTCTCATTCATCCTGTTTTGCAAATCATCCATTGAATAATCAACAGGTATAGCCTTAAAATCTTCCGTCAGCTCATAATACATCTCCTTTTCGGCCATTAAAAAATTCAAATCACGCAAAGCATTTTTATAATTGACTTGCTGTATCAAATAGGTTGATCGGTCAGTTAAGTAGGCATTTTGCGACTGCAGTACATCATAACTCACTGCGGCACCCAATTCTTTTTTTACTTTGGCTTGCTCATATCTATCCTCCGACAGACTCATTACCTCCTGATAAACCTTTAGTTCTTCCTTTTGAAGTAATACATTATAGTAGGCCAATATAACCGACTGAACGGTTCCCTCAACCATGATAGCTGTATTTTGCCTGGATAATTTTTCCAACTCTTCAAAACGCTGTTTATTTATGCGTACCGCAAAACCCTCAAATAAAGTCCAGCTAACATAAGCACCAGGATACAAACTATTACTTACATAATTTTCATCCTCATTTAAGTACAACCTATTATCGTCTTCGAATTCAAGACTAATATAAGGATAACGTCCGGCAGCACCCCATGAATTTTGGACTTCTGCCACACGTTGTTGGCTGTTACTAATTTTAATACTATAATTATTTTCCAGGGCTTTTGCAATGGCATCAGATAATGAGAGCGCTTGTTGCCCTTGTACATGGAGGCCAATGCTAATTAACAGGAAAGAAATTTTTAATACTTTACTCATTTTCATGATTATCAATTCTTTTTATTCGCTTCATTAGTCACCATTTCATCTCCATTATTACCATTTTGGTATTTTCGTTGTTTATTTATCCATGCTATTTCCACCTTTTCGGGTTCAATTTTCTCACCCGTCCATAACTGTTTCATATATCTTCTGAAATCATTTAAGATCATGATTAAGGCCGGAAAGAAAAGTAAAATAAACAGGGTACCAAATGCCACACCATATACCAGAGAAATAGCCATAGGTATCAGAAACTGTGCCTGAAAGCTTTTTTCAAGTATCAAAGGGAACAAGCCAAAGGAGGTCGTTAAGGTTGTTAGGATGATTGGTCTTAATCTTGTTTTCCCTGCTTCAATAATAGCCGCTTTCACCTTTTTACCCTCTTCTATCAACGAATTATATTTGGCCATAAGCACCACTGCATCGTTTACAATAACACCCGTTAATGCAACAATACCCCATAAGCTTAATATGGATAAAGGTTTACCATGTATACCATGTCCCCATACTGAACCCAGAATAGATATTGGAATCATCAGTAGAATAATCAGCGGTTGTTCAAACGATTTAAAACTAATCATTAAGATAAAAACTATCGCTAAAAAAGCCATTGG
>JBFHEL010000311.1:0-4976 GCA_041584155.1 Saccharicrinis sp.
GTAATCAAAGATATTACCGACAGAAAACTGGCGGAGCAGGAAATGATAAACAAGAAAAACGAATATGAAGCTTTAAATGAAGAGTTAACACAAACGAATGAGGAATTATATGAAGCTAAGAAAAGGGCTGAAGAATCAAATAAATTAAAAACAGAGTTTCTGCATAATATGTCGCACGAAATTCGCACTCCAATGAATGGTATTATGGGCTTTTCCGACATGCTAAGCGATCAACATCTTAGCATGGCCAAAAGAAATCAGTATGTGTCTATTATTCAAAACAGCAGCACACAACTGCTTCGGATCATTGATGATATACTTGAAATATCCACTCTGGAAACAAAACAATTAAAATTATTCGAAGAAGAGATCTGCTTAAATGATTTCATCATGGAACTTTTTTCGGTGTATGATTTAAAATCAAAAGAACGGAATATTCACTTCTATCTCAAAAAAGGACTCAGTGACCATAAAAGCCGGATCATTACCGACAAATCTAAGCTTCACAAAATACTTAGCAACCTGCTTGATAATGCTCTTAAATATACCAACGAGGGATTTATTGAACTGGGTTATTACCTTGAGGATTCCAGACTGATCATTTACGTTAAAGACTCAGGGATCGGTATCTCAACAGCCAATCAGGACAAGATATTCGAACGTTTTTCTCAGGAAAGTAAAGATATTGCCTATTGTCATGGCGGACTAGGCCTTGGATTATCCATTTCAAAGGAAAATGCACAGTTATTAGGAGGAGATATTACCTTACAATCAGAAAAAGGAAAAGGTTCTACTTTCTCAGTTCTGTTACCCTTTAAACCAGTCAATCAAATGGATGATACGACCTTAAAAAATCAAGCAAATACCAAAGACATATATAAAGTACTTATTGCCGAAGATGAAGAAATAAATTATCTATATCTCGAAACCATTTTGCAAAATGTTCCGGGAATAAAATTAAACATTGTTCATGCTAAAAATGGCCAGGAAGCCATTGATATATGTATGAACGACACTCATATTCAATTGGTTTTGATGGATGTGAAAATGCCACTGGTAAATGGCTATGAGGCTACAAAAAAAATAAAAGAAGCATTCCCTAAGCTACCCATTATCATACAAACAGCCTATTCCATTGAGGCGGATAGAAAAATGGGCTTTAAACATGGGTGCGATTATTTTATATCAAAGCCTATTAATAAAAACGAGCTTATTAAATTAATCACCAAAATATTTAAAGTAGAAGATTCAGTAGTATAGGTTAAAATATTAATTATTAATATCATATATCCTTACATAATCTCAAAAAACAAGTTACATTGAAAAGATTATTCCGCTTATTTTAAGCGTAAAGTAATAAGGCGGTAGTAAATACAACTATTGATTGCCTATGATTAACAACTAACACTGTTAGGCCATTAATCACAGGCAAAAATGCATTAATGAGCTTCGTGCCAGTTGATACCAATACCCATATCAACTGATAGAGGAACAGATAGCTTACAGGCTTTTTCCATCCCGGATTTTACTATTTTCTTCACCTCTTCAACTTCAGTTTTTAGAACATCAAAGTTCAATTCATCATGTACCTGCAGAATCATTTTTGATTTCATCTTATGCTTAGCCATTTCGGCCTGAATATTGACCATCGCCATTTTAATGATATCTGCGGCTGTTCCCTGAATAGGGGCATTAATGGCATTCCGCTCTGCCATACCTCTCACCACCCCATTACGTGAATTGATATCAGGCAGGTTTCTTTTTCTGCCAAAAACAGTTTCCACATAGCCTTTTTCCCGGGCAACGGCAATGCTCTTATCCATATATTCTTTTACCTGAGGGAAATTTTCGAAATAACCATCAATTAACTCCTTAGCCTCGCTCCTTGATATATTCAGGCGTTCCGACAATCCAAAGGCAGAGATCCCATAAATAATACCGAAATTCGCCGTCTTGGCTTTTCGTCGCATATCACTGCTTACCTCATCCAGGGGTACTTTGTATATTTTAGCAGCTGTAGCGGCATGAATATCCTCCCCGTTATTAAAAGCGGCCAACATTTGCTCATCCTGACTTAGATGAGCCATCAAGCGCAGCTCTACCTGAGAGTAGTCAGCCGATAAAAAAAGATGATCATCATCGCTGCTAATAAATGCTTTTCGTATCTCCCGGCCATCTTCATCACGAATGGGAATATTCTGTAAATTAGGATTAGTACTACTTAGGCGGCCGGTAACTACCATTGCCTGGTTATAAGTGGTATGAATCCTCCCTGTATTTTGGTTAACCAGCGCAGGAAGAGCTTCAACATAAGTATTAAGTAATTTCTTTAAGCCTCTTTGCTCAAGTATCTTATTTATTATCTCATGTTTATTTTTCAGTTTACTCAGTGTCTCTTCACTGGTGCTATACTGCCCCGATTTGGTTTTTTTAGCCTTATCATCAATCTTCAAGTGTTCAAACAATACCTCTCCCACTTGTTTGGGACTGGAAATATTAAATTCCATCCCGGCCATCTCCATAATATCCTTTTCCAGTAGCTCAATCCGCTCCCTGAGACTTAATGCAAATTTGTTTAATTCATCCACATCCAGTTTCACCCCAGTGGCCTCCATTTCAGCCAACACCAACAAAAGAGGCATCTCTGTTTGATAGAAAAGCTCTTCTAAACCTTCTTCCTTTAGTTTAGGCTCTAAAAATAACTTTAACTGAAGTGTAATATCGGCATCTTCAGCAGCATATTCCTTGGCTTTTTGTATCTCTACCTGACGAAAAGACAATTGACCTTTCCCTTTTTTGCCAATTAACGACTCCAGTTTTACCGGCGAATAGCCCAGATAGGTTTCTGCCATAAAGTCCATACTGCTCTTTAAACCCGGCATAGCCAGGTGATGAGCCACCATGGTATCAAAAATATTTCCTTTTACATCGATACCATATTTTTTCAGTACCAACACATCGTACTTTAAGTTCTGTCCTATTTTAAGAATATTTTCATCTTCTAAAACAAGCTTAAAACGATTGGCCAGCAATTGAGCCTCCTCTCTATCTTCAGGGAAAGGCACATAATAAGACTCATGAGCCTTCCATGCAAAAGAAATACCCACCAACTCAGCACTCACCGCATTTAAACTTGTGGTTTCGGTATCAAAACAATACTCTTTTTGAATACTTAATTCAGCAGCCAAAGAAGCATAGGCTTGGTCATTATCCACCAAATAATAGGTGTGGTCAGTATCCTCGATGGTTTTTAGCGTTGAAGAAATACCAGGCACCTGCGGCACCTGTGGTTGACCAAATAAATCACCTTGAGTAGCACCAGAGGCAGGAGTAGGCGTTTCAGTAGCACCAAAACGCGGCATCATGCTTTTAAACTCTAACTCTTCCAACAAAGGAAATAATTTATCCGTATCCGGTTCCGATACTTTTATGGCATCCTCATCAAATTCAATAGGCACTTCCTTATTTATGGTAGCTAGTGTATAGGATAAGTCTATCTGCTCTTTAAAGTTAACCAGGTTCTCTTTACGTTTTCCTTTAAATTTATCTATATGCTGATAAATCCCCTCAATGCTTTTATAATTAGCAATAATATCTTTGGCACCTTTTTCTCCAATTCCCGGACACCCCGGAATATTATCTGAAGCATCACCCATTAAGGCTAATATATCAATCACTTGTTTGGGCTCTTCAATTCCAAATTTATCCTGCACCTCAGCGATACCCAGAATATCCATGCCCCCTCCTTTACTGCGGGGTTTATACATTTTAATATGTTCAGAAACCAACTGGGCATAATCCTTATCAGGAGTCATCATATACACCTCAAAACCTGCTTTTTCTGCCTGAAGAGCAATAGTACCCACCACATCATCCGCCTCAAAACCCATTACCTCCAGCACCGGAATATTTAAGGCATCCAATAATTGCTTAATGTAAGGAACCGCCAGTTTAATATCCTCGGGTGTTGCTTCACGCTGGGCTTTGTAAGGCTTATACATCTCATGTCGGAAAGTAGGCCCCGGGGGATCAAAAGCCACAGCTAAATGGCTGGGCTTTTCTTTTTGAAGTACTTCTAACAATGAATTAGTAAAACCATATATGGCTGAGGTATTTAACTTCTTTGAATTAACTCTTGGCGCACGGATAAATGCGTAATAAGCACGATAAATTAATGCGTAGGCATCCAGTAAAAATAATTTCTTAGTATCCGACATAGTAAATTAAATATCAAGTGTTAGCGCAAAAGTATCATGATTATGCAGGATATCAATCGCTTATTAATCAGTCTATTTTTTTCTCTCTGTAGTATAGTAAACCAAATCTCTTAAGGCAGTTTTGCTTTCCGACTCATCAAATCGATCTAACACATGTAGTGCTTTATCACGGTATTCAATCATTTTGTCAAAAGTATATTCTATTCCTCCGTTATTGCGAACAAACTTAATGACCTCGGCCACTTTTTTATCATTTTTATTATAACGACGTACAGTGGTAAGAAGCTGTTTTTTATCTTTACCTGAACAAGTATTTAACACATGAATAAGAGGAAGCGTCATCTTTTTTTCTCGTATATCATTTCCTGTGGGCTTACCAATCAAATCACTTTTTTCATAATCAAAAAGATCATCCCTAATTTGAAAAGCAATACCTAGGTAGGTACCAAACTCTTTGAGTAAGGCAATTTTTTCAACAGGCGCATTTACCGACAAGGCACCTGCGGCTGTACAGGCTGCGATTAGGGTTGCTGTTTTTTTGGTGATAATTTCATAGTATACCTCTTCGGTAATATCAAGCTTTCTGCTTTTTTCTATTTGAAGCAACTCTCCTTCACTCATTTCCTTAACCGCTTCGGACACTATCTTAAGGACTTCAACCTGATCATTATCCAAAGCAATGGAAAGGCCACGCGAAAGAAAATAATCACCTACCAATATAGATATCTTCGATTTCCACAAGGCATTTATAGAAAAAAA
>JBFHEL010000312.1:0-4962 GCA_041584155.1 Saccharicrinis sp.
GCCATTGGCCTTGGCCACGGATTATAATCCGGGTTCCACCCCTTCAGGAAATATGAATTTGGTAGTAGCAACAGCTTGTATTAAAATGAAAATGACCCCCGAAGAAGCTATTAATGCAGCTACTATTAATGGCGCTTATGCCATGGGAGTTGAGGATAGAGTGGGCAGTATCACCAAGGGTAAAAAAGCAAATCTGATTTTAACAAAGACCATAAATTCCTATGCTACCATTGCCTATTCGTATGGAGCTAATCATATAGAAAGGGTGTTTGTTGATTAAATAATGATAGTCTCTTTTTTCTAATACCGGTATAATAATTCCTAGGTACTGTGTTTGAATAACTAAACTTAATGGTTTAAAACTCAAAAAAACAGCGAGAAATATTAAGAAAAAGTGGGTTTACAAGTGAAAACAAACAGCAGGTTTTGAAGCAACCTCTATGGTTTAATACTTTGTAAAAGCTATAGGAATTTTAATTTTTAGAAAGTTGTTTTAAGGTTGTATTCGCTTCTAAAAAATAAGTAAAAATCTGTCAAGCTGTTATAGGGAATTACAAGATTATATGTGTTGTTGTAAAATTTTAGTTTTTATATCCACATCAAGAGTTATGGCATAAACCGAAATTGTTGCCCCCGAAATTGCATCTATGTTTTTATCTACTTGTAATTGTTCAGAACCATCATAACCAATAAATTGTTTTAACCACCCCTTACTAGTTATTTCATGTCCATGTGTAGCTTGGTAATTGAATACTTTTACTGTTTGCACCTTTTTATTATTATCAAAAAGAATATAATAATCAAAGTATTCTGAAGCACTATCATGTGAATTATCGTCGGCTATGGAACAGCCACCTGTGCGGCAGCTATTCACACGTCCAACATAAATATATCTGTATTGGCTTACATTAGTATCATTAATCAGGAAGAACTTTCCATTAATCCCATTTGAGATATTTACAGAATGGGGCACATTAACCTCCTGTATAACAGAAAGGTCTGTCGCACCAGCTTTTTGCAACGCTTTTATCAGTGCTTTGGGTTTGTGGTCAATCCCGTGTTGAGCATGTATAAAGCAATTGCCAAACAGGCAAATGCACAATAACAATCCTGATTTTATTTTCATTTTAAACATGAATTAAAACATTACCCCAATTCCCATATTAAAAGTTTTTTCAAATTCATTAGATTCAGCATCCTTAAGAAACTGTAAATCTGTTTTCACGACAGCTCCTTTGGTTAGCGCTAGTGTTAAACCAGTAGTTATTGCGGTCTTTTTATAAGCTAAATTATTGCTAATGTTATTTTCTACAGTATGGTGTGTATTGTAAAATTCGTAGCGAACAAATGGTATCAAGTTAATTTCTGTGTTAGCTGATCTTAAAACATTATATCCAGCCTCAGCATAATATCCAAGCATTGATTTTCCTAAATCGTTTAAATCAGAACCATCAGCAGTGAACTCATTGTACTCATTGGTATTTGATAGCGATGAATAGTAGAATTGACCACGTAACTGCATGCCTTTTAAATTATATCGAGCGTCTACTCCTAGCATAGAAATACCCACCACAGATGAATCGGCCAATGCCACTGAACTTTCATCATCTTTATCAACACCATCGTAAAGAGTGCTCTGTGTTTTTCCGAAGTATCCAGATAAACCAATATTTAATCCTCTAATTCCATAGTATTCTACTTTAGCGGCCATATTTGGAGAACTTATATAGGATTCAGCTCCCTTTTGGCGACCACTACGCAAACCATTTTTACCATTAAAATTAGCTGAACCATCATAACCATTGAATCCGTTAGTTATGTAAGCCTGATATTTTAACGAAGCAGGTAAAACATTACCTGTAATACCAAAACCTATTTCTCGCCAGGTAGTAGGAGCTATATATTTATCTATAAGTGGGCGTTCTACACCATTAAAAGTTGTTGGTTCATGATACTCGTTTATAATTCCCATAGGAACTAACATTAAACCACCACGAAAATTAATAAAGTTGTTGAGTTTATATTGTAAAAAAGCCTGTTCTACATATACCTCTTTAACATGTTCGAATTCTAATTCAGTAATAAATTGAGTTTTTTCATTGAAGTTATACCCAAATAAAATTACAACTCGATGCACATCGAGAGTACCTGTGTTGTATGTTGAACCATCTAAAGATTGATTATAATGAACTTCTCCATATCCTCCTACTACAAGTTTACTGTCTTTGGATAAAAGATTATCTGCAGTATTTGCATATTGATTAGCGATGCTATCCTTACTCTGAGAGAAAGCTAATATACTAGCCATAGCAAATACAATTGAAAGTAAATTTTTCTTCATCATTATATTGTTTTATGTTATTACATATTCACATTGCAAAACTATCATGAAGAAGTGATGTCGAAAATCCCTATATGTTGGTATTTTAGATAGAATAATTCTAAATAATATTCTATATTTAGTATAGTTCTTAGGGATAACATTGTTTAAACAGTTCAAAAACTCTACTAATTTGAAATAACTTAGAAAGAAAGAATTATACTTTTTAGTACCCAAAAGTAGTGACTATATTATTGATGTCCTGGAATTTTAAATATAGTGCACAGTACTCTCGAATCTACAAGTGTAAGTGATGAAATGCTCATTTTATTTAAAGACTATCTGTAAATAAACTATTTTTGCAAGCATTTAATTTTTCGATTATGAGTACAGTTTCTCTTTTTTTAATAGGTGTTGGCTTATCAATAGATAGCCTTGCAGCAAGTATAACAACAGGTGCCTGTTCTTGCAATATAAGATTAAAACATGTTTTAAAAGTAGCTGTATTCATGGCATTATTCCAAGGAACAATGCCTTTCATTGGTTGGCTCATAGGTAGTAGTTTTAAAAGTATTATCGAAGATTATGACCATTGGGTAGCTTTTATCTTATTGTTGAGCGTTGGCTGTAAATTAATTTATGATGGATTAAAAAATAGTAATGAGAAAGTTGATGTAAATCCTACAAATAACATGTTTTTAGCATTAATGGCTTTAGCCACTAGTATTGATGCTATGATTTTAGGGATAGGTTTTGGGCTGATCGAAATAAATATATGGTTGGCCATGATAATTATAGGAACAACCACATTTTTATTCTCCGGTATTGGTGTGTTTGTTGGTGATAAGCTTGGTAACAAAATCAACAAACGAATTGAGATATTTGGAGGGCTGGTGTTAATAGGTTTAGGTATTAAGATATTAGTAGAACATATTTATTTGATATGAAGATTTGTTGTATTACCAGATGCTATATCCAAATGATTCTATTGCATTCTTAGCCTTCTGGACTTCAACCTTCAAGTCAAAACATAAAGAGAGCTTTGAAGATGAATGAAATTGAAAAGATATACAAATACGATTGTGAGTCGTTTTCTTCTCGCTTGGAGCAGAAGTCGTATGGGTGGTTAGGCAATATATCAAAGTCCAATATCGGCTACTTCAAACAATACTTTATTCTCCTTGGTATAGAGAATCACCCAGTACGAGACCCACACGTACTTTTTATATTGTAAAAAGTCGTGCTGTGAGAGGCTCTCCGCTAGGCTAAAGATCTAGCTGCAGTCTACTGGATTATGCGCTTTTATTTATATGATTTTCCAAAAAAATTGACAGTCATACGCATATAAAAACCTCTGTTATTAATTGTTTCATTGCTAATATTATTTAGTCCAATTTTATAACCAGTAAAAATTTCCATGTTACCAATTGGTGTAATAGTTAATCCCGGTATAATTCCATAATCCCAACGTTTAAGCTCATTGGGATTTGAACCAACCTTTATTTTTCGTCCATTAATTTATTCTTTGCTGTCAGTCCATATGCCACATAGGGAGTCATGGCAAGTTTTACTGTATATAAACCTACTTGACCACTATTATAAAACTGGTAACTTAGCCTTACTGGCAGTTCTAAATAGTTTATTCTTAAGCTTTCAGGCACTTCTGAATTTCTACCTCCCTGAGAAGAAAACAACAGACCATTCTGAATAGAAAAATTACTTCCTTTCCTCCTATAGTATAAATATAAACCAAAATCAGATCCTACTTTATAGGAACTAAAATCATCGTTGGTGTACATTATATTGGTAATATTTACTAAACCGAGACTAAGAAGAATTTTCCAATCTGTGTTTGATAGGTTCTCATCGAAGGTAGGTATTGGTTTTTTTCGCAATTCGTTAACTCTATAATCATAGTTTGTTTGTTTTATCTGTTTAAGGCTTTCTAATTTTTCAGGAAGTTTGCTATACTGTTTTAGAAAACTCAAACAAGCTTCATCATCCATCCCAATCCCTTCTTTCCACCAACTACCGCTATGCTTAGCTAATATTCTCTCATCTGAAGTTATGACAACAAAATTAGGCACTCTAGAACCAGAACCATATAGTTTTTTCAACTTTATTCCTGGCTTTGTTAATATATCACAGATTATTAAGGCGTAGTTTTCTTTGAGGAAACGACTTACCTCGTTATCTGCTGCAAAAAGTTTCTTGTAATGTTTACATGGTCCACAATAACTCGCCGTAAAGAACAACAGTATTGGTTTCCCTTTTTCTCTAGCATCTGATAAAGCTAATCTATTAGTATTTTGAGCATACTGTGCATATATGGCAACTTCGCTTAAACTATAATAATCTTGCTCAAGGATAATATTCTCGTTACTCTTTAAATCACTGTAGGCTATTGTTTTATTCTTGTAGTTAAGATGCGTAAAACTAATACTGTCATTTCGAATAGAATCTTCTTCGGGAATTATAAAAGTAAACTCTCCATTCATATCCGTACTAGCACCAAGGTTCAAGCTGTTGGTATTTTAAACTCCGGGATTGTAATGATCTCTGATTCTTATTTACAGTGAAAACTCCAAAATTTAAAAAGGCAACAAACTTTATATTCTTCTTTTCTTTTTGTCATTGCCACA
>JBFHEL010000313.1:0-4898 GCA_041584155.1 Saccharicrinis sp.
AATACAATTTGATCATCAACCCTATAATTTTCACTGATTGAAATACCCATCACCAAATTCAGGTCTTTAACAGAAGTCAGCATAGTCTGCTCTGCTTCTAACAAGGTGGTACTATCGGCATTCATATCCACTTCAGCATTTAACAAATCCAGTTGAGTAGCCTGACCATACATCTTTTGATCGTTGGTACGATTATAACGGTCGCGTGATATTTCCATGGTTTGTTTAGCGAGGTTTAAATTTTGTTGAGCCTTACAAAGCTCATAATAATATTGCACAACCTCCAGCACCGTATTTTCCATTTGCACTGCATAGAGGGTATTTTGCATATTATTAGCCTGCTTTAGCCTTTTAAAGGTATATTGATTTCCAAAACCATCAAACAAGGTATAACCTATATAAGCCGTTGCATCAACTGAGGTGGTACTATTACCACTAACACTAGTGCTATAAGTCGAATATTCATATTCATAATCGTTATTGGAATATTCTGCCGAACTACTTAAAGAAACCGATGGTAATAGCCCGGCATTCCCCATAGTATTACTATTCTCTGTTTGCTTTAAGGTATTTTCTGCAATTTTTAAATCATAATTATTTACCAATGCGGTTTCTATAGCTTTCTGCAAACTCATGGTTTCGGTAACTGTTTGGGCATCTTGCCCAAACAGTAAATTACAAACCATAACCAAACCTAATACTAATCTATATCTAAAATTCATCTGTTTACAATTTTTGTCTTTAGGAAATGTGCCATATCCGGCAGCTGCCGGACAGGAACTCCCATTAACTTTTATAATTATCCTCCTGTGTGTACTCTATACCTAAAAAAGTTAATGGTCGTTTCTTATGTCTATTTTTTCTTTCAGTTATCGCATGCCTTTTATCTCATCACACAGGTAGCTCATCTATACTTTGAATCTTTCTATAATAGTTAAGGAATATGCCTTACATCTCTGTTTCATCATAGTCGAATTTCATTTCCCGAATAGCACTCTCCACTTGTTCTGCAGTGACAGTTCTTCCCATTACATATTTCTGAAAACTAACCTTCAGGTTATTCACAACCAATAACATTATGGGTAGCAAAAACAAAGTTGTTGTTGTGGCCATAGTCATTCCATAAGCCAGCGACAGGGCTACCGGAATCAGAAATTGCGCTTGCAGACTGGTTTCCAATACCATAGGAGCCATACCTGCCACAGTTGTTAAGGTGGTTAAGATAATAGGGCGAAAACGCGAGACACAAGCATTCAACACTGCTTCTTTATAAGTCAAGCCCTCTTTCAAATTAATATTTAAAGCATTAACGAGCACCAGTCCATCATTAATCATCACTCCAACCAGCGCAATCATTCCCATGCCCGACATCAAGCTTATTGCCATTCCATGAATCCAGTGTCCCACTACGACTCCAAAGAAGGCCAAAGGAATCATAGAATAAACTAAAATAGACTGACTCACAGACCTTAAGGTCAGCACCACCATAGCAAACATAAGCAACAACACAACCGGGATAACAACTACTGCAGAATTAGCCACCTTATTATTTTCTCGTTGCTGCCCATCATAAGACACTCCTACTCCTTTATATTTTTCAAAAACAGGAGGTAAAATTTCCTTATTAATTTTTTGCATAATCTCAGGTAAAGAAGAGTATGGATCACTTTGATTAGCTTCAATAATCACATCACGATCAAAATCCAGGTGACGAACATTAGTCACTCCATTAACCATTTTAAAGGAAACCAGTTCGGATAAGGGATAACTTTCCTCACTACTCAGGCGAATTTTCATATTTTCGAGCTGACTCAGCGACCTTCTGTTCTCAATATCGTACTTCACCCAAACTTTCACTTCATCCTCTCCCCTCTGCAAACGCTGAACCTCATCTCCATAAAAAGCCTGTCGTACTTGACTGATTACCTCTTGCAGGGTAATTCCCAGATGATAGGCCTTAGGCTTTAAAGTAAGCTCAAATTCCCGGCTTCCTACCGGTGAGTTATCCGATACATCCGAAAGCTCGGGCATATTTTTAAGTGCTATTTTCAACTCTTCTTTGGCAGCCTGTAAAACATCGTTATCATCGCCTACCAATGATAGGGAAAGCGCTTTTCCAAAAGGACTAAATCCTTCTATTTCAAAAATCTCAGCACCTGGTATATCACCTACTTTTTCACGAATTTTTTCAACCACCTCTGCGGTTGTCGAATTTCTTAACTCGGCATCCAATAGTGTAACATTAATAGCGGCACTATTACCAGAGCCCTCAAAGGACTCATACAATATTTTTATGATATTTTGGTTATCGGGCTGCAGACCTTTCATCTCTTCATTAACCTCCCAGATAGCTTTTGAAATACGATCAAGGTGTTTTTGCGTAACGGCCTCCTCTGTACCAGATGGCATGGTTAATGTTACGGCAAAATAATCTCCATCTACCTCAGGAAAGAAAGTAGTTGTAACCACTTTGTTGGTTACCATGCCTACAGAAATAATAAAAAGTGCAGTAAAAATGGCAAGGGTAATACCCTTGTGCTTCACAAAATATGTTAATATGGGTTGATAAAATTTATCACGCATCCAAACCATTGTCTTCTCAGACCAGCTCATATATTTTATCCATTTTTTATCACTCCCTTTCACCAAGGCTTTTGAATGAGCCATATGAGCCGGCAACACAAACAATCCTTCAAACAACGAAACCAGTAATATAACGATCACAATTACCGACACTTCAGAAAACATCTCACCCATTTTCCCTTCTAAAAACAGGAAGGCAGAAAATGCAATTATGGTAGTCAACACCCCTGATACCACTGCAGGGGTAACCTCTAGTGTTCCATCCACAGCAGCTTTTACCGGACTTTTACCCATTTGCCAATGCCGGTATACATTTTCACCTACTACAATAGCATCATCCACCAGAATACCCAACACCAGAATTAAGCCAAATAACGATAACATATTAATAGTAACCGAAGTAGCCGGAATAATGACAAACATACCCAGCATCGAAAAAGGAATACCTACAGCAACCCAAAAAGCAATACGAGGATTTAAAAACAATGAAAGAAATACCAATACAAGGATGATACCCAACAATCCATTATCCATCAATAACTCAATACGTTGATTTAAGGTATCACTCTGATCACGAATAATATCGGCCTGTAAAACATCCTGACTAGCATTATAATCATCAAGATATTCATTCAATTTTTCAGAAGCCTTAATAATATCTTCTTCAAAGGTTGTATTGATGGTAACAACAACAGCCTGTTTATCATTAAATTTGATTTCCGAAGGCGAATCTTCCCATTGATCTTTAATTTTAGCTATATCTTTGAGATATACGATCCCTCCTTCACTGGAATTACGTACAACGATATTTTCCAATCCTTCACTCCAGTATTCTTTATTTCTTACCCGAATATAAAATTCTTCTTCGCCATCCTTAATGCTTCCTCCAGTCATAATCAGATTAGTGGCACTCACGGCATCAGCTACTTCGGTGAATGTCAACTGATAGGAATCCATTGCCTCCTCATCGAGTAAGATACCTATTTCCTCATCAGGATAACCGGTTATTTCAATTTTTGAAATACCATCCATACGAAGCAGGTCTTTTTCCATATCCTGGGCCACGGTTTTTAAATACTTCAATGAAACCGACTTGCCTTCTCTAGCTGTAATCGCATAATTAATCGCAAAGTTTGTATTATCGTGCTTATAGGTAACTACTGACTCAATATCAGTAGGAAAGGAAGATATTTTTTCCACCTCATTTTTCACCCGCGTAAGCGCCTCATCCATATCGGTACCCAGCAACATTTCGATGGTCACTGTTCCATAATTTTCTTGTGAAATAGAGGTGATACGTTCCATGCCTTCAAGACCTTTAACATTCTCTTCTATCTTCAGTATAGCACCTTCTTCCACCTCTTGCGGAGAAGCTCCCGGGTAGGTAACATCCACATAAATATACCGGGTAGCTACATTAGGAAAAAAGTTTTTCTGCAAGCTCATCAGACCGATTACACCAAACAGGAGAACCATTACCAACACGAGGTTAACTGCGAGGGGAAATTTTATAAAATACGCTATTAATTTTTTCATTTTTTACGGTATAGTATTCTGACTCAAATATCAGGATTCTTAATTTTTTTGTTTTCTATCTTAAAATTAATTAGCAATTCGCACTTTCATACCCTCATATGCACTCTTAACAACGGTGGTCAATAAAAGAGTACCCTCTTCAAGGCCTTCCACAACAGCCACTTCATTTTGGATTGACAACACGTGAAGCTCTTTTTGTTTTAACATACCATTTTCAACTATAAAAACCCGATTGTTATTGTCCAGCATCTTACGAGGAATACTCATGGCATTTTCAAATGGTTTTTGCTTAAGCTCTGCAGTTAAATACATCCCTTCTTTCAGATCTTGTCCTGAGGTACGGATAAAAAGTTTCACACTCTGTGTTTGCTCATCAATATCTCCACCTATTCTCACAACTTCACCTTTCCATTGTCCGGATAATTCAGAAGAAGTTAAGATGGCTTGGCTTCCAACTTTCACATTTCCTAATAAGGAAAGAGGCACTGTAATTTCAAGATCATAAGCCGAGGTATTTATCATGGTTCCTAATTCTGATCCAGAAAGAACGGCTGTACCTGCTTCAACAACTGCCGAAGTCACTACCCCATCAAAAGGTGCTACAAAAGTATACTTTGCCAATTTTTCTTCGGCAGATAAAATAGTATAATAGCTACTGTAAACACCATTTCCTGACAAGAAGAACTTTAATTGTTCGGTAGTCACTTCCGGTAATTCCTTCAATTTTTCTTTGACATCAATTGACGATACATATTTACGCCAAACGGGATAAGCATCGG
>JBFHEL010000314.1:0-4893 GCA_041584155.1 Saccharicrinis sp.
AATAATTTGCAAAAAGATGCAAAAAAACGCAGTTTTTGGGTGGATTTCTGGTGAACTTTAAAAGTCCTCATTTTAGTCCACCAGAAAGAGTTAAAAAAGCTCTGTATTGCGATCTATTACTCGGTTTTAAATCGTTTAAAAGTGAACTCATAAAAATAATTTTAACACCAAAAATTTATTATTATGAGTGGACTTGAGACCATTAAAATCAACTTCTTTATCAATAACCCCAAGTTTTTGATTTTCCTTTTTAGTTTGTTTAAAAGAGCCTCAGTACTTGCCTGATATTGTTCTTTTTTGATGGAGATAACCAAATCAGCGATATCATCGCCTTCTTTTAAATCAGTATTAACATTAAAAAAAGCAGTACAAGGCATTTGTGGACATGAAAAATGCTAGTAATATAATTTTACAGCCGTAAAATGAAGTAGAATAATATTAAGCGCAATACGATGATATTACCCCGAAAAATATAAAACAAGATTTACCCTCAAAGTTCTAATATAAGTTCCGCCATGCAATTACTGCGAAAGAAGATAAAACTATCACAGGAATTAAATTCTAAGCTTGATGAATAGACTCGAAATAAACGAGCCCATTATTTCACTCACAAGGTACTGGAGGTCATCCTGGAACACTTTTGTATTAGTCAGGAAGAGTTTGATGGGCTTTAATTTTATTTGTAATACCTGTTCGGGTATAATTAGTAGCTATATTGGTTTATTTATACCTGATAGGGTATAAACAATTCATATTATATAAATGATACATTTAAGGAGATTGCGTATTTACCACAACAAACCAATTCTGTAGCATTTTTGTATATGCCAATGTATCAAATTTAGTATATAGCGATGTATCATTTTTAGTATATAGTGGCATATAGCTGTATTTCAAGTATAACAGAAGAATAACTCCGTATGAATATTAATAAAGCTTTAGTTACTTAATTTCCCTGATAAAAAGGTTAATAGCCATACTTCCTTTTAGTGCAAATATTTCTTCTTTCGCTACATAAGGCAGAACCTGTAACAATAAATCCTCTTGTGCTCTATATGCTGGTGCAATCATAACTCTGCTAATTCTTTAGGTATTGTAATTTTGTATTTAGAACTGTATGCTCCACTTTCTGTTATCATGCGGTCTCCACTACCTAAATCTATTTTATCTGTTTTAAGAAATTGAAGGCATTGGTGATTTGCCTTTTCTGACATATAAAGGAAAAGGCGTTTTACTTTTACCGAGTTGCAAGTTGACAAAAGCTCGCTCACGAGTCTCGGTTTTAGGTTAACCAGTCCTTCCAAAACCTGATAACATTCAACAAGATCTGCATGTTGCGGTGCTAAAAACAAGCATTCCAATATGGCACGTTCGGGTGTTGATACATTAACTTTTGTATCTTTTATCTCCATTTCCTTAACGCCTGTATTTTCTGGAAGAAATGAAGTAGGTTTCTGAAATAGTTCTAAATTCCAGTTGTAATTTGTAAACCAGTTAGGCATTCTGGTTTGCAGGGGAGAAAAGAGGTATATCGTTTCCTTACTTAATCTGAAATAGTGGCTGAATCCATGTAAGATTAATGCGGTTAAACCTCCTACATGAACTTTGATATTTAGTTGGTTTTGCAGAGCATTCACACCTGCCTGCCATTCTAACAAATCTCCGGGCTTTTTATAGGCACCTCTTCCTAACGGTTCTATCCATCCACTTTTCTGATAGTATCTTCGTAAATGTCTGGAAACACCATTTTTATCCAATACTGCTGCTGTTATCACATTATTGGGCTGTAATAAATTAGAAAGTTTCTTTAATTTTGTGTCATTATGCGTAGTCATACTACTCAATTTTCCATAAATATAAAGAGATTGTTTGATAAAAAACAATTAACCGATCAACAAAATTTAATGCCTTATTATCAATATAGGTTTCTGTAGTCGAAATGGAAAAAACGGTCAAATTGACCACGCAAGGCCGGAATAAAATGGTTAACAATGTATTTTGCCAATTCAACCAATTTCTTATCCATAGATACTTTTTAGCTCCATATTTTTTAAAAAATTCAACCGCTCTTTTATATCATTGGCCACTCCATTTAACGTACCAAAACTGTTCCTTGCCCAAAACACGGAATATTAAAAATTAGCACCTATTCACTTGGGTCTATTATTTCAAGCCTGAACTTAAAAGCACCATATGGAGAAAGCAACTTGCTTAGTTCCTGAGCTGTAATCTTCTTACCATCAACAGAAACTAAAGGCTCCGAAATATCCATATCCCAATCGGCCAAAATAACTCCTTGCAAACAGTCATTTTTTATTTCTATGTAACCATCATTATTCATTCTTAATGATTTTTGGTTTATTTCTTTCTTAACTTTTGCTTTCAGTCTTAATTCTGCAGCTTCAATATCAACATCATAGTCAGATAAGACTTCCATCTTTCTGGGATAGTAATTATCTGTTTCTTCTGCATTTTCAACTGCTATTGATAACTTTCCACTAGGAACATCGAAGGTTAATATTTTGAAATGATATTCTTTCCCCCATTTGTCGGTTATAAAAAAATCGTAGCCGTCTTTAAGGGGATCTGTTATAATTGTTGTCATAATCTTTAATCAATTTTAATCGTCCATTCAACCGAGTCCAAACGTTCTTTGATAATCTTCAGTGTATTAACAATATCATCACCTACCGGTAATTCTCCATATACCAACTTTGCAAAAATGTTGAAATAGGATTTATGAATTTGCTCCCAGCTGTGTTCAACATCAGTAAAAAACAACGATTGATTAGGATGATGAACCAACCATTGATTATTATTCCTGAAACTGGCCACATCATCTTGCGCTACACGTAAAAGCATAGCATCAAATTCCTTCGACACAAAAAAGCTATTTATCTCATCCTTCTTCAACAACTGGTGCAAATCGTAAGTGTGACGTACTTTATTGCTTAAATCAACAAAAGGCTGCTCAGTATATGAAAAACGTACCAACGACATTATTTTTTCACAAATAGTACGCCTAGTGTCCAATACATTAACTTCAAATGGCAATAAGTCATATTCTTTGGCTATCTCTTGCTGACCAGTCTTTACCATCATATCGTAAATGAAACTATTAATAACACGGGTAGAATATGGTTCAAAATAACCTAACCATGTAGCTTCAACAATTACTACATCCCGCACCTGACCATAATCACCTTCGAAAACTTTTGGATAAGTATGTCCAGTTTTGCGGTTCATACCACGCTTAACAGTTATTCCTTTTACTACAGTTTCGGGCATTATTTCGTTTACCGCATTGGTCACCGTTTTAATCTTCTTTTTGAGTTGATTATCGGTCTCGCCACCGCTTTTTATAACAACTAAGTCTATATCTTCAGAGAAACGTTCTATTAATCCAAAACATTTCGACAAGGCAGTACCGCCCTTAAATACAGTTTCTTTTCCAATGTCATTGTGAAATATGGAGTGCAAAGCGTATGTCACCCAATAATCTTTTTCAACGTAAATTGCCGGCAAATTAAATAATCTCGATGCTGCACGTATGGCCTGTTTAAATAATTGTGGATAGTTATGTAATTGCATTATTTTATATTCCAGTTTATGATTGTGGGTAAAATATTCTCAGATATACCTAGTCTATATGTAGTTATAGGATTCAAGCTCTCTTTCAAAGAGTTTAAATTAATATTTGCATTTAATATTTCGAGTAAAGCACCTAATAAAGCACGGGTAGCAGGAGGATATTTCATACTCAAGCGTACCATGGTGTTTATTCTATTTGTATCCAATTCTTCCAATAAAGCTTTTAAACGCTTACATAATGTTTCTATGCTGGTATCGGGTATCTTTTTTATAAAACGAATAGCATCAAGTAACTGCAATAAAGGTATATTTTCTTTAGTGATGGTGTTTTTTTGCTTAATAAAAGTAATGCTGTACATGCCTCTCTTAAGAGCAGGCCGGGTTTCGTTGCGACCTATTTGTATAAAATAACTAACTTGTGTGGTCAATTTTAATTGATTATAAATACCTAATCCTGTAATATAACCTATCAGTTTCCCGTCTTTTTCCAAAAGATCTTTTACTATTTGCTTTTGCTCAGGCTCTAAAGTCCCGAAAGGGCTTTCCTCAGGTTTATAAAACTTACCTTTGCTTAACTTTACTATTTTACCCGTTGCAGCAAGACGATTTAATGCTTTTATTATAGCTTCTTTTTTATTTACATCAGTAATAAAATTACCATAGGTAAAAACATACCCTTTAGGCAACTTATCTATTGAAGACTTAATATATTCAGACACTTTCATAGGATATACTTTCAGACAAAGATAAATATTTGTCCAGTTTTTTAATTAAATTACTGGACTTTTTCTCAATAATAATTTTGATTGTTACGGAAATCTATTTTGGAATAGAGAATCCCAAACAAGAGTAGTTCTTACCTTCCAAAACAAAACGAGAGTAAATTTTACCAATATTTACTCTTGATGATCTTCACTCATTCAAGTGTCAAGTTTTCTGATCAAAAAACTTGACACAAATCCATTTTTAGGTTCGGTTCCTTTACTTCTTCTGGAGGTAAATGAGTTCATTAAAACACATTTAAAACGGGCATTTTATAGCCAATTTTGGTGGACTTACTGAGAACTTAAAAAATTTAATTCATAAAATACTGAAGATAAGGCACTTACAGCAAAATTTCAATTCCCTCTCTCCGCTGAGTTCGAAAGCAATGAAGATCATATAAATCACATAGATCGTATTGTGAATATGTATTTTCTTCTTCATGTGAGTACATTTTCTCTCTATTGGTTTATAAACTTATTTACAATTGCTAACTGCCCTATTCAACCTTTCTTTTAATTCATCTTTTAGCCAAATGGG
>JBFHEL010000315.1:0-4870 GCA_041584155.1 Saccharicrinis sp.
ATATTATTTTGATAATTTCATTTTAAAATGCGGGATGCCGTCTTCCAGATATTCGTCGGATATGATTTTATAGCCAAGGCTCGAATAAAAAGCTTTTAAGTATTTTTGCGCACTAATATGCAGGCAAGCAATATCCCATTTTCTAAATGCCCATTCCGATGCCGTATTCATTATATCTCGCGCATAGCTTTTGCCACGATAATTGGCATCAACTACCAGGCGACCGATAGAGGCTTCTTTAAAGCGTGTTCCGGCAGGCAATATACGGGCGTACCCTACAATTGTATCATTCTCAATTGTGAGTATATGGTAGGCTAAGGCATCGTTTCCATCCAAATCATTGTATACACAATTCTGTTCAACAACAAATATTTCTGAACGCAATTGTAGAATGCTGTATAATTCGGATAAACTTAACTCGTTGAAAGGTACTATTTTTAACTGCATGTAATGTTTTGTTGGCGCCGCCAAAAGATATAATACCTTGAGGCTTTCCTCGTTAATAAACTTAGTTTTCAACTTCATGCCTCATGGGCTTGTCCCGAGGTTGGTTGACTTAAACTGATACTTGAAGATTTATTCACAATGCTGAGCAAATAAAATCTGGCTAATTAAAAAGCTAAAATACAGAAAAAAATGATGTTGTGTATATGCTTGGTTTGATTCAGGAATCCGGGGATCGCTTTATGAGCATTCTGCTATAGCTAATGATCGGAATAGGGATCAAGGAAAAATGAAGAGTTATTTTTGAATCAAAAAAACAGTTTGCTTGCTGCGCTAAATTTAAATGGGTAGTTGTTGGCAGGATTTAAACAGTTATAGGTGGCAGAAATAGTTAATAATCTTTGTGTTTGTCGAAATAATGATGAACTGAAAATAAGGAAAATTGAGAATGAGGATAAGAGCAGCAGGGAAGAAAAATGGATAAAAAAAGGACACTGAGATAAGCATCCTTTTCTTTTTATCGATACCTTATTCAACACCTTGTGCATCACTTAGTACGCGATCGATAAATTCGGTATTTATTTCCAATAGAATGGCTAAGTTATAAAGAACATTTACTTCCGTTTTGTCTATCGAACCATCGGAATAAGAGATGATAGATAGGTCGCGCAGTATATTTAATTTTTGCATGACTGATAACGAAAGATTAAGTTCTCCAGCTAAGCTTTGCAATTCTGAAATGATTTCATTTGCGCTTAGCTCACTAATGGAAAGCATACAAGAAGCGAATACTTCAGGATTTACGATTGAGTTTAGGGCCTGAAGTTCTGAATCTTCTATTACTCCATCAGCTATGGTAATCATATAACCACCAAGGAACATGAAACGTTGTATTTTAGCCCCAAATGCGGTTTTTGAGTTTAAGTATTCAGGTTCCATTAAGGACATGATTTTTTTAATCTCATTTTCCATTTGATCTTCGGTAATCTCAGCCTGAGCAGAAGGATTAAATTCTTTAAAAGTTTCACTTTTATTAAATAATTCTAATGCTTTTATTCTGAGCGGACTAAATGGATGGCTCGAGTACCAATCAGAAGGATCCTGATCAGAATCATTTAAAACCTGTTCTAAATCAACAAATTGTTTGATGTATTCATTGAGTTTAAAATCCAATGAATCAGAAGTTACTCCAGATGATAATTTAAAGAAGGTTTTTGCAGCTACTTCAAAATCATTGCAGCATAGTAAACCACTTCTATCAGCACTAATCTCGGCATTTCTGTTCCATGCATATAATTTCATGGCATGAAGTGGCGATAGAATATCACGTCCTTCTTCCAGAATATGGCTTACCGGATATCTGAAGTGTTCAAATAACGCATGACCAATTTCATGACCAATAACAAAGAGTAATTCTTCTTTGGTAAATTTTTCCAACATTCCAGAGGAAATAATAATATATAATTTATCGGTCTCCGGAGGATAACATGATGCATTGAATTTATCGCTTTGATAAACGTAGAATTCAATGGATGCAGTAAGTTTCAAAACATCAATACACTGTGCTGCTATTTCGTGCAGGTTAGGAGCGAGTGCTGCAGTTAATCTTAAACTAGATTTAAGCAGGTGGCGACGAGATTGAAATACCGGGTTATTTTCTCTGATTTTTTTAACAGATTCCTGAATTGCCGGGTCTTGATCGAATTCAAACACATAATCTCTATCTCCATCATACACTAATAGATCAAGATTAAAATCTGTTCTTTTACTTTTATAGGCTTCTATTACACTCATTTTTTTATTTTATAGGATGAGTTAGAATAAGAACAGTAGTATTTGCTTTATCAACTGTCCTTATCTTAATTATCAATGGTTTATAACTTACAGATTGTTTTCCAACAATTGGGTCAGTTTCTCTGTTCTGTCTTTTACTTTATCGGCATTTAAAATCGGACTATGATCAACTTTTAATATACCATCAGCAAAAGTATAAGCATGCGTTGGATTGTGATGATTGTTTTCGTTTACTATAATCACTTTTTTAAACACTTCCTTAAGCGCTTCTTTTCCCATATCGTCAGCGCAAATTGTCGAGAAAGCCTCAATTAATGGTAGAAAATAAATTTTAGGATAAGAGTCAGCTAATAGACGGTTAAATTTTTCTTCAGCAAAAAGTGTATCCCATTTTATTTCCATTTCAACAGGAAAACCAGCAGCCGCATCTATTTGTTCTTTTAATGCAGGCAATTGTTCTTGTTCAAACTGTTGCGAAATTCTTCTTTCTTTAAGTCCCATAATTTAATTTTTAAAAATTTTGTATTTATCTATTATTAATTTTCATTAATCGTCCTTTTAAATCAAAAAGGGCAAAAATCTCTTCTGAATTTTTCTTTCCAATCAGGTTGTTACCCGATGCTTCAACAGAAAATCCTTTGTCTTCAAGATAAAAACGCAGACTTTCTTTATGAGCTATATTCATTGCAGAAATAAGCTGTGTGAATGTTGTTATTACAACAGGGGTAGGCGTATCTTCTTTTTTTGTTAATAATTCGGAATTGGTTAAGATGTAGATTTTAATTCCGTTAAAATCAATTGGATAATAGCAACTGGCTCCGAATAACCCAGAAGCTATCATAGCATAATAATGGCCTGGGTCATTTTCATTATTAATAGATGGAGAGGTGAAATCGTCTATAGTATTTAATTCTCCAAATTTACGCAAGTCGTTAGCTATTAATAATAGTTTTTCGGGGATTCCACTCCGGGTATTTGCCCATCCCCACATCCATGATTTTTGTTTTGGAGAATAGGTACCTAGTATTTGAATGGGCAGTTCCAAATCTCCTTCAAAGGTGAGTTTACCTTCCATTAAATTAAAATCCCAGGACTTATCGCCTAAAATTTCCTGACAATTTATTTGTTTCTCGAATGATGATCCGGCGTGTTGATTGAATACTTCGTCTATGCTCAGTTTCTTTTCTATGGTTTTTTCGGCTGTAGTATCCGGTTTATCGATAACGGGAGGGGTATTTTCCAAAGCAGAGTCATCTAGCTTTTTCTCCAGCAATTCTGTTAAACAAGATGCTCTTTGTTCAATGCGATCTGCATTTACTACCGGGTCGAAGTTTATTGTGAGCGTTTTGTTTTCAAGAGAATAACCTTTTGCCGGATTTTGGATATTGCCTTCATTTTTTATAATCACTTGCTTTAAGCCAGCTTTTAATATTTTTTTTCCAAAATCATCAATAACGATAGCTTTGATAGCTTTTAGCAGTGGTGAAAAATAAATTTTCAGGTAGGTTTCCTGGTACAAATGAGCGAATTTATTTTCTATCATGCTTTCCCACTCAACAGTTATCTGTAGTTCGTAACCTGCAGCTGTATTGATTTGTTCTGTTATTTTAGGTAATATATCTTCCTGAAAAGCCTTTACCGCTCTGCGTTCTTTAAGTCCCATATTAATTTGAAATTATAGTTTTTGTAAAAGGGCATTTTCTAGTTCAATAGCCAACTCTTTATGTAATGTTTTTCTGTAGTCCATGCTTATATTCAGCATAGCTCCAGTTCTTTTGATTTCTAATTTTTTTGTGTTGTGATTTAAGTTAATTGATTCAATCTGACACCAGGCTAGTTTTCCTATTTCATCCTTAGTATGCATTTTGATTACTTGCAATACTATTTCTACAATATCTTTTATGTTTAATTTTTCGATATCGTTTAACTCCTTATCAGGAATAGATATACTTAAGTTTTCATTTACATTCTCCAGCGCAACTATCCGTTCTTTTATCCATCGTTTAAGTTGCAGTTGAGTGATCTTTTCATCGTCTTTAATGCTTCGCGGAATTTCGCCTTCGCTTAATAGATCTGCCAGTTTGCTGGGATAAAGTATTTTTATAGAAAGTATATGTGCAGCATGAAAATAGCTTATAGCGTTTGAATCTTTCTCTTGAAAACAGATGTTTATTCCTCCCATATCTGTTTCGGATACAGATAAGATTAGTCCTTGTAATCTTAACATATTTAAATGAATTACAAGCTCAGTATTCGGTGCTTCTTTACTTATAAGCTTAACAAGTTCACTCGTACTAAAAGCTTTATATTTTTCTATTGACATTCATCTCTTCTTTTATGATTACTGTAGCTAAAGTATAGTGTGAATGTTGAATAAAGAAATCCGTTTTATTTTCGTTGCTATCTGTTTTAAATCCGCTATTTTTAACTCAAATAGAGCTTAATAATAGTAAACTGTATGGTTTATAATTGAAACTCGTTTATTTAATGCCCGATGATTAATGGTAAGTAATGGGTGGGTATATATTCAAATTACTCCCTTTTTAGTAATTCTTTTAATTGGTTTTTTTTTCTGATGGATACAGGAACCTGGGTGCCTTCATTAAGGGTTAAAATATTTTTGCTATTGATC
>JBFHEL010000316.1:0-4849 GCA_041584155.1 Saccharicrinis sp.
AGCGTAAGTTCTACCTGAGTGCTATCTACAAATACTATTTTCTTATCTAAGCCTTTCACTGCAGGAATATAATAAAAGACCCCCATGACATCTAAACGCTCATATTGCTTGTTGATACGTGCATTAAAGTCATCAAAATTTTTGAGTTCTTTTGGTGTCCATGCTGTTTCGGCCATGGGTATTAAACGAGGGAAAGCCTGATATTGCAAACGTTTAAAGCTTGGAATCCATTCGGACCATAAATTAGCCTGAATACCCAACACATGTTTAGTTTGTTCAGGGGTAAAATCGGCGGGAACAGGCTCATAGGCATAGGTTCTGTCTATAGGGTTATGATCATTGAGGTAATCGTAATAATAGGCTGCGGTAGGTGTAATAACCATATCGTTGCCATTTTCAGCTGCAATCCGTGGGGCTTTAGGCACCCAGTTACGCCACCACATCATGGTAGCTCCCTCGCTTAATCCACCTTCAACAATTTCATCCCATCCCATCAATTGCTTTCCTTTTGACTGAAGAAACTTCTCTATTCTTCGGTTAAAATGCGATTGTAACTCATGCTCATTGGCCAGGTGATTCTTCTTAATCTCGCTCTGGCATCTGGGACACTCTTCCCATGATTCAATCCTCACTTCATCTCCTCCAATATGAATATAATCACAGGGGAATAAATCAGCTACTTCGGCAAGGATATTCTCCATAAACTCATATGTGGTTTCCTTGCCTAAACAGGCAGGAGTAGAAAACACTCTTCCCCAACCGGCCTCTCCGGTGCATGATAAAAACAGATAATTATCAATGGCAGCCTTAAAATGGCCAGGCATATCAATTTCCGGTAAAACAGTAATACAACGTTCATCGGCATAAGCTATAATTTCCTTAATCTGCTCTTGTGTAAAGAAACCACCATATTGCTTTTGACCATCTACCTCCTTATACTTTGCAGGATCGATGGTATACAATTCATTTTCCTTAGCTCGCTCATTACAGATGGTATCCTGATTATTTTCAATTCTCCAGGCTCCTTTTTCAGTCAGTAACGGATATTTTTTAATCTCAATACGCCACCCCTGGTCATCAGTCAGGTGCATATGATAAGTATTTAACTTATATAGAGCCATATAATCCAAAAATGCCTTTACCTCGTCCATATCAAAAAAGTGACGACTAAAATCCATGTGCATTCCTCTCCAGGAGAAACGAGGTTCATCATCAATAACACAACAAGGGACCAACCAATCGGCATTAGCAAGTTCTTTACTTTCTATTTGAACGGGCAATAACTGACGAATAGTTTGAACGGCATTAAAAAATCCTGCTTCATCCGAAGCTTTCACAACAATCTTGTTGCTTGTTACTTCAATATGATAAGCCTCTTTTTTTAGCTCATCAGCTTTAATAAAATCAACACCTGCAGCTGCTTTTTCACTGGTAATTACAAGATTTAACCCAGCAGCACGGTTTAATATGTTCACTAAATATTTAGCGCCCTTATTGGCACTATAATCATTAATAACAACAGGTGTTCCTTTTGTAAAGCGAAAAGAGCTTTCTTTTAATGTAAAGGAAACCGGTTTAGGTATAATCGATATCTGATCCTCCTGAAAGGAAGGATTAGAGCAAGATGCCATAATAAAGGCAACAAAAATCAGAAGTAAGGTAAATTTCTTCATATTTAAAATTTATAGCGTATTTTACATTTTATTAATTCCAACCAAACATTCAACCTGAAACAATAGCAAAAGATTCATCAGATTGATCAATATTCATCCATCTTTTCGAGTATATTCCGATTAGGATTCTAAGTCCGGCTCAACCATAACCTAATTCCTATCCTCTATAATTTAATAAGTACAGATTCTAATTCCACTCAGGAAATATGACCTTTAAATCAAGGGGGTCTTCCATATCATGTTGTAACACTACCAACTGCGCAAACAGGTCTTTTACTTTAGCCTGATAATTAGCCTGATCGGACAGATCTTTCATTTCTAAAGGATCATTCTCCAGATCAAATAGCAATAATTTTTTTGCTGTTGGATAAACTATTAACTTAAAACCGTCGGCTTTAATCATTCTTTGCTGATCCTTATAACATCCATATATAGCCGAATACTTACTTTCTTTTCTTTGCATGCGGGCCAGATCCATTAAACTGCTAAATTCTACATAAGCTGGTTTTTCAGCACCTGCAAGCTCCAGGGTGGATGGCATAATATCCTGTAAATACACGTCCATATCCACTTTTTTACCCTTAGGTAAATCAGGCCCAATCACCATTAACGGAGGACGCATACTATGTTCATACATATTTTGCTTACCCATTAAACCATGGTTACCACAAGCCAGGCCATGATCGGCAGTATAAAAAATATAGGTATTATCTTTCTTGCCTGATTTTTCCAAGGCATCCAAAATTCTACCTATTTGCTCATCTAAATGGGTGATAATAGCATAGTATTCCTGACGATTCACCTTAACCGCATATTCTGTTCTTGGAAAGGGAGCCAGACATTCATCTCTCAAACTTTTTCCGCAACCCATTGAATCCTGATAGGGATATTCTGGCATAAAAGTCTGGGGAACAGCTATACTATCCAAAGGGTACATATCAACAAACTTTTTGGGTGATTGGCGTGGATCATGAGGCGCATTAAAGGCGATATACATAAAAAAAGGATTTTCCTTTACTTTGGCC
Organism: Saccharicrinis sp.; assembly: GCA_041584155.1. Lineage (GTDB taxonomy): Bacteria > Bacteroidota > Bacteroidia > Bacteroidales > Marinilabiliaceae > Saccharicrinis. Next base: position 2,699 of record JBFHEL010000316.1, read on the forward strand.
TGAGCAATAAAATTGATAGCCTCATCACCCAAAACCTCACTCCAATGCTTTCCACCTTTCCAATGACCTTCAAATTTTTTATCATACGGTCTCCAGATGGTATCTGCAGGACTCAACGGACGGTTATACCCTTCCTTTGTTTGATTAGGCATACCTCCTCTCACGGTACCTAAGGTTTCAAAACAACTATCTGCAATAGCCTGCACGTGCCATTTCCCGGCCATGTAAGTATCATATCCTGCCTTTTTCATCAGATTTCCCCACATTTGCGATTGCACCTGGGGTGTTTTCATCTGTTTCTCAACATCTTTGGCGTGCCAAACAAAGCGGCCTGAATTAAGCATGGTTCGGGAAGCCACACATACAGCTCCCTGCCAGGCACCCATGTTATAGGCGTTGGTAAAAGTAACCCCTTCACCTACTATCTTATCCAGGTTAGGAGTAATTACCTCCTTATTTCCCAGTGCATTGATAGTATTATAACATTGATCATCGGCAAACAGAAAAATGATATTAGGTTTTTCTGCTTTTTTATCCGCTGCATGCTTACATCCCACTAACAAACTTAACACACAAAATAGCCCGAGGCTTATCTTTAAATATCCTTTCATCTGTTTATTTTTTTTTGTTTTTAGATAATGTGCCATATCCGGCAGCTGCCGAACAGGAACTCGCATTAACTTTTTTAATTCCCGAATCAAATTCGGGACAGGCTATTCTCCTGTGTTTACTTTATGATTAATAAAGCTAATGATCGTTTCATATTACTATTCTTTAGAATATCCTTTTAAATTATCAAATGCTTCTTTATTTGCTAAAGGAAGCATATTTCCTCTTTTTCTTGTTCTTTGTGCTCCTTTTTTTAGCTCTTCAATGGAAACATCACTTCCGGTAATTTGTAATTTATCGTATACCGGATTATTGTCATGCGATGCAATACCATCCAATATCAAATTAAAATAATCGAGTACGGGACTCACCTCTTTATTTTCAATCAGGTTAATGGTCTCATATGGGTCTTGCTCCATATCGAAAATACGCACCACTTGCTTTTGAGTATCTACATAAGCCTTATATTTTTCAGTACGAATTATACGATCTCTAAAGTCGAATCTGTTTTGCATTAAACTATCTTCACTAATAATAGCAGCTAATCCTCCCATTGACAAGGCCCAAGCTCTTTTTCCTATACTATCTGTTCCTTTCAGCACTTCAGCAAACGACTGGCCATCAATTTTTTGAGTGTTAATATTTTCAACATGTCCTAAATCGAGCAAGGTTGGATATACATCTGTAAAATCAACAAGAGCGTCTGATTCATTTTTTAATTGATCGGGAGTAATTACTATCATAGGAGCATTTACGCCGTTTTCCGTTAAAAATGTTTTCCCTCCTCTGACATAAACAGAATCTCTTTTTCCTATAATTGAATTAGCAGTTCCATTATCTGTAGTAAATATCAAGTAGGTATTATCCAGGATATCCTGTTGCTTTAATGCATTCACAATTTTACCTATGATCATATCGGTATAGCGAACCATAGCACAATGCTTTTGGTATTTTGTATGCGCATTAGGCTCAAGAGGGGTATGCACAAAAGGGGAATGTGTGAGTACCATTGGATAGTACACGCACATTGGATTATCCTTATTCTCACGTAAGAAATCGATAATGAAATCCGAGAAAATATCAGGCCCAAATTGGCCTGTGTAGGTACGGCTTCCTTCTTTGGTATGAATATATGGATCCCAATACCGACTTTCACTGGCCGGATTATCACTTTCATACCCTGTCCACATGCAATAGTCATCAAAACCGGCATTAACCATGGCCTCCGGTTCTATTCTAAAATCGTTAATTTGCCATTTTCCGGCCACACAAGTTTTATAACCTGCTTTTCTTAGTTCCTTGGCAAAACTTGGATTTTTCTTTGTATCGAAGTTAACCCCATGCCCCCATCGTGGCACATCGTAATGATTAACCCATCCATTGGTAGAGGGATATTGGCCCGTAATTAAGGCTACACGACTAGGTGTACATTGAGGCATAGAGTATGCCTTATTAAACTTAATACCCGAAGCAGCCAACTGGTCGATATTAGGTGTTTCAATCTCCGATGCACCATAACAAGAAATCCATTCCTTACCCAGG
>JBFHEL010000317.1:0-4848 GCA_041584155.1 Saccharicrinis sp.
ACAGATAGTCACTAAACGTACTTAAAAAATAGGAACCTTTTTTTGACTTGTTATGTTCAAATCTCCCTCATATGCATAAAAAAAGGCAGAAACCTAAAGGAATCTGCCAGTATCATATAAGTGATTCAGCTTATTATTTAGCTGATATTCCTTTGCTTGCTTCGTAACGGCTATTTAAAGCATCTGCCACAGTTTGAGTAATATTTACTCCAGGGGCACTGTATAACACATTATCGCTTAGAGTATTACTTAAAATCAACTTATAACGTCCATCCTTATTAAATTCTTCAAGATAAGAAGTTAATGTATCTCTTAACTGGCGATTAAGGCTTTCCTGCTCAACCATTAATTCATTTGACAATTTAGCATTCAGATTCTTTAAATCCTGATCCTTAGCCATCAGGTTTTTTTGCTCTTGTTCAGCTCTTTCTCTTGACAAAAATCCGTTATTTTGAACTTTACGCTGAAACTCATTCATTTGTGTTTGCAGCTTCTTGGCTTGCTCGTTAAAATCAGTACGGGATTTTTCTTCTTTTTTCAATAATTGCTCCTGTAAAAAAATGGCCAACTGATACTGACGTAACAAAGAATCTGTATCGATATAAGCTACTGGGAAAGTTTCATTATTTCCTATACTTTCTGATACACCGGCAGTCCCTGCTTGTTGATCAGCAACAGTATTTTCATTGCATCCTACCATTAATACAGAACTCAATCCTGCTAAAATAAATAAATTAACTACCAGTAAAAATCTTTTCATCTGTTTAAATTTTATCTTTTCAAAACCTATAAATTCTTTTCAGTAGGCACATTATATTACCTTGAAACTAAAATTTATATGCAATTAATATTTATGGGACACTAATCTCTCTTATAAAAAATACTCTATAAAAACCCTAGTAAGGTGAAAACAGAATTCTTTTTTACAATTTGGACAACAAATATAAATTAATAACAAAGATTTAAAAATTAATTTCACGTTTTTTATCAAAACTATAATTGCGATACACAAAAGGATGTGAAAAAGTTCTCTGATTATAAAGTTATTTATTTAAATACGGGCGTTATTCATCCTCATTATTGTCAAATACTTAGAATATTTTTCTTGATCGTGAATGATATTTATTACCGGTTGCACCACTGCCAAAGTAACCAGGTTGTGAACAAGGAATGGCATTCCTGTTAATTCTAGGCTTGTTGGATGAAGGGATGGTATAAAGTACCGAGAGTTCGTGAGCACCGCCTGTACTACCAGCCAAATCGGATAAGGATAAATCATAGGAATATCCTATTCTGGTTTTACCAACATTTACACCAATAATAGCAATAATAGCATCAAAGTTAGAATAGCCTTCTTTATTATCTACCGGCAAACCACGATACCACAAGCCCAATTCAATAGGATTATATTGCCAATAGGCGCCTAAATCGAGTTGTGCAAAATCGCCCTGCGAGCGATAATCAACTGCAAAAGTTATACTTTGATCGGCCATACCTCTTGTGCCATTTTTATATACCCATTTATAACCGGCAAAAGCGGTAATTTTCATTTCTCTATTGGTTTCAATATCGGTGTAGCCAATATCACTTTTTACCAGGTGATCTACCGTAACGCCTCCCCAGTAAGTACTACTATAAATCATTACCGAGGCCGCCGCATCAAATTGATTGGTCTGGTCATCTGACACATCCAGGCCACCACTACTCACCAGATTACCATCATTATCATAACTCGTACCCAGGGTAGCCTTAGAAGCATCAATAAACGTTTGAGCAAACTTAAACTGTAGTCCAGGGCGAACCATTAACTTATCACTCACATAAATTTCATAGGCATACAGCAAACCCAAGTTTTGATCTACCAATAATCCACCTCCCTGATCATCGCGGTAATATAGAAATCCCAATCCGCTATTAAAGCTTGAAAAATAATGATCAAAAGAAACTGCTATTGTCTTGTAGGTATTAGGGATACTTGGCCACTGGTCGCGATAAGCTACAGAAACACGACTTCCATCGGTCAGACCGGTAAAAGAGGGGCTTAAGTACAAAGGAGAAGCATAATTTTGAGAAAATGACGCATCCTGCCCCTGAAGCTCAGGCAACAGTAAAAAAAGCAATAGAGCTATGCTAAAACTATAAACAATATATTTTCTCATTATTTGGATATTTCTATTTATAACCTGTATGAACGTTGAGCATTCATACAAGTTATAAATCTTTTAAACTAATTAAACTTTATCGAACAAGTAGAACACTACCCGTTTTATTAAAGACTGTACCACTTACAAAAGTACCCGTTGCTTTATAAACATATACAGCTTGTTGGGCAAGTACCCCGTTATAGAATCCATTCCAGCCTTCATCTATATCATTGCTTTGGTATATTAATTGTCCCCAGCGATTAAATATTTGCAATGTATAGGTATCTACATCCTGATAAACGGGTCTGAATACGGTATTTGATTCACCACCACCAACAGTAGCGCTGGTTCCTCCGTCCGGACGAGGCATAAAGGAGTTGGGGAATACCACAAATCCTTCCATATAGGCAGTCACGGCATCTTCTTTTATGATTTCATCCACACAACCATACTTACTTTCCACAGAAAGGCTAAGATCATACACTCCTTCTTCAACATAAGTATGTGATGGATTCACATCAGTAGAGGTACCTCCGTCGCCAAATTCCCAATAATAGTTTAGTGCATCAACCGAAAGACTATAGCATCGTAACACATCTCCAGGAACATAAACCTCATCGGGACTATAACTAAAGTCGGCCGTTGGATGATCATAAACCGTAATATCGGTTTGATATTCTCCGTTTACATCATCAGGTCCTGGTGCGGTTAATATGACCGTATAGGTACCTGGATCTTCAAAGGTATGAACAGGGTTTCTTTCGGTGGAAGTTTCCCCATCTCCAAAGTCCCATAAATATTCAGTACCATTTTCGGAATAGTTGGTGAACTCAACGGTTAATGGATAGCATCCCTGAGTAGTATCAGTAACGAACATGGCATCAGGTACCACACGATATTCAATACTAACCTCATCATAAGTAACACAATCATTCACTTCCATAGTCCATCTAAAGGTATTCACTCCTTCAGTCAGGTTAGAAACGGTAGTATTGAAGTAAGTATCATCTTCAAAGTCACCAGTACCACCAATCACAGACCATGTAGCCTCGATATCATCACCCGGATTAGAAGCTTTAAGGGCATAAGAACTCTCATAGGTAATATCATCTTCACCTGCATCAGGATCGGCTTTATTACTCACCACCTCAACAACATCTTCGGTAGAACATTCGCCATAGGATACTGTCCATTTAAACTGATTTTCTCCAAAGCCCAGACTCTTAACAATAGTAGTAGGATTAGTACTATCCACAAACTCACCACTACCACTGATTACAGTCCATACACCATCACCTGAATCAGGATCATTGGCGTTCAGGGTGAGATAATCATCACAGGTTTCTCTGTCTGTTCCAGCTTCTGCCTGATCGGGTACCTGGTTAAATACAGATATCTCATCAGTTGAGCTACAGTTTCCTTTCACAATATTCCACATTAAGATATTCTCTCCAAATGTTAAATCCTGCACGGTAGTATACGCATCTGTACTATCCACAAAAGTGGCATTACCTGAAACCAAAGTCCAATACCCATCTCCCTGAGTAGGCTCATTGGCATCTAATTCGGCATAATCCTTACAATCTTCGATATCAGGACCTGCATCAGCAGTTGTAGGTTCGTTGTTAAGAATGATGATCTCATCATACTTACTACACTGCCCCTCTGTGACTGTCCATCTTAATATATTTTGACCCTCATTTAAATTGGTAATAGTGGCTTCGGCCAGAGCAGTATCATCAAAATTACCTCCGCCTTCAATAATTGACCATGCACCGGTACCATAATCAGGTTCACTAGCCTTTAACACTACTGTTGAAGAACAGTATTCTTCATCTGCACCTGCATAAGGATCTGATGGCTCATCATTAGAGATAGTCACTTCATCTGTTGATGTACATAAACCATTATCACTTGTCACCGTCCATCTTAACACATTATCACCTTTGGAAAGACCGGTAATCTCTGCTTTGGGTTCATTTATCTGATCACTTGCTATGGTAGCCGAACCTGTTAATACGGACCATTCACCGGTACCTATAGCTACAGATGTAGCATCAAGCGTAGTAGCATCGGTACATAACTCTTGCGTATTACCCGCATAGGCAGTACTTGGTGTATTATTGGTTATAGTAACTTCCACAGAGCTGGTACAGCCTTCGTATTCTATTGTCCACATTAAAACATTACTTCCTTTGGACAAGTCATATACCTCGGTAGTAGCATCATTTGAGTCTGCAAAATAAGCAGCCCCTGCACCGCCTACAACCGACCAGGTTCCCACACCTGGAGAAGCATTATTTCCATTCAGGAATGTATTGTCGGCACAAATTTCCTGATCATCACCAACTGTTGCTTCAATAAAATTGTAACTAATTTCAACATCATCATAGGAAGTACAATCTTCATTAGTTACTGTCCATCGATAAATATTTGAACCAAATTTTAAATTATCGACAGTAGAAGAAGGATCTGTATCATCTTCGAAGGTTCCACCTCCGGAAACAATAGTCCAGAGACCTGTACCTACTTCAGGAGAGGAAGCACTAAGAATAGCAGAATCTTCACAAGTATCCTTATTATCACCGGCATCGGCATCAGATGGTTTATTATTGGTTACTGATATCTCACTAACAGACTGACAACCTTCATAATTAATTGTCCATGTTAATATATTCTCTCCATGATCGAGATTACGGACGGT
>JBFHEL010000318.1:0-4832 GCA_041584155.1 Saccharicrinis sp.
ATAGCTCTTTAAAAGCAGTTGCTGTTAAAGATATGGAGTTTGGTAAATTCTTCGAAGATGCGACTTTCAAGTCTATTGTTCAGTAAGTAATTTGCTTATCTAAAATATAAAGGGCAGTCATTTTATGGCTGCCTTTTTTTTTGTTTATTGGATTGGTACGATTATGGCGCCAGGATGTATGATGCAGAGATTGGGAGGTGGCATGTTGTAGACCCGTTGGCAGAGAAATATAAAAAATGGAGTCCGTATCATTATTCATATAATAATCCTATTAGATTTAATGATATTGATGGAAGAAAGATTGGAGACAGAAAATCAGCTGATACTAAAAGATATATAAAATCTGTAAAAAGAACAAAAACAGGCAGAAAGGTATTAAGAGAATTGAGAAGACAAAAAGCAAAAGTGTATTTTCATTATATAGATGAATCAGATGAGAACCTCCATTATCATTTAGGTAATGCTATGGGTAAGCAAGTCTCAGGATCTGAATATAATTCTATTATAGAAACAGGTGAATCTAATTTTAAGGAACATAATACATTTAATAAGGAAACTGGTTTATGGGAACAAAATGATAAATCTGAGAAACATATAATTATTAATACAGACCAAATCGAAATGCAAACTACTGCACAAAATGAAATGGAGGGTGTAACTGATATGGATGTTATAGATAAAGAGATTGATTATAAAACCCATAATACTGAAGTTCACGAAGGAGTTCAAGGCAATCAGGAGGGATATGATGCAACAGAGGTTGACGAGAATGGAAATCCCGGAAAGGACAAGAATTATTATACCAATCGACCTGATGCTGAGGATGAAGCTTTTGAAAAGGGAGATCAAGCTGAGGAAGAGTTAAGAAATCAAAAATAATTGAGAAATGAGACTATTATTTTTTTTGTATCCTTTTTTTTATATCTGTTTTTCAACATGATATAATGAATTGGAAATCCTCAAAAGATTATTGTAAATATGTTGCAGTACAAAAAGATAGTGAAATAATTATTTCATTATCAGATTCTTTATTTTATTACGAAAAATATCAAGATATAATTTTTCATTTTGCAACAGGCACTTATAAAAGGAGCATTGATGAAAATAAAATAATTTTAAATATAGACACATTAAAATCCTTAGATCTTATTAATTCACTAAACAAAGAACATAAAAGATTTATTTTAGCTCCAAGGTTTGATATAATTAATTTTTATATTAATGATGATACATTAAAATGTGTTTATACCTATAATAAAAGAAAAAATTTTTTTAATGCTTTAATAAGTAAAGATGCATCTCATACCTCAGGTTCGGGTATGTAAATCCTTAAAGACGGCTTTTTGTGCGGTTTTGCAAACCTCCGCTAAGGCGGAGCAGGTTGTGCGATAAACAGCATGAGCATAAAAACAACAAGCGCCACATTGTAAAAAGTGTGGCGCTTGTTTTATGTGGTAGTTTTGTTTCTGATTATTGCTAAGCTCGGTATAGCCAAAGTAAATTTTGTCTCTACTCTTACTAAACGCAATAATTGTAAGTTGCTTATAGAGTAGCAATATTTTTATTAAAGAAGTTATGATGAATACAACGATAAAAGAGTTTATTAAGATTTATTACGATGAGTAATTTTAGAATAAATCGTTATATTGAAATTGTTTTTCGTAGAATGCTACGAAGGAGTATAACGGTAAATTGACTTTTTGAGTAGCGGAGAAAAGGGAATTGGTACGATTACGGGGCACGGTTCTATGATGCTGCTTTAGCTCGTTTTACTACACAAGATAGGTTTGCTGAAGACTTCTCTGAATGGTCTCCGTATCATTATGCAAATAACAATCCTATACTGAATATTGATATTAATGGGTACTCAACATATACATATAATATTGCAAATCAAGAATTAGCTATGATTAGTGATGTTGGAGGTAATGAGCAGCAAATAGTAAATTTTGTAAATGAAGATGGTTCTGCTATTATGACGGGAGACGATGCTCTCTCTGTTGTAGTTGATGGTGAATCAGTTTTTGTTACCCATACAAGAAGGGGGACTTTAGTTTCTTCATATGATCCAATGCAAGGATTATCGGCAGATTATAATTCTAAATCAGGATATGAATATACAGCTGCAGATTTAAAAGTTCGACATCACTTGAAAGGATCAGGAATGGGAAGAGCAGTTGCTAGTTGGGAGGCAAGTGGAAAAGCCAAACCTCTTGCTTTAAGATCAGAGTATAAGGATTATATTCGAAAATGGGGTACTAACAAATCCTTTTGGTTTGGAGCTGAATATTATATGCCTGAGTTACTACCTGGGGATAGAGATATATTATCCGATGGGCAGAGAGCCTTGTCAGGAGCTACTAAAAACCCCCATTTTAATCCTGATTTCAATAAAGTTGAAAGTCCTATTAAAAGCCGTTGGAACCGATATCAACACGCAAATAAAGGTAGTGGTAAAAGTGTAAAACAAATGGCTAAGGAACGTAAAAAACTATTGTATGGAGAATGAAACAAACTAAGAATTATGCGATTGGTTGTGTATTGTAAAAAATGTTCAAAAAGGAATATGTTAAGCCTTATGGCTAATGATAGGATTGAACTAAAAATGAAATATGGAGAAAAGATTGAATTGACTTGCAAGAGCTGTAAGACTAAAAAGAAATATAAAATTAATGATATTAAAGCAGAGCAAGGAATTGTCAGTTTGGTTTCTTTTGTTGTTGTTCTTGTACTTATCGTTTTAGCAATTTATTTTTTATGGGACTATGCAATTCATCAATCAAGTTCTCGATATCTTATTCCTGTTGCCATCTTAGGTATATCACTCATATATAGTACGATAAATAAAGAGGAGAATAATAAGGTTAGAAATTTTAACAGAAGCTAAAGTTTATATATTATGTGTAGAGCTGTATTGCTTTTAGTGGTTTTAACATTAGGTTTAATGGAATTAAAAGCACAAGAAAGTGTGATAGTAGAAGTTAACCCCTCGGAAACAAGTAAATCGAAGGTTTTTGTTAATGTAGAACAGAAGCCAGAGTTTCAAGGAGGAAGAAAAGCATTGACTGAGTTTTATAAGAAAACTTCATCGTTCCCAATTTGTGATAAGAAAGAAGATAATTGCAAGAATTTATATTATCAAATAATCATAGATACGTTGGGGAATGTTGGAAGTTTTAAAATTATAAAAGGCATTAATAAGAAACTTGATAAAGAAACAGAACAAATTGTTAATCAAATGCCCAAATGGATACCAGGTAAGAAAGGTGGTAAAAAGGTAAATGTACTAGTTACCTTAAGTGTAAAGTACAAATTAGAATAATAATAAGTCTTTTGGTAAATTCCAGCTCGCGCGGACTTGCAGCCCCCGTAGGCTCGAATATGTAAATCACTAAAGACGGCTGTTAGTGCGGTTTTGCAAACTTCCGCTTTGGCGGAACAGGCTGTGCAATAAGTAGCATGAGCATAAAACAACAAGCTCCACATTGTAAAAAGTGTGGCGCTTGTTTTATATTGTGAGGGTTTAGTGCCTGATTATTGCTACGCTCAGCATAATTAAAATGAATTTTGCTTTTGCCTTCACTTATCGCAATAATTGTAACCCGGCTGTTTATAAAGCAGCAATATTTTTATTAAAAAAGTCTTTAAACTTTTTCTTTTATCAGAAAAAGAAAATAAGTGAAGAATAATCTTTATTTTAGAATCAGTTAAACGTTCTTTGGGATGCAATTTTGGTTGTGGATTCAGTTATGATGAGCGCATCTGTAGAAATTGCAATAGGACCTAAAGGTACAGGAATATCTATAGATGTAGTCGGAATAGGAAAGCGAGTTGTTGCTGGTACATTAAATGTTTATGCGGCAGAAATGGAAAGCAATAACAATTTTAATTTTAGTATGGGGGAGTGTAGCTTCAGGAGCAGTAAATTATAATTCTGGAGTTCCACTTGATAGGAATGCATTTAGTGGACCATCAAATGTTGTGTCAAATGGATATGGTGACGTTGGTGTTTCTGTTGTAACAGGAAAGAGTGTTAATAGAGGAGAAATTGTTTATCAGTGTGCTCAAAAATTTTACTCGGCTAGACCATTACCAATTACCTATTCCAATATGTCAGGAAACTCCACTTTGTTATGGTCCAGTGGAAACTAACTTAATTTTCATAGAACATGGATAAGCGTTTTTATATACCTTTTATTGTTATAGTTTTTATCCTGATTATTAAAGAAGTATTCAAACAAGATTATTCGTACAATTCAACAAGTAAGCTAGAAAACATTATTCTTTACAATAAGGAATTAAATATTGTAGATAGTATTAGCGTAGGTAATTGTTTGATTAAAGATTCACATAAAATAAAAACCTTGCTATTATCATTAAATAAGTCGCAAAAGATTGATTTAAATGGCATAAGGTTATCTGTACGAAAAAGATGGCATTTAAAAATATATAAAGAAGGAGAAGCGATTCCTGGCTTTAACATTATTAGGACAGATAACTATGGAGATGTAGTCGTATTATGGGGGCCTTCGTATTTAGGTATGCATAGGTTGAAAGGATATTATAAGTGTGATGGTATAGGAGATTATCTAATTTCTATATGTTCAGATTAATAGTTTACCCCCTCGCTAAACGTAGCAAGTAAATAATGTAAATCGTTGGGCGTATGCCTCTGTCTACGCCGTATAACGCATAAGGCCTCTGGTCTGTATATAAAACAACAAAGCCGCACTTTAAAGTGCGGCTTCTGTTAGTCTCATCTAATGGTATTAAATGGCATAAGTTTGTTTAGCCTTATTGTCCTAGAAATTTTATTAATGGTGTAATAAAGC
>JBFHEL010000319.1:0-4830 GCA_041584155.1 Saccharicrinis sp.
ACATAGCCAAAGCTTACCCCATAATTAAAACCTCTTTGATAATTATTGATAAATCTTGAATAGGTAGCACCAAAATAATGATAATCTACAGTGTAACCATCCTGTGAGCTGTAGGAGTCAGGTACTTCTAATCCATTAAAGGTTAAAGCCACTCTGTTTTTTCCAAAGTTATAACCGAACTCAAAATCGTAGCCACCAAGCCACCAGGATACTAAATCGTTAGAAAAAGTAAAGCTATTCATAGCAGGACTTTCTTCCTCCTGTGCATTAGCTGTATTTATGAATAATAACCCTGCCAATACAGCAATAAAAAATTTCATTTTAGTCATTCTCTATAATATTTAATTAATATGCAATTAACAAAAAAAATCATTCCTGAGCAACAACAATTATGCCAGCCCAATATAGTCATTTACTTCTTAAGCTTAAGCCAGTTTGGTAACTGCTTTTTGAATTCGTGCAATCACCTCTTCTTGTCCAAGCAACTCGGCTATGGTCATTAAATCAGGACCAAAGCTTCCGCCAACCAGGGTGAGTCTGAAAGCATTCATCACCATGCCAAATCCCAGTCCTTTTTGTTCAATTTGTTTGGCAATTGCTTCCTTAATCAGTTCCGCTTTCCAGTCTGTAACCTTCTGCAATATCTCGGGTAATTCGCTCATGAAAGCAGGCACATCACCTTTCCACTGTTTTTTAACGGGTTTGGGGTCGTAGTTTGCTGGTGCCATAAAGAAAAAAGAGAGCTGATCCCAAAGATCTGACACAAAGCTAATACGTTCTTTTACCATGCCTACTGTTTTTGTAAGAAAAGTTATTTCCGCATCTATTCCCTTCTCCTTTAAAACAGGCACAAACATGGCTGCCAAATCTTCATCGCTCATATTTGTGAGATACTGATGGTTAAACCACTTTGCTTTTTCCGGATCAAAACGGGCACCGGCTTTATTTACTCGTTCAATAGAAAAGGACTCAATCAGCTGTTCCATAGAAAATACTTCCTGCTCTGTTCCCGGGTTCCAACCTAAAAGAGCCAGTAAATTGACTACGGCCTCAGGCACATAACCAGACTCGCGATATCCCGATGCGATTTCTCCTTCCGGAGATGTCCATTCTAATGGGAATACAGGAAATCCTGCCTTATCCCCGTCGCGTTTGCTTAATTTTCCCTTGCCGGTAGGTTTTAGGATGAGCGGTAGGTGAGCAAATTCGGGACGATCGTTTTCCCAACCTAAGGCTTTATACAGCATGATATGTAAAGGCAGCGAAGGAAGCCATTCTTCACCGCGAATGACATGTGTAATTTTCATTAAATAATCATCCACAACATTGGCCAGATGATAAGTGGGTAAGCCATCTGATTTAAAGATTACCTTATCATCTAAAATAGCGGTATTAAACTTTACTTCACCTCTGATGATATCAACTCCAGATATCTCCATGTTTTCAGGCATCTTAAATCTAACCACATATGGAAGCCCCTGCGCTTTTAGGTCCTCCACTTCTTCAGCAGAAAGGGATAAGGAATTTCTAAGGCTATTTCGGGTATTCATGTCGTAGGAAAAGCGTGTTTTTTCAGCTTCTGCCTTTTCTCGCAAAGCCTCCAGCTCCTCAGGGGTATCAAAGGCATAGTAAGCCCATCCATCTTTAATAAGTTGATCGGCATATTGAACGTAAACCTCTTTTCTTTCCGACTGCTTATAAGGGCCATATGCTCCACCCTGAGCAACACCTTCGTCTATCTTCATTCCAAGCCATTCCAATGACTCATTAATATAAGCTTCTGCACCTTCTACAAAACGAGTCTGATCAGTATCCTCAATGCGAAGTATAAAATCTCCATTGTATTTTTTAGCAAATAAATAGTTGAAAAGAGCTGTACGCACACCCCCAATATGTAATGGTCCTGTTGGACTTGGGGCAAATCTTACTCTTACCTTTTTATGTGTCATGGTTGTTTTTTTTGCAAAGATAGATAATAGTTGTAAAGTAGAAAGTTAATAACGTCGAAAGATATGAGCCATCAGTCGAAAGTATATGCTTTTTGATGAATAATCAATGAGAGGGTTAAAATCAATGCAGAGGATTATTGGAATAAAACCAGGTGTATATAGTAGCCATAAAAGGTAGCATCAAAGAATGGCATATTCTTTTTTGCACTTTATTTTTCACTTTGTAATCATAAAGCAAAATGATGAATATTATGAATCAAAAATCTTACATTTGTGGCTATGACAGACATAAGCATCCAAACATATTTCTCAGCGTTTAATTATTATCCCATCATTGATGTTCGCTCGCCCGGCGAGTTTGAGAAGGGACATATTCCCGGAGCCATTAATATACCTCTTTTTGATAATCAGGAAAGAGCACATGTTGGCACTGTTTATAAGCAAGAAGGGAAAGAGAAAGCCATAGAAGTAGGGTACGTTTATGTAACGCCTAAATTAAATGCCTTTATTGAGCAAGCACTGCAGGTGGCGCCCAATAAAAAGGTTGTGGTACACTGCTGGAGAGGAGGGATGCGCAGTCATGCCTTTGCAAAACACCTGGAGGATAATGGTTTTGAGGACGTGATGGTGATTGACAAGGGGTATAAGTCGTTTCGAAATCATGTGCTGGATACATTTGATAAAGAGGTTGATTTAAAGATTATTGGCGGATACACGGGAAGTGGTAAAACGCATATTCTTCGCTCATTACAAAAACTGGGCTGTCAGGTGATTGATCTGGAGGGGCTGGCTCATCATAAAGGATCAGCCTTTGGTGCTATTGGTGAGACCATACAACCTACTGTTGAGCAGTTTGAAAATAATTTGTTTATCAATTGGTCGCAGCTCGACTATTCAAAACCGGTATATATTGAAGACGAGAGTCATAATATAGGGGGCGTAAAGTTACCCATGAATTTATACACTAAGTTAAGAGAAGGGTGTGTTTATTTTTTAGAAGTGCCTAAGGATTTAAGAGCCAATGTTCTGGTGAAGGATTATGCTGGTTTTGATAACGAATTGATTAAAGCAGGGATTTTAAGGATTGAGAAGCGTTTAGGTGGCCTGGTAACCAAACAGGCTTTGGAAGCTTTGGCGAATGAAGATTATTTTCAGGTTGCCATGCTTACTCTTAATTATTACGATAAGAGCTATCTTAGGGGGGTGTTGCGCAGAGATAAAGATAAAATAATAAAGATAGAGCTGTTAGATGCTGACCCGGATGCCAATGCTAAACTTATTAAGAAGCATATTGAGAGTTTACAGGCTTCAGAAACCATGGTCAATTAAATAACATTATTTATTTAGATTTAGAATAGAATCAGGAATTTTATAATCAAGAAGAATGGAAAATATAAAACTAACCCAATATAGTCATGGTGCCGGATGTGGCTGTAAAATATCACCCAAGGTGTTGGATGCTATGCTGGTAAGTAATGTTAATCCTATTGTAGATCATCGTTTAATTGTAGGCAACGATAGCCGCGATGATGCTGCTGTGTATGATATGGGTGATGGTACTGCGGTGATTAGTACTACTGATTTTTTTATGCCTATTGTAGATGATCCATTTTCCTTTGGCAAAATTGCTGCTGCAAATGCCATTAGTGATGTATATGCCATGGGAGGTAAGCCCTTGATGGCTATTGCTATATTAGGGTGGCCCGTGAATAAAATTTCACCTGAAGTAGCCCGTTTGGTATTAGATGGAGGCCGTGAAGCATGTAAGGAAGCTGGTATTCTTTTAGCAGGAGGGCATAGTATCGATAGCCCTGAGCCTATCTTTGGCTTAGCGGTAACCGGTAAAGTGGAGTTGAGTAAGTTAAAACAAAATAATACCGCAACGAAGGGTTGTCATTTGTATCTTACCAAACCTATCGGCGTGGGGATATTAACAACAGCGCAAAAAAAAGGTGTACTAAAATGCGAACATCAGCATGTGGCGCCGGATAATATGAGTAAGCTCAATACAATTGGGGCTCAGTTGGCTGAAATACCCGGCGTAAAAGCCATGACTGATGTTACGGGTTTTGGACTTCTGGGGCATTTGCGCGAGATGTGTGAAGGGAGTCAGTTAACAGCCCATATCAGCTATCGTGATGTGCCAAAATTTGATATGCTGGATGATTACCTGGCACAGAATTGTGTTCCCGGGGGTACGCTTAGAAACTGGGATAGCTTTGGCGATAAAATACAAATGATGAAGGATGAGTATAAAAATATCCTTTGCGATCCGCAAACCAGTGGCGGCTTATTGATAGCTGTTGAGCCGGATTCTATAGCCGAAGTAGAGCAGTTATTGAAAAGTAATGATATTGAGGCTAAAAGTTTTGGGGAATTAAAATCCAAAGAAGATAAATTGGTTGTGGTCAATGAATAATTGAATTGGGGATATTGAAAGGACTAAGATAGTAGGAGCATAAATTAACAAGGTTATTGAGTTACAAATAAACATCGTGCTTTGCGAAGGGTATTTGAAAAAAAAGGTCTCAGATAAATGGATAAACAGATTGCAGTAATAACAGGAGCTACGAGTGGGTTGGGAATGGCCTATGCCAGACTGCTTGCCAGGATGGGAGCAGATTTATTAATTACAGGACGTAGAAAAGAGCGTTTGTTTAGCTTAAAAGAGGAGTTGGAAGATAAATATGCTATTCGAGTAAAAACTGTTGTGGCCGATTTTAATCATCCACAACAGTTCGAAGGGTTGCTGTCGGCTATAGATAAATTAGAAGTGGTTAGTTTGCTTGTGAATAATGCAGGCTATGGTTGTAGAGATGGGTTTTTTGAAAAAGACTATAAGGAACAAGAAAATATGTTACGGGTACATATCACGGCAGCC
>JBFHEL010000320.1:0-4759 GCA_041584155.1 Saccharicrinis sp.
CCCAACTAATAAATACCGCTACCCTTTGTCAGTAAGCGGCACTGCATACCAGTTACAAATTCATTAGGGAAGTGATTTTATTTACTGCCACATAATTACTAAAAAACTATTGAACACCTATACTCATTTATCAAAATTATATACCATCTAACCACCTAAATAAGTGTATTGAAATTTAGGCCTTACAGAAACAAAGCATCTCCTGGCCTTTACACACCTATTTATTTGTGTAAAAGCTATGATACCAACTTTTAAAAAGGCTGGATTCTATTTCGAAAATAAAATTAAATAGTAAGCAGACACGAGTAAAGCAAGCCTTCTTCTACTTTACTTATTAACTGCCGAATAATGGTCTGTCCGGCTAAACGAGTATTGTTTAGGGGACTAACAAAGGTGGAAGCATAGGATAAGGCTAATATTAAGTAATGCAGGCTTTAAACAGACTTAATTTCATTAAGCTTTGCAAAAAAAACATCTGTGTTTAGTTTTGATTTATTTTTAGCCTTGGTTTTGTAGGTATAGATGGTATTTATAGAAACGCCCAGCACCTGGGCCATGGTTTCATTATCACTTATTCCCAAACGAATTAAGGCCAGAATACGGAGCTCAGTATTAAGTAATTGACCGCGCTTTAGCATATATTTATTCTCCGGATCAAGCAAGGCATCTACACAATCAATAAAGTCAGGAAAAAGGGATAAAAACACTTCATCGAAATTATGGAAAAGTTGTTCTCGCTCTTTTTTAGGCTTAATCTCTTTCAATACCAATTTTAATTGTTGGGGTTTATTGGATGCCAGCAACTTGTTTAAAGCATCAGATAAGGTTTCGAGTTTTTGAATATACTTTGAACTGGTATTAAAAAAATGGCCAATGTACTTTTCTTTAATCTTATTGGCTTCCTGAAGCCGTTCATTGAGGTGAGTCAGCTCCTTATTATTCTTATGGATGATAAGCCATATTTTACGAAGGTTAAACAGCTGCCGGTACACGATAATTAAGAATAAAACAATCACTATTGTTAACAAAGAAACGAACCACACCAAACGAATGGCCTTATCCTTTTTCTTTTCCTCCTGCAATAATTTAGCTCCCTCAATAGTCGGAAAGATATCGGAAACCTGCAGTAAGCGTTGCTTGGAGCCAAAAAAGGCAGCATCTTCCTGTGCCAGCAATATATACTTATAGGCTCTTTGCACCTCTCCCTGCTTAAACAGATAACGCGCTAAAGTCATTAAAGAAGTCGCTTCTTTAGTCACCGTTTTAATATCTGCTATTGCCGATTCAATCAGATGAGTCTCTCCCGCTTGCACTCTCCCCTGTTCTAAATCGATATAGCCCAAACCAGCATGGATCATAGCCTGTTGATGGAGGGTTGGTTGAAGATGATTAAGGGCATAATTGTAATAATAGGCCGAAGAATCAGGATTCCACCTGACCAGGTAACGCAAAGCCTTTATCATCACAGGCCTAATGGTACCCTTTACCTCATATTTTAATACCGAATCGACATATGCATGAGCTATATTGCGGTAATCGGGCGAATAAAAATCATCATTGATATAATCGGCCAAATCATAATAAGCCCTCACTTTATGGCTAAAATACTCTTGTAACTGTGTTTCATTTAACATGGACACCTCCACTTTATTCAGTGAATCAATAGCTTCCTGATAATAACCTACTGAAACCAGTAAATAGCCAAATGCCGATTGAGTTTCAGCAATAGCCTGAGGATGATGTATATGATAAGCCAGATCTATGGCCTTGCGGTAATAAGTCATAGCCGAATCAAACATATAAACCGTATAGGCCGAGGCAATTTGCCGGTATAAAGCATACCTATCCCATTCCTTACCTTTAGTTTGGTGTAAAAGAACCTCCTTCTTTAATGAATCCAATACCTGCTCTTTCTGCTGCACATGGTACCATTCATTTTTGATAGTATTATCCAGTTTTTCAAATAAGTCTTCGGATTGAGAAAATACTTGTGAACAGCAAAAAAAGAAAAAGACAACAAATTTTAAACGACACATAAAAGCTGGAAGAATAGATTTTGTGTAAAAGTAAAAAATCTCTTTCGGGTGTCAAAATACAGTTACATCAAACAATTCTGGTTACGGCTAAAGGCAAGGTAAAA
Source organism: Saccharicrinis sp. (assembly GCA_041584155.1). Taxonomy (GTDB): domain Bacteria; phylum Bacteroidota; class Bacteroidia; order Bacteroidales; family Marinilabiliaceae; genus Saccharicrinis. Next base: position 2,141 of record JBFHEL010000320.1, read on the forward strand.
TAAAAAGTAGAACCTTTGTTTTCTTCACTCTCCACCCATATTTCACCGCCATTCTTCTCTACAAACTCTTTACAAAGAATCAAACCCAGGCCTGTTCCTTTTTCATTATCTGTTCCTTCAGCACTCGAAATTTTTTTATTTACCTTAAATAATTTATTCATCTTATCTGCATGCATTCCAATGCCTGAATCCTGAATACTAATTTTCGCATATTCTTTTTTCTCTTTTAAAAATTTTTCACCGGATATCCTAATGCTTCCATTTTGGGGAGTAAATTTAATGGCATTCGACACCAGATTGCGTAAAATAATATTGGAGGTTTCCTTATCTGCTTCGATTATCATTTTTTCATTCATCACTATGTCTATCGTAATAGATTTATTGTCCGCCATTGGTTTAAACAAATGCAATACATTATTAAAATAAGAGAAATGGTCAAAGGGTTCTTTGTGATAAACAATAAGGTTCCGTTGCGCTCTTGACCAGGCCAATAAATCATCTAATAATTTATAAACGTTACTAAAGGTTCTATTGCACACGCTAATAAATTTCTCAAGATATTCCTTCGAGAAATCATCAATATTATCTAAAATCACTTTTGTTGTTTCCGACACACTACCAATAGGTCCTTTTAAATCATGAGCCAAAATAGATAGAAACTTATCCTTTGTTTCATTAGCCTCTTTAAGCAGATCTTCCTGCTTTTTAAAATCGGTAATATCCAAATGAGAACCTATGAATCGTTCGGGATCACCTTGCTTATTGCTTATTAAGCTAGATTTGGCCAGTATCCACCTGTACTCACCATTTTTATGTCTGCACCTGTATTCTACTTCAAAATTACTTAAATGATGGTTGATACAATGATGAACTTCTCTATTAACCAACTCTAAATCATCAGGATGCACCCGACTTTCCCATTCTTTAAAATCATCAATTATTTCATCCTCTTCATAGCCCAATTGTTTTTTCCATACTGCAGAAAAAATAACCTCATTGGTTTTCAAGTCCCATTCCCACAAGCCCACATTAGCTGCCTTAACAGCCTCATCAAGGCTCAATGCTGATTTACGAAGTGCCTCTTTTTTCAAAAAATTTTGAATCACATAGGAACATGTATTAGCTAATATATCCAACATGTTTTCTTCTGTATGACCTATCTTTTTGCGCGAAAAAAAAGCAAATACACCTACCGGTTTACCATATTCCGAGAGTAGTTTAAATCCTGCAAAAGATTGCAATCCATTTTCTCTGGCCCAATTTTCATCAACATCGTAATGCTCCTCATAAATATTATTGGTGATAAACTTAGTATTTTCTCCAGCCAATATTTCACCTATTTTAAGACAGCCATAAGGAATGCGGCTATGCGCGCCGTTTAAATCAGTATACCGACCTGAACTATCGATTAGATGAAGACAATCCTTGTGATCTTTACATTCAACGCCACCTACTTTTCCTTTCCAGTAAATACATTGCTCGTCTCTATCGCATGGTTTCACCAGCCAAATCCTGGCAAAATAAGCCTCAAACAATTCCACCACCCCTTTAGTGATTACCTTTAGCTTGTCTGATAACTCATCCATTACCAGCAACTTTTCATTAAGTCTGCTAAGCTGTTTGGTGTATTCTTCTTTTTTAAAACGGACTGTTATATCTTTACTAAAAACAGCTAAACGATATACATTCCCGTCTACATCAAATATGGGATGGATATGACTATCTAACACATATTCTTCATGCTTAACCATGAAACGAGCATATTTTCCGCTACGACAGACCTCCTGAAATTTCATCCTTCTATCTTCCACTACCTCTTCAGGCAGAAAATCAAAAACAGATTTACCAATTAAATCCTCCGTTTTAGAACCTAAATGCTGAGCAGTAATCTCATTCATTTCAATAAAACGACCTTCTACGTCTAATAAAAAAGCCGACTCTTTAGAGGCATTCAATAGCACTCTGGCTGTTTCTTCACTTTGCAGACAGGCCTGCTCAGCTTTTTTTACCTCGCTAACATTTTGAACATAACAATTTGATTGCAGAAACTTCCCTTTAACATCACTTAAGATATGCCCATTGAAAGAAACAAAAACGGAAGACCCATCTTTTCTGATCATTTCCAATTCCACGCCACATACTTCGCCTTTTTCCTTAAAAAGCATATATTGAGTAAAAAAATTATCTTTTACATTATCAGCTAAAAAATCAACAAAGCAATGTCCGATAACTTCATCTTTGGTATAACCTAAAGTTTCCAACCACGCTTGATTCACCTCTAGTAGTTTTCCTTCTTTATCAAGGGCTTGAAATGCAACAGGTGAGTCATTAAGAAAAAATTGTTGCCATTTTTCATTAACCAGCAATTTCTCTTTAGCTTTTTCAAGCTGTCTTCTTAGCAAGGCTAACTCATCGTTCTGATTAGGGTCATCTTTCATCCTTAAAAAGTATTTAAATGGATGTATAATTAACTATCGGATATAAACAAATATACATATTAGTATGTATTAATCCAATAGATTTTAATACTGATTATTAATGAACATTGGCGATAAACTGCCATCAGCAATCACAAAGTTTATGATAAGGAAAAAAGGTTTCAAGGATAAAGGGGAAAGG
>JBFHEL010000321.1:0-4757 GCA_041584155.1 Saccharicrinis sp.
ATAAAACGGGAGTCAAAATGAAAACGGTTTCATAATGATTCAACATATTTAAAAAATTAAATTATTTAATGCGAGCGCAAAAGTAGTTATTTTATTGCAGAGTACAAATTTTTAACTGCAGAAAATTTGCAGTTCAGAGGACATTTAATATGATAGTTTATTATCACTATACCATATATTCGGGTCCTTCTTTTCTCTTAATTAAAAGGCAGTAATTGAATACTCGATAACGACCATAAAAACGAAGTTAAGGCAGAGCAAAAATTGACATAAAAAGTCATTACTAAAAAATTTGATTTTAATAATACCGCAGACTGCCATTGGCTAACGATGGAGAGAGAGAAGTAACTAATAAATCCCCATCCCTGCACCTGCAGTGTAGTACTTCCCTTTTTGCTCAGACAAAAAGGGAAGTGCCATTATATGGCGTTATAGTATCTGCTGAGGATTGTGTCCCGAGAAATATTTCATAAATTGCACACGCTCAAACTTTTCAGCATTTTCTTCTGGCTCATGATGTACACTACCTCTAAACTCATCAATACTTAAATAGCCTCTTCTATCCATCCAAAGCTCTATGTTCTTTAGCAAACCGGCTATTGAACCAATACCATCTTTATATAATTTGGAAACTAACTGAACCGTTGTTGCTCCTGCCATAATCATTTTAATAGCTGTTTCGGCAGAATGAATACCTGTACTGGCTGATAAGTCGCATTTTACTTTACCCGACATTATAGATATCCAACGTAAGGTATTAAAGTAATCCATTTCTGAGGAATAAGGATCTCCTGCCTTCACCTCATCGGTCATAATGTCGAAATCCACATTATAAAAGCGATTAAACATGGTTACCGCATTTACACCGGCATCATCCATTCTTTTAATCATAGCAGCCAGATTTGAGGAATATGGAGCTATTTTAACACACACAGGTATTGAAACCTGAGATTTCACTTTTTCAATAATGGACAGATACAATCTCTCTTGCGCATCGCACTCCATATTAACATCAAAAGGTAATTTAAACACATTGAGTTCAAGCGCATCCACTCCGGCTTTTTCAAGCTGTTTGGCATAGGACATCCACTCACCCGAGAAAGCACAATTTAAACTACCAATAATAGGTATATCTATTTCTTTTTTTGCTCTTTCAACTAAGGATGCTGTTTTTTTCAGCACATCATCCTTCAGTTGATAATCGAAATAATCAAGAAATTCCAGGTTATTATCCTGAAAGCCCAGGCTCTTCTTTAGGGTATCTTCATGCTCTTTGATGATCTCTTCTTCAAAAATAGATTTCAACACAACAGCAGCAGCTCCACTTTGAGCTATCCGTTTTAATCCGTCAATGGTAGATGTTAATCCACAACTGCCCACTACAATTGGGTTCTTCAAATGAAGACCCATATATTTTGTTTCCAATAGCTTCATTATAAAGGTTTAAATGATTACACAATTGGTTTATTTATTTTTCAAATACTCATCCATAGAAAGGGCGGCTTTTCGACCATCTCCCATAGCCAAAATAACAGTAGCTCCTCCCCTAACAATATCGCCACCAGCAAATAGCTCAGAAATAGAGGACTGCAAAGAATTCTCGTCGACCTTAATGGTTCCCCAGGATGTAGTTTGCAATTGCGGAAGCGAATCTGGCACGATAGGGTTTGGAGAAACCCCTACGGCAACTACTACAGTATCAACATCAATCAACTCTTCAGAACCCTCAACGGGTATAGGCCGACGTCTTCCACTACCATCGGGTTCACCAAGTTCCATCTTTTGAAGTTTCACTTTATTCACCTGACCTTTTTCGTTGGCAAAATACTCCACTGGATTCCAAAGGGTCATAAATTCAACACCCTCTTCTTTAGCATGTTCAATCTCCTCATTACGGGCAGGCATTTCCTCCATGCTTCTGCGATATACAATTATAGCACGTTCGGCTCCCAATCTTTTGGCAGTACGTACCGAATCCATTGCTGTATTACCACCTCCGATAACCATTACATTTTTACCACTTACAACCGGGGTATCGCTTTCCGGGTCGGCGGCATGCATTAAATTAATACGTGTAAGATATTCGTTTGAGCTCAGTATTCCTATATAATTTTCACCCGGGATATTCATAAAACGAGGCAAGCCTGCACCACTACCAGCAAAAAAGGCCTGAAACCCTTCTTCCTTCAAATCTTCAATAGAGGCCGTTTTACCTACAATAAAATTGGTTTCAAACTGAACACCCATTTTTTTCAGGCTTTCAATTTCCACATCAACAATATGGTTAGGCAAACGAAATTCAGGAATTCCGTATTTAAGCACTCCCCCGATCTCATGTAAAGCTTCAAAAACAGTAACATCATAACCTCTTTTTGCCATTTCTCCGGCAAAAGTAAGACCTGCAGGTCCGGAACCAATACATGCTACCTTAATACCATTTTCTGCAGCTTTCTGGGGGATGGAAATCTGCCCTGATTCCCGTTCGTAGTCGGCAGCAAATCGCTCTAAATAACCAATTGCTACAGGCTCTTTTTTTAGTTTTTGTGTATAAAAACACTGCGACTCACATTGTTTTTCCTGCGGACAAACACGACCACACACAGCAGGTAAGGTACTGGTTTCCTTCAATACTTTAGCTGCCTCTAGAAACTCGCCCTGTTCAATTCTTTTAATAAACTTAGGTATATTAATTTCTACAGGACAACCGCTTATACAGGTAGGGTTAGCACAATCGACACAACGACTGGCTTCTTTTTGAGCCTGCTCAAGGGTTAAACCACTATTCACCTCAATGTACGACTGAATACGCACAGCGCCATCCACTTCGTTCATTTTAACCCTTGTTAATTGGGTGCGTTCTTTATTTTTTAATTTCTTTCTTAATTCCTCACGCCATTCCTGAGCGCGTTCATTTTTCAGGTAATTATTTTGCTCTTCCATTTTTGGAATAAAGTTTCTTCAATAAAACGTAAAATGTAATTCTAATTAACAATTACTGCTTTTCCTTTTTTAAATAGCTTTCGTCGGCCTGTTTTTCAAGATCCTTATAACCATTAAGTCGCAGTAACATCTCATCAAAATCAACCTGATGGGCATCAAATTCAGGACCATCGACACATACAAATTTTGTTTTCCCTGCAACAGTAATTCTGCAGGCTCCGCACATACCTGTTCCATCTACCATAATGGTATTTAAACTTGCCAATGTAGGTATATTGTGTTTTTTTGTTGTTAAGGCGGCAAACTTCATCATAATAGCCGGACCAATAATCATAGCCTCATCAATTTTTTCTCTGGCAATAGCCTCTTCCATTCCTTCGGTCACCAAGCCTTTTTTTCCATAGGAGCCATCATCGGTCATTATAATTAACTCATCGGAATACTCACGAATCTGTTCTTCTAAAATAATTAAATCCTTGTTTCGTGCAGCAATTACAGTAATCACCCGGTTACCTGCTTTTTTATAAGCCTCAACAATGGGCAACAATGGAGCCACACCAACTCCTCCTCCACAGGCTAAAATTGTTCCTTTATTTTCGATATGAGTAGCCTGTCCCAATGGACCTACCAGATCAGTTATAGAATCGCCTACCTCCAGAGCTGCCAGTTTACGTGAAGAAACACCAACTTTTTGAATAACAAGAGTGATCGTTCCTTTTTCCCTATCGGCACCTGCAATAGTCAACGGAAATCGCTCTCCTTTTTCACCGATTTTCACAATCACAAAATGACCAGCTCTACGTGCCTTCGCAATACGGGGAGCTTCAATATCAAGTTTTACAACATTTTCAGAGAAAAATGTTTTTCCAATAATTTTATACATTATGCTTAATAACAATTCAAAGACTGAACAAAGTCTATATTAGTCCAATCTATTTTCAACAACTCTTTATTATTTTAAAAATACATTGAATTTATTACAAAAATCATTTTTAATTTTAATTCTTGTTTCATAAACCTGACAAAAGTAGAAAAAAAACACATACCCTCTCCACATAACCGTAAATAGTATAATTGAATCTGCATAAAAAAATTGTAAAAGCCCGATATTTAAGAAAAATTGATGTCGGCTAACTATTTATAGTGATAAAAAAATAAAGTAATCACCATTTCGATCAAAAAAGCTAACTTTTAATAATATCCTACAACTACTAATTCCAACATTCTTCTTCATTGACAACAATTAGTTGCTACAACAATCACTTTAATTCACTATAAGTCAATGATTTTACAGAATACCCTACCTGGTATTTTTTGAGTAGTTAATTATTGAAAGCAAATTACCTTGGTTTATTATTTTTAAATAACTATAATTTAATATTTATTGGTGAACAGGTTAGAATATTTATTTTTGCATGAGAAAAAATCCATTATGGCAAAAAAGAACAGAAAGAACAGAGACGGAATCGTTTTCTCTACCAGTAACGATTTTGAATATCAATACGAAGAAGAAGCTACAGAAGAAACGCTTCCTGCACAACAACAAAATTTACGTTTAATGCTTGATAAAAAAGCACGTAAAGGAAAAGCCGTTACCCTAATTACTGGCTTTATTGGTACTGAAAGTGATTTGAAAGATTTAGGAAAAGAACTTAAATCGAAATGTGGCGTTGGAGGAACAGTTAAAGATGGTGAAATCATGATTCAAGGGGATTTTAGAGATAAAGTACTTGATCTTTTGGTAAAAGCTGGCTATAAGGCAAAAAAAGCAGGCGGATAGCTTTTTTACAACACCCAAAAGCTGTAGTCAAACTCAG
>JBFHEL010000322.1:0-4755 GCA_041584155.1 Saccharicrinis sp.
ATGTTCACGGTCATTTAACGAATAGCTTACTTTGCTAACAGTGATATGCACTTCGTCCGGATTGTAATCGTAGCTTGAGGAAATGGAATACAAACGGGCAGGAAGTTTCCTTAACAGGCTGCCCAGTGTATCTGCAGTTAGTTCAATAGGATAAGTATTTAGCAGGTCAAGAAGATCGATGCCGTATAGAAAGTCTTTTAAACGATTTGCATCCTGCAGAATACCGTGTAGTTCTTCATTTTTAGCATATTCGGCAAATTTCTTCAATACCTGAGGGGTGATGGTGGTAATTTCCAGTTTTGAGATCAATGCTTTGTAAATGGTAATGGACTCCCCATCTAATTCAATTAACTCGTTTTCCTTTATTTCCAGTTTATTGAGTATGGCCTCTACCAGAGTCTTGTTGTTTTCGGCAATGACCTCAAGGGCATCACCGGGCTGATAAGTAAGGTTTGTGTCTTCAATATCAAACTCAAAATGATAGGTTTCTTTTTCAGATCCTTTACCGTTTAGTAAAATTTTTTCCAGAACTTCTGCCTTTGTCCATTGCTTGGTATCTTCTTGTATTGGTTCTTTTAATTCGGGGTTAGTTCTTACCCCGGATGCTTCGTTGGAGGAGGTATATTTTTGAATCAGCTCAGATAGGGTATGGTCGAGTTTATCGTTGAAATCCACATCCAACTCTATTAGGTCGTGCAATGGCTTAGCACCTAGTGTTTTTAATTGATTAAAGATGTCTTTTCCTGTCTGGCAATAATGAATATAGCTACTGTCGCCTAATCCTATAACAGCAAAATTTAGCCCTTTGATCTGGGGAGCTTTTTTTCCAAACAGGTAGGCATAAAAATCTTCCGCAGCAGCAGGAGGTTCTCCCTCTCCGTGAGTTGAAACGATAAGCAATAGGTTTTTTTCTTCCTTAAGCTTTCTGTTTTGATAATCGGACAGGCTGGATAAGGAGGTTTGGATACCTTGTGCTTTCGCAATAAAAGCAAATTTTTCTGCTATCAGTTTTGAATTACCGGTGTGTGTGCCATAAAGTATGGTTAAATCAATGGCTGTCTGTGGTTGTCTGCTATCCTTAGGGGTATTGTCAGACACTTTATGGGTAAGTGCTGAGTTCATTAAAAAACCTCCTGAATGATTAAAGCCGGCCAGATAACCTGCCATCCACATTTGTTGCTCTGCGGATAAGCCGTTATACAATTCTTTAGCAGCCTTGATCTGCTCTTCTGTAAAAATATTTTTAAACGCTTCAAACATAATTCAACCTTATAAAAATGATACACCAATGGCTGTATTATTCAAATTCGGGTCAGATATTTTCTGTTAATGCAATAGAAAAACTGACCGGTTGAATAAAGGCCCGGTAAAATAAAATATGATTCTTTGTAATTTTTTGGGAAGGAGAGCCTGAGTTCTGATGGGTATCGAACTCAGGCTTATTTTTTATCTGATTTGTATTTACCTATCTATAACATGGCTCTTTAAACAGATCTGTCTGAAGGAAGAGATGTTATTTAAGCTACTGCCAGATAAGTTATTTTTGTCGATTAAATTTCAAAACTACTCAAATATCTCTCGCCAGTATCAGGCAGTAGAACCACGATGCGTTTTCCTTTGTTTTCTGCTCTTTTCGATAATTCAATAGCGGCCCAAAGTGCAGCTCCTGAAGAATATCCACACAAAAGACCTTCGGTCAATGCAGCCTCGTGACTGGTATGAATGGCATCTTCATTACTTACCTTTATCACCTCATCTATTACTTCAGTATGCAGGTTAGAAGGGATGAATCCGGCACCTATACCTTGTATCTTATGTGGTCCGGGTTGTCCTCCTGAAATAACAGGTGAGTCATTTGGCTCAATCGCAACAACTTTCAATTCAGGATTCTTTAGTTTTAACTCTTCACCCACACCTGATATTGTTCCTCCGGTGCCTACACCAGCTACGAAAATATCGATATTTCCATCGGTGTCTTTCCATATTTCCTGGGCTGTAGTACATTTATGAATAGCCGGGTTAGCCGGGTTGTTGAATTGTTGTGGGATAAAAGACTTTTTGTGCTCGCCAGCCAATTCGCTTGCTTTTTCTATGGCACCTTTCATACCCTGTGAGGCAGGAGTAAGAACCAACTCTGCTCCAAATTTCTTCAATAATTTTCTTCTCTCCACACTCATGCTTTCAGGCATAGTAAGGATTAAACGGTAACCCTTTACGGCACTTACAAAAGCCAGTCCTACACCTGTGTTTCCACTGGTAGGTTCTATAATAACAGTATCCTTATCTAATTCTCCTTTTCTTTCTGCATCTTCAATCATGGCCAATGCAATTCTGTCCTTTACTGAACTTGCCGGATTGAAAAATTCAAGCTTGGCGATTACTTGTGCGCCTCCTTGGTTTAATTTATTAATTTGTACCAAAGGCGTATTTCCTATTAATTCAGTTACATTTTTAGCTATTCCACTCATGGTTATTTCTATTTATTTGTTTGTTATTTAAATCTTATGAATACAAACATAACTGATCCATTATTCCTGTACAAGTGAATAAATCCCATTAATCATACTAAATAGATATGGTTAATATATCCTTGTGTTAATTTTGTTTTGTATGTAATTGAAAAACAATTAGATAAATATATTTTCGTTTTGTAGGGGGTTCTATCATTATCCTATTAAAACAGTATGGTATTTGTAGATAAAGGCATTGAATAGTTAACTAATCTATTCCATTTTATTTATTTTTCGATTTTAATTAACTCCCCTTTGATTTTTGAAACTAAGTGATCTTTATCACGTACCATCGATCTTTTAAAAGAAATAGGATAGACACGCTATTATGGTTAATTTAGTGAAATTATTAATTACCACCATGGTAATTATTCCCATCAGTTTTATTGTACTCAGACTATTATTCAAAAAGAGTATATTTCTGCAAATTGGGCTGCTTTGGATTATCAATGTATTTTTCACTATGTTGAATAGTAAATTGCATTATTCATTTCCTGATTCTTATTCCTATGGAGTTGCGGCCTTTGCCGGTATTTCAGTGACTATTGTACTTTTGTATCTGGTGTCTAAATGGGTAAGAACTCCGCTTGATATCCTGGTAAAAGACTTAAAAGAACTCTCAAGGGGTGATTTGAATGCTAGCAATAAATTGAGTTTCAGTAAAAAATATAAGGGGGAACTGAAAGAACTTAAAAACAGCATTATTGATTTAGCTGATATACTTAGAGGTACTTTAAACGATATCAGTCAATCGGCTATGTCGGTGAGTAAAATGGGGGCAGCATCCAATGATATGGCTAAGGTACTTACCAATGCCAATGTCGATCAGGCTGCAGCGATTGAAGAGATTTCTTCCTCGATGGAACAGATGAATGCCAATATCAGTTCTTCCTATGAGAATGCCTCCAAAACGCAAAATTCCACCATACAAACCAATCAGAATATTATGGACAGTGCTCAGGGAGCCAAAGAGCTTTACGATGCCATTGTTACCATAGCCGAAAAAATTAAAATCATTGACGATATAGCCGGACAAACTAATATATTAGCTCTTAATGCTACTATAGAAGCCAAACAAGCCGGTAAGGCAGGTCAGGGATTCTCTGTAGTTGCCGGAGAGGTGAAGAAATTAGCCTTGCTGAGTAAGACTGCTGCTGATGAAATAAAAAGTATTACTGAGGGTAATTTGCAATTGGCACAAATAGTGAATGAAAAAATGGGAAAAACAATTCCGGCCATGGAGCAAACCATGAAGCTGATGGACGAGATTAGTGTGGCGAGTCAGGAACTTAAATCCGGTTCAGATCAAATAAACTCCGCTTTAAGTAGCATTAATGCAGGAACCCAGAATAATGCAAAGATGTCGGAGGAGATGACCCAAAACTCACAAAAATTATCAGAAGAATCAAAGCGTTTGTTGAAGAGTTTTGAGTTTTTTAAGCTTTGATGTTTGCGGTTGATCTGTACCTAATGATTCGTTGAGTTTTCTACTGACAACTGCCTTCCCGCAGGAATTAAATATAAAGCCACGGGATGTCGCTTTGCTCCAACTACCAACAGATATTAAATATAATACATCAAACTATCGTTTAGGTTTTTGTATTCTCGTTGTATATCAGCTAAGGTTTTTGAAGCCAATATATGATGCATATCTGATTTAACTTGATTGATCAGGATATAAACCGCTTTTTTATTGCTGTTATCTTCCTCTTTTATCTCCAACTCATTTTTATAGTTACCCTCCAGGCATTCGTATACCTGAAGCAATGAAATTTCATGAGCAGGCAATTTTAAGCAGTATCCACCACCGGCTCCTTTTTTTACTTCAAGCAGACCTTCTTTTTTTAAGGAAACAGCAATCGCCTCTAAAAATTTCATGGGAATATGATGACGTAATGAGATTTGATAAATACCCATAAATCTACCTGCATTTAACTCAGCTAGTGCCAGTAAAAACCTAAGACCATATTCTGTTTTCTTTGAAAGCTTCATTCTTATTATGTTCAAGTATTTAAAGATAAACCAAAATTATATAAATTAGTTCAACATCTAAATTAATTGAGGTTATGTTTCTCAGTATTCTCACTATGCAGCGAGAAGGTTTTGCTTATAAAAGCTATGTTTGATTAAAAGGCTTCGCCGAGGGTAAAAAACACACCGCTATCGCCTCTGTTGGTAGCTCCGTAATCAATTCTAAAACTTAGTTTTTCATTTTCCAGTACTCGTAATCTCAGTCCGGCACCAG
>JBFHEL010000323.1:0-4752 GCA_041584155.1 Saccharicrinis sp.
ATTTTCCTTGGGATCGTTACTTAATTTTACTGCTAATTCTCTGTCTTTAAGATCATCGCCAGTACGCTTAAACGTTCCTGCAATAGGATTAATGGTTGCTTCCCGGTTTTCAATTACCAACTGAGCCTCTGGTGAGGAACCGAGGATTTTATAACCTCCGTAATCAAAAAAGAAAAGATACGGGGAAGGATTGATATTTCTTAATGCCCTATACACATTAAACTCATCGCCCGTATATTTACGTTTGAATTGACGCGACAACACAATCTGGAAGACATCGCCCTTATAACAATGTTCTCTTCCTTTTTTTACCATCTCTAAATACTCTTCATCGGTAACATTTGATGTTTCATCACTTTCTGGTTGAAAGTTAAATTTTGGAACTGTGCGGTTATGCAACAAATCCATTATAGCATCCAATTCACTCTCTTGCCCTTCGGGTACATTTTCGATTAAACTAAGCTGGTTAGAAAAATGATTAAATGCCAGTATATATTTATAGTAATTATACCTTACCTCAGGGATTTCATATTCCTGATCCACCTTACTGCTAAACTTAATGGATTCGAAGTGTTGCACAGCATCATAGGATGCATAGCCAACCAAACCATTTACATGAACAAATTCTTCAGCGCCTTTCACATTAAATTGTTTGATAAAAGCATCCAACTGTGCAGGAACATCCATTTTCTCCGGGTCTTTACCCTTAACAATACTTCCATCAGGCAGGGTTATTTCCACCACTCCTTTATTTACCCTGAACTCTGCCAAAGACTGAAAACAAATAAATGATTGGGAGTTATTGTTTCCATGATAATCAGAACCCTCAAGTAATATAGTATTGGGATACAAATCGCGTAACTTTAAATATATACTGACCGGTGTAATGATATCGGCAACATTTGCAGGTACTTTTTTTGCTGAGCTTGAAATATTTATAGAATTCATTGTATTATAGTATGTTTAAACGAAGTATAAAAAAAAATGGCTTGCCGAGGTTATCGGCAAGCCATTTTTATCATATTTTGAAATAGCGTAGCGTTCACCTCCTCTAATTAAGAAAAAGCCAATGCCACCACCATGTATTGTTCATTATTTTTATCATTATGCTTATAGTTTAATAGCAGATGCAAATTTTAAGATATTTTTTTTAATATCAAAATTTATTTGTGTTACAATTTGAAATTTACTGAAATAATCAATTATGCCGAAACACGACAAAAAACTTCATTAATCATATTATCGTAATACATACCAAACTCTTTGCTCACCCATGAATGCAATTCTCTTATTTCACTCACATTAAGCCACGTAAAGGATTTAACAAGCTCTTTTTTAAATAAATGCGGATATTTAGCCACCCCTATTAATACTTTCTTTTGATGCTCTAACATGATACTAAGTTTTGGTTATCATTTGGTATAAAAGTGAACTTTACGGATGAAGTGTATAATACCTGAATATGAACTGTATATTAAGACCCCCTGAACAAACCTTATCTATCAGCCACTTTGTACAACACACAAAATCAACACCTAACAAAAACTCACTCTATCTATTTATCGTATATTAATTCATTTAAGTTACCACAATATGATTAAAATACAATGTTTTTACATTGACATAAAAAAATCTACCACCAGAATCCCAAAATATTTTATTGAAACATTTTAAACGAGCCATAGAAATTATTTCACACATAACCCGTTGCGACTAAGGGGGAGAGGATAATTAATTCCGCCGAGTTCGCCAGCATCCTGAGAGACAGGCTCTGTGGCCAGTGAAAATTAAATTTAAACACCTAAAACGAAAGTTTTTTTGGATGAAAAAGAATGCCTATTTTCATCTTTACAAGATTATCAACTAATTTTGATAATACAAACCACGTAAAACATCTATTATATGACTTACCCAATTTATCAAATCGATGCCTTTACCTCTGAGTTATTCAAAGGCAACCCAGCGTGCGTAATTATACTCGACAAATGGCTTCCCTCAAGTGTAATGCAGAATATTGCCATGGAAAACAACCTACCAGAAACAGCCTTTATCACCCCTGTTAAGGGTGAATTGCACATCCGTTGGTTTACTCCAACCATAGAAGTTGATTTATGCGGCCATGCAACACTAGCTGCTTCGTACGTTTTGTTTAACCATGAGGATTTAGAAGGTGATGAAATTACTTTTCACTCAAAAAGCGGACTACTAAGAGTGAGTAGAAATAACGACGACCTCATCCTGGATTTTCCTCTTGACGATATTTACAGAGTAAACGAAATGCCCGAGTTAATGAAATTTAAGATCAGACATTTGGTTTCAGAGATATACAGGGGAAAAGACGATTATATGTTTATCCTTGAAAACCAACAACAAATTGAAGATTTCATCCCTCCTTTTGACATTATTGAACAGCTTGATGCCAGAGGACTAATTATTACCGCACCGGGTAATGAGGCAGACTTCGTTTCGAGATATTTTGCTCCTCAATCAGGCATACCTGAAGACCCCGTTACCGGATCAGCACACACTACCCTAAGTGCATTTTGGAGCAAAAGGCTGGGCAAAAACAAAATGACGGCTCAACAACTGAGCAAAAGAGGCGGTAAATTAGTTTGTGAAATAAGAAGCTCAAGGGTTTTTATTGGAGGAAATTGCCGAACCTTTTTTAAAGGTCAACTGGTTCCTTCAAGGGAAATGATACCCGATAAACAATAAATGACTATAGATTGATGGGATTGTAGACGAAAAAATCAGGCCACAAGCTCATCAATCTGCCATTACCCTTATCTGATACTCTTAATCCCAGCTTTCTCAACAGGAGTAATATCAATGGTCACTCCAATCTTAATACCCATCTGCGAGAGTTTAATATCACCGGCCCCTGCCATACTACCATTAAAAGTATAAGCATCAGACATAATATCGCTATTACTCTGGCCATCGGACACACTACTCAGTGAAGATTGATAACTGACGGCCATAAACATATTTAGTCTTTTAGCTATAGAATACTCGGCACCGAAAGATAAATTCCATGCCAAAGAGGTACTGGCATCCACATCTGGTCCATTCCCGGTTATATCACGCTCATAAAATCCCATCTCATCAACATCATCTACGGTAACGTTCCACTCCGGAAAATACCCTTCGGTAGCCAGCGTTCCTGAAGTAAACTTACTCTCCATGTTACCAGGAAATATTAAAACAGGGCCTGTAGACCCAAACAACATGATATCATTTGTTACCCAATGCTGATACCTGAAAAACAAAGGTATTTCAATGGCTGTAAGATGATGATCTTCCTCAATACCATCAAAAGTGGCACTAAGCACATAATCATCTCCATCCTCATCTGTCAACTCTGCCGAATAAACCTGATCATAAACACTAGCCTTTGCTCCATAATTCACCATCCGGATACCACCTCCAACAGCCATCTTCTGATTGATATAATAGAAGGCATCAAGACCCATATTCATTCCAATTGCCCCATCTACCGAAGCATTATCAGAAGAATAATGGATGGACTGATTGCCAAAGCCCACATAGGGCTGAACTTTGACTTGCGCCTGTGCTAAAGAAACAATAAGCAATAATGCCAATACAATATCTATTTTTTTACAAATCATCTTCTCAATGAATTATTATAGCGATTACTTTACAATTAATTTTTTACTACACTCCATGGCTCCTTCACATTTAATAATATATATCCCTGCCTTATCAATAGTCAGTTGATTCAGCTCTTCAACATTATTAAGCTGAGTCACCAATTCTCCGGTTATCGAGTACACCTTAATGATATTCTGTTCCTCAACACCAGGATCTCCATTGCTTAGTTCAATAGTAACAGATGTTCCTTTTATTACAGGAGAAGGATAAACACTCATACTTGTCACGGAGGAAGTACTAAGGCTATTACTTGTAAACATATCACCCTTTAATGTGGTAACTACACAGTAATATTCACCAGACAGACCTTCGGATGAATAGTAATATTGTTTCACGGCGCCAGAAATAATACTCTCGTTACGATACCATTGATAAGCATCGAATTGCTCATCGCTGTTATCGATCAATACCATATTGGCATTTTTAGCTACAGCCACCACGTCCAAATTCACAACCAACTCATTTTCAACAGGAGCAGCCGTTTGGAAATTATCATCCCCCTCTTCTGATGCAGTAATAGTGACTGTCCCATAAGAATGAATATTCAATGTATTTCCAGAAACAGAAGCCACCTCACTATCTGAACTTGTAAATACGACAGTCAACCCCGAAGAAGCACTTGCCGACAAGGTGATTTGCTCCACCTCACCAAAAACAACAGGAGAATCAAGCTCAAAGCTTATTTCATTGGACGACTGGCTAATGGTAAATATACCAGACGAAAAGGTGATATTATAATTGGAAGATAAACTTAATGATCCTTGATTAATTGCATAAGTTCCTGCATCCTGCCCTGATTCACGGCTCAAACTACCTGAAAAGACATCCGCTCCAACCAGACTTCCCGAAGTTATTGTATAGGTTAATTCCGGATCTGATTCTCCATATACTTTCGTTTGATCATCAGCTGAGATAAATATTTCGATTGCTGAAATACCGGCGGTAAGTAAATAGGAATCCAGTGTATAGTTATCCTTATCCGTCCCCGATAAACTAATTCCTGTTACAGTAACAGTCTTATTTTCTCCAACATTAGCATCCTCAAACGCAGCAATAACAGAACCTGTATCCAGGGATACA
>JBFHEL010000324.1:0-4740 GCA_041584155.1 Saccharicrinis sp.
ATATACCGGAAACTGTGTTTTATGTGGCTGCAAATGCAACAGGCGAAAACGATGGTTCTTCATGGGATAATGCTTTTGTTGATCTGCAGGAGGCCATTGATGAAGCCTATAGCCAGGGAGGAGGGCAGATATGGGTGGCTGCAGGGATATATACCCCGGGATCAGAGCGTGACGATAGTTTTGAACTAAAGGAATATGTAGGAATTTATGGTGGCTTTACAGGTTCTGAAATAGCTTTGGATGATCGTGATTACAATAATAATGAAACCATTCTAAGTGGAGATATTGGCACTGTAGAAATAGCAAGCGATAATGTTTATCATGTACTCTTAGGTAGCCAAAATGCATTGATTGATGGAGTGATTGTTCAGGATGGTTATGCAGATGGTAGTATTATGGATGGATTTGGTGGAGGGATGCAAAATATCGCCTATGAATCATCTACCATTATAAAAAACACAATCTTTAAGAACAATTATGCCAGGGAAGGTGGTGCAGTATTTAATTTTTATAATTCGGTTTCTTATTTTTATAATGTAACCATTGAGGATAATATTGCCGACATAGGCGGGGGAATTGCATGTAGGTCAGGATGTAATATTTTTATTGAAAACTCATTGATTCAAAACAATGTAGCAGAATATAGGGCTGGTGCACTTTTGGTCAATTACGGATCAAATGTGATTTGCACTAATGTAAGCTTTCAAAATAATGAAACAAGTGGTAATGGAGGAGCTGTATGGGTCGATGATCAGGCTTCGCAATATGGAGGCACTTTACCCGTATTTACAAGCTGTACCTTTTCTAATAACTCTGCGGTATTTTATGGTGGAGCAATTCATAATTTTAATAAGGCTGAAACAACAATTTCCTCCTGTACATTTAGTGGGAATACAGCATTATATGGGGCGGATATTGCTAATACCGAAAGTTCAACGCTTACTGTGCTTGCTTCATCCTGTGATGTTTATACTGATGATAGCTCAGAGGTGGAGTGAGTATTAAACAATAAAAAAAGTTTTTATAATTTGCTTCTAGAGCAGAATACTTTTATATTTTAGCTCTAAATACTGTAAAAACTTAGGGTTCTTTTCTTTCAGGTATTTACCCCATGCACTTTGTTACAGGGATAATTTAAACCAGAAATGTTTGAACTTGAGCTATTAACTTTTAACTCAGATTAAAAATATATGCCTCAATAAGAATGTATTCTAATGATATTACTATATATTTGAGGCGACAAAAAGTGATAAAGAAAAAAATATGATTACTGCAATTGAAAAAACAATCGATCTTGGCGATGGAAGATCGATAACTATCGAAACAGGTAAGTTGGCTAAACAAGCTGACGGTTCGGTAGTTGTAAAAATGAACAATACTTATTTATTGGCAACAGTTGTGTCAGCTAAAGATGCTGCTCCGGGTGTTGATTTTATGCCTCTGTCTGTTGAATACAGAGAAAAGTTTTCGGCCATTGGTCGTTTTCCTGGTGGATTTATGAAAAGGGAGGCACGTCCTTCTGACAATGAAATATTAGTATGCCGTTTGGTAGATAGGGCATTACGTCCTTTATTTCCTGAAGATTATCATGCAGAGACTTTTGTTACCATTAATCTGATTTCTGGTGATAAAGAAGATTTGCCTGATGCCTTAGCCGGTCTTGCCGCTTCAGCAGCATTAGCTGTGTCTGACGTTCCATTTCACGGACCTATTTCTGAAGTTCGCGTAGCTCGTATTAATGGAGAGTTGGTGATTAACCCAACACGTTCTCAGTTAGCTGAAGCTGATATGGAACTTGTAGTGGGGGCAACCATGGAAAACATCCTGATGGTTGAAGGTGAAATGAAAGAGGTTTCTGAGCAAGAAATGCTCGAGGCAATGAAGTTGGCTCATACTGCTATTAAAGCGCAGTGTAAGGCTCAGCTAGAGTTAATGGAAGAAGTTGGTAAAACACAAAAACGTGAATACTGCCACGAAGTGAATGACCTGGAACTAAAGGCTCACGTGAAAGCTGCTACTTACGATAAAGTTTATGAGGTAGCTAAAGCTGGTCTTCCTAAGTATGAGCGGTCAGAAAAATTCGCTGCTATTAAAGAAGAGTATATCGCCGCTAATTATAATACCGAAGATGAAACGGTTGAAATACCTAAGGATTTAATAGGTAAATATTATCACGATGTAGAAAAAGAAGCGGTTCGTCGTTGTATTCTTGATGAGAGAATACGTTTAGATGGTCGTAAAACAGATGAGATTCGTCCTATCTGGAGTGAGGTGGATTACCTTCCGGGGCCTCATGGTTCTTCTATCTTTACCCGTGGAGAAACACAATCCTTGTCTACCGTTACTTTAGGAACAAAGTTGGATGAGAAAATAGTGGATGATGTATTAAATAAATCAGTAGATCGTTTCCTGTTACATTATAATTTCCCTCCTTTCTCAACCGGAGAAGCAAGAGCTTCAAGAGGTACCAGCCGTCGTGAAATAGGTCACGGTAACCTGGCTTACAGAGCCTTGAAAAATATGTTACCTGACGATTATCCTTATACCGTTCGTATCATGTCCGATATCCTGGAGTCAAATGGTTCCTCATCAATGGCTACTGTTTGTGCCGGAACACTGGCGTTAATGGATGCCGGGGTGCCTATCAAAAAACCAGTTACAGGTATCGCTATGGGATTAATTACCGATGAGGATAAGAACTTTGCTGTTCTTTCAGATATCTTAGGTGATGAGGATCACCTGGGAGATATGGACTTTAAGGTTACAGGAACCAAAGATGGTATCACTGCCACTCAAATGGATATTAAAGTAGATGGCCTTTCTTATGAGGTGTTAGAGAAAGCTCTTTTACAAGCCAGAGAAGGACGTTTACATATCATGGATAGGATCATGGAAACGATGGATGAGCCTCGTGCTGATCTTAAACCTCATGCGCCACGTATGGAAACCATTATCATTCCTAAGGATATGATCGGTGCGGTAATCGGACCTGGAGGAAAAATTATTCAGGAGATTCAGGCAACTACAGAATCAACTATTACTATTGAAGAAGTAGGAAATACCGGTAAAGTTAGTGTATCGGCAAATAATGCCGACGCGATTAATGCAGCAATGGCTAAAATTAAAGGTATTGTAGCCGTTCCTGAGGTAGGTGAAGTGTATAAGGGTAAAGTGAAATCCATTGTTCCTTTTGGTGCATTTGTGGAGATCTTACCAGGAAAAGAAGGTCTGCTTCATATCTCTGAAATAGAGTGGAAACGTCTTGAAAAAGTTGAAGACGCACTTAAAGAAGGTGAAGAAGTGGAAGTAAAGCTGATTGAAGTTGATCAGCGTTCGGGTAAATTAAAACTTTCTCGTAAAGTATTGTTACCTCGTCCTGAGCGAAAGCCTAAAAATAACGAATAACAAGTCCAAATGATAATTAAAAAAAGGCCGAAAGGCCTTTTTTTGTATATTTATTTCTCAATTTATCTAAATTGAAATTTCAATTCTATTACTTAAAACGTTGTAGCAAGTATGTTGTCATATGATGATTGGATGAATTCCCTGGATGAGAAAGCCGCCAAACTACCCAGGGTACAGGCAACCCTTTCCAATTTTCAGGTTTTACCCCGTTTGGGAAAGTTGTTGTCAGTTAAAGCACAGGATTGCTCCGAATGCAAATACTATTGGGTGAAACTACAGGAGGCAACCGTTCATCTGGATCAATTCTTTGATGATGGAAATCGTTATTCTGCAGATTTTGACCATCTGGTGGAGGAAATATTCAGGCATTTAAAAACCCAACATAATTTCAGGCCCAAGGGAATGATACTCTCTTTATATACCTTTGCAGGAATGATAATGGGTATGTCCGTTGGTTTATTGTTTGTTTATATTACCAATATTGGATCGATAAAAGCAGGTGTGGTTTTAGGTTGGCTAATAGGAACGATGGCCGGGTGGACTGCCGGAAAAATAAAGGAAGGAAAGATGAGTAAACAAAACCAACTTTTTTGATGTTTTATGCCTGATAAAAGCTAGGCATAATTTGTAGTTAAAAATGTATATTTTTGGGCGTTTGTCGTTGCATTCATAGCTTATTGTCTGTTCAATACAGGCGTCAATTCGTCAATATATTTCATTAGCGGACAAGATAAAATCTCCTTTGCTCTACGGCAAAGGAAGGTGATTTTTCTTGCGTGAGATTTGAAATTCAGTAAGGTAAAATCTTTTATCATGTTGTTTTTATTATAGTGCTAAATATATAAAAATCAGGAGTTATGTGGTGTTTAATACACTGTAAGCCCCGGTTTTTATTAAATATATCTTTATGAACCCAAATTTTATCAACAAAATCGCATGTGTAGCCGTTTTTGGGGCGCTAATAGCATGTAACACGACTCCTAAGATGGAAAAACTTATTTATCCCGAAACAAAAAAAGTAGATACAGTAGATGTATATTTTGGCACATCAGTAGCTGATCCTTATCGTTGGTTAGAGGATGACCGTTCAGAAGAAACGGAACAGTGGGTCGTAGAACAGAATAAGGTGACAGATCAATTCCTGTCTAAAATTCCCTTCCGTCAAAGTATCGAGGATCGTCTGACACAAATATGGAACTATAGCAAGATGGGCACTCCGTTTAAAGAATCAGGTTTGTTGATCTATGCTAAGAATGATGGTTTGCAAAATCAATCAATATATTATTATAAAACCAGTGAAGAGGGAGAGGAGAAATTATTGCTTGATCCCAACAA
>JBFHEL010000325.1:0-4709 GCA_041584155.1 Saccharicrinis sp.
GCTGATGTTTAATAAGGAGAATAAGCAATTAGGACATACATAGAAGCTTATAAAAAAAACACCCCTTAATATATTTCATTAGAAAAATATCAAGGGGTGAATTTATTAAACTAAAGGGGTATTGAAATTATCTTTAAAAAGGACTGATGATGTAACTCCATTTGTATTCACGACGAATTAATTGATAGATGAGGTGTGGTGTTGCTCCCCAACTGGTATCGCCACCAACTCCTTGTTGTCCGTAATCAATATTCAGATTGATATACTCTTGTTTTTGCATATCAAATTGGTGTCTTTGCTCTTTCTTAAGCCCGTTTTCATAAGCATCTTTGTCATAGTACTGTGCGCCCATGCAAAACTGTGTCTGAGCAATAATATTTAAGCCATGTTCACCATTGCTAAGCTGCATGTTTTTAACGTCTGTTCTGTAACCGTTTTCCTGCGGACGAATATAAGGGTAGTATAACTCATCTACAGTGGCTGTATATTTACCCATAAATGCACTGGTATATCGGTCGATATAATTCTCGTGAGGGCCCCGGCCGTACCAACTTACATTTTCAAAGTCTTGATTTACTTTTAGGATAGACCCAACGCGAGGTATGCTAACTGTTTTGCGATTAGGATCAAAGAGGATATAATTATCCACCTGTATCATGCCTTGCCCATTAATGGTGTAAGTAGCTATAAAGTTACCAAATACTTCATCCAGTCTTTTGGTTACTTTAAATATCACTTTACCTTTTTCTTCGACGTAATCAATATGGCTTACCTTGGCGTTGATGCCCTGATCTTTCCATACACCTAAGTTTTTGACCATTTTATACCCATAATCGTTATCGGTAGGAACACGCCAGAAATCAACCTGAGGACCTTCCTGAATATATACTATGTCATTTAATCTTAAATTGGTGAAGGTGCCTTTGGCTTTATCGAAAAATAAGGTTGATGCAAGAGTGGTGATATCCCAGCCTTCTTCTGTTTCTTTTACACTGATTTTACCGGCGGCAGTAATGTTTTGCTTGGCCTGTCCATCGTGAATTAATATTTGCTCCTTGGCTACTTCGTGCCCTTTTTTTAAGAGTCCATCATCCTCTTTTAGCGTAAATGAGAAGTTAACATATACATCTGATTCCTTGTCAAAGGAAGGTGTTTTTATATTTATTGCCTGAACAGATTGAGGGGAAACATTTAGGTTATTAATGCTTTTTGTTTGAATGATATTTCCATTTTCTATATAGGTAATTGTCAGGTTATATTTATCCAGATCGCTAAAAAAGTATTTGTTTTTAATAAAATACTCATCTTCTTTATGTCCTTTGTAAACAGTGATGTTTTGATAAACCTTTTTAACCTCAAAGATATGCGGATTAGGTTTTCGGTCGGGTGAAATCAACCCATTCAGACAGAAGTTATTATCATTTTTTGTTCCGGGAGATTCCAGGTCACCTCCATAAGCAAAGTATGCAATGCCATCTTTGTTTTTACTGAGCATTCCCTGATCTACCCAGTCCCAGATACACCCTCCCTGTAGGGCAGAATATTCTTCAATTAAGTTCCAATAATCCTGTAGATTACCAACGCTATTGCCCATTGCGTGAGCATATTCGCATTGAATAAGCGGGCGATAAATATCATTTTGACGAGCATAGTTTTCCATCTCTTCCATGGTAGCATACATAGGACAAACAATATCCGTGTGTGCTTTATTGTCGGCTTGCTCGAATTGTACCGGACGATTATCATGTGCTTTTAACCATTGATAAGCTTTAACAAAGTTAACGCCATCACCAGCCTCATTTCCTAAGGACCAAATAATCACAGAAGGATGGTTTTTATCACGTTCGTACATACGTTCAATGCGGTCCAAATGCGGCTTCTCCCAGGCAGGATCATTGGCTATATGGTAATCGTATGGAGCTTGTAAGGCAGCTCCCAGTCCATGCGATTCAATATTGGCTTCATTAATGACATATAAACCATATTTATCGCATAAATCATACCAGTAAGGATCATTAGGGTAATGACAGGTTCTTACCGTATTGATGTTATATTCTTTCATTAAACGGATATCTTGCTCCATTAATTCCTTAGAAATATAATGGCCGGTAACAGGATCATGCTCATGGCGGTTAACTCCTTTAACCAATACCGCTTGCCCATTGACCAATAACTGCCCGTTTTTAATTTCTACAGTTCTAAACCCTATATTTTTTCCAAAGGTTTCAATAAGTTCACCCTGTTCATTTTTTAAAGAAACTACCAAACGATATAATTCAGGTGTTTCAGCTGACCAGTGTTTCGCATTATCTATTGTTGTCGCGAAAGTAGTCTCTCCTTTATAATCTTTGGTTTTTGCAGAGATAGACTGGTTAGTAATGAGTTCATCCTTAAGATATAATTGATAAGCAACTGTATATTTTTCAGTTTTTTTAGTTGATGCTATGTGTAGCTTAAGGTTGAATTTGCCATGTTGATAATTCTCATCTAAGCCTGCTATTGCCTTAAAGTCATTCACCTTAGTTTTTGGTGTTGAGTAGAGAAATACATCGCGTTCAATACCGCTTATACGCCAAAAATCCTGACATTCTAAAAAAGAACCATCGCTCCAACGATACACTTCCACAGCAAGAGTATTCTCTCCTTGGGATAAATAAGGAGTGATGTTAAATTCTGCAGGAGTCTTGGCTCCCTGGCTATAACCAACCTGTTGTCCATTTACCCATACATACATGGCCGACTTTACAGCACCAAAATGCAGATAAATATTCCTTCCATCCCAATCTTTTGGCACACTGAAAGTTCTTCGATAGGAACCTACAGGGTTTTTATCGGTGGGAATAAAATCAAGCACTGGGGGAGTAGGTCGTTTAGTGGGGGAAAAATCAAAAGGATGATTCATGTACATGGCCATTCCAAAACCCTGCATTTCCCAGTTACCGGGTACTTTAATGTTGTTCCAGCTTGAAACATCATAATCTTGCTTGTAAAAGTCTGACGGCCGTGTATCAGGGCCTTCAGCGTAATTAAACTTCCACTGTCCATTAAGTGATTGGTAATAGGCAGATTGTTCAATTTGGCTGGTTTTTGCTTGAGTTTCTGTTTTAAATGGAATAATAAGAGCAGAAGCTTGTTCGCGGTTTTTTTGTAGTACCGTTATGTCTTTCCAATCTTGTGCCCTGGCTATACCTACAGAAAGAAAGCATATCAAATAAAATAAAAAGGATGTGTTTTTCATTGTGTTTTATAATTTATTCAAATCATGTATCTATTAATTCTGATGATAGTCAATTTTGGTTTGTATTAAATTATCTTGTTTTTATTTTGTTTTCCTGTTCAATTTTTAAATGCTATTAAATACATATACAGGTATCACATTTTAAGCTTGTAATACCCGTATAGTAACAATAGGTTAGGTAATGTTTTTGTTTTTATCAAATAGTTTTAATTGGTAATTGCAACTTTATGTACTTCATTGTCTAATTTTACCAGATAGATACCTGTTGTTAGCGTAAAGGAAGTGTCACTAATATTACTTTCTTGTTTTATCCTTTGTCCTTCGATAGTGTAAACCTCAAGGTTTGTTCTGTAAGCGGGCTCTATAAATATTGTTCTGTTCTGCGTGTATACGGTGTGTACATAGTTAATGGCACTAATAGATGTAACAGAAGTAACTTCGTAGTTAAGCCAGATGGTTCGTTCTTTGAAGTCGCCGATATCACTGTTTAAATAGAGTTTTTCACTATAGGTGCCCAGCTCCAGCTCTGAAGCATCGATGGTAACCGTAATTTCTTCATCCAGTTCGTTATTATTATCGGGATTATAAGTTAAGGTGGAGAGTGTGGCATGGTTAGTGGCATCCTGACTAAAGGTTACTCCATCATTAAGGTACCATCCTTTTAAAGTAAAAGTGCTTTCGCCGGTAGCTCCCTGCGCTACTTCTCCTAAATCAATTTCTTCTCCATATGCAATATTTACGGTAGGCGATGTGGTGCTTGTAACCGATACGCAATCGCTTTTAGGACCGAAGGTTAATCCATCAGTCTTATCAACCCAATCACCGGCATTTTCGGTATAGGCAAAAAACTTGATGCGTGCAGTACCCTCATATGAATACGTGCAGCTCCATTTATTGTAGTTCTGAAAATAAGAGCTGCCGGCAGCATGATGATCGTAAATAGTATCGTTGCCTATAACGGCATAAAAATTTCTATAACTATTGTTTTCGGTTTGGGTAAGTGTAGCGCTTGAATTATTTAAGCGCATACGTGCATAGAATGATAACTCAAAAGGACCGTCGAAATTTATCTCAGGACTTAAAAAGTAACCAACATCATCACTGCCTGCTTCATGGGTAACGTGCATTCTGTCAGCTCCGCTTGATAATCCGTTATGTACCTGCCATCCTTTGTAATCGGCATAACCGTTAATGTCAGAGGTAGTCAGAGAAGAACTGTTGGCTACCAGATTACTAAAATAGTCAGTGAAAGGAAGGTCTGCAATTTCTGATTCATAAGCTTCTGCGCTTAGGCTGATTGTTGCAGAATTAGAGCCTGAGGTAATGGTAAGTGTGGCGCTATATTCTCCATCGCTTGTCGGGTTAAAATTCACAGTGACCGGCTCGGCATAAATGATTGATTCAGAAGAATAAGTAGTTTCTCCATCGATAGAGAATACTCCGTAGTTATCTCCTGAAATAGTGAGGGTTA
>JBFHEL010000326.1:0-4701 GCA_041584155.1 Saccharicrinis sp.
ACCGGAATTTACTATCAAAAATACGGCTGATGCTGTTATGGATTTTGCCGGAACAGGTTTATCTGTTATGGAAATATCGCATCGCTCCAAAGAATTTGTAGCGGTAATGGATGAAGCCATTGCATTAGTTAAGGAACTTCTGGAGGTACCTGCAGGATACCAGGTTTTATTCCTACAAGGAGGTGCTAGCACACAATTTTGCATGGTTCCTTACAATATTCTTAAAACTAAAGCAGCATACCTAAACACTGGTGCCTGGGCTTCAAAAGCAATAAAAGAAGCCAAATTATTTGGTGATGTTGTGGAGGTTGCTTCTTCTAAAGATAAAAACTTTTCATATATACCAAAAGGTTTTGAGGTTCCTGCTGATGCAGATTATCTGCATATTACCTCAAACAACACAATTTACGGAACAGAGATAAGAAAAGATCTTGATCTGGGTGTACGTTTAGTAGCTGACATGTCTTCTGATATTTTCTCTCGTCCTGTTGATGTTTCAAAATATGACATTATCTATGCTGGGGCACAAAAAAACCTGGCTCCTTCAGGAGTAACAGTTGTTATTGTTAAAGAAGATGCTTTAGGGAAAGTTGATCGTGCCATCCCAACTATGTTGGATTATCGTACACATATTGATAAAGAGTCGATGTTTAACACTCCTCCTGTTCTACCTGTATATGCAGCACTGCAAACGCTAACCTGGTTAAAAAACAACGGTGGACTCGTGGAGATGAACAAAAAGAATGTTGAAAAAGCATCTATTCTTTATGATGAAATCGATAGCAACAAGTTTTTTAAACCTACTGTATTAAATGAGGAAGATCGCTCTATCATGAACATTTGTTTCGTGATGAACGATGAATATGCTGAGTTGGAAAAAGAATTCTTAGATCTTGCTACCTCTAAAGGCTGCATCGGTATCAAAGGACACCGTTCTGTTGGTGGATTCCGTGCATCTACTTATAATGCACTTCCTAAAGAGAGTGTTGAAGTATTGGTTGCTGCCATGAAAGAATTTGCTGCTAAGCACTAAAATAACATTTTAACGAAAAATAAAAGCCGAAGCTTCCGTTGAGGCTTCGGCTTTTATCATTAAATATCCCAATAATAAACACAAAATATCATACCATGACTAAAGTACTTGTTGCCACCGAAAAACCCTTTGCTAAGGTTGCTGTTGAAAAAATAGAGGCTATCGTTAAAGAAGCCGGTTTTGATTTTGCTTTACTTGAAAAATATACCGATAAAGCAGATTTACTTGCTGCTGTAAAAGATGCGTCAGCTTTAATCGTTCGTTCCGATAAGGTTGATGCCGAAGTTATCGAAGCTGCCCCTGAGCTTAAAATAGTAGTAAGAGCAGGAGCTGGTTACGACAATCTTGATTTAGAGGCTTGTACTGCTCATAATATTGTTGCAATGAACACTCCGGGTCAAAATTCAAATGCTGTTGCTGAGCTGGCTTTTGGAATGATGATCTCTATGGCACGTAATGCCTATAACGGAACTGCAGGAACAGAATTAAGAGGAAAAAAAATTGGTATCCACGCCTACGGCAATGTAGGTATTTATGTAGCTAAAATTGCTCAGGGAATAGGCATGGATGTATATGCTTTTGATCCTTTTGTTAGTGCAGATAAAATCAAAGCTGACGGGATTACTCCTGTAGATACTGTTGAAGAACTGTATTCAACTTGCCAGTATGTATCTTTGCATATTCCTGCAACTCCACAAACTACAGAGTCTATCAACTTCGATTTATTATCAAAAATGCCGGCTAATGCTGTATTGGTAAATACTGCACGTAAGGAAGTTATTCACGAAGCTGATATGATTAAATTAATGAACCAAAGAGCTGATTTTTGTTATATCTCAGATATTGCTCCTGATAATAAAATGGATTATGCTCCTTTCGGTGGTAGATTTTTCTTTACCCCTAAAAAAATGGGTGCCCAAACTGCTGAAGCAAATATCAATGCAGGAGTAGCTGCTGCTAACCAAATCGTTGATTTTATAAAAAATGGTAATACAACTTATAAAGTAAATAAGTAAACATATCTTCATCAACTAAAATTAAAGGCTGTCTTTTCTTTTGAATGACAGCCTTTATTATAAATATACCAATAGCTAATAACTAATACCTCCTTGAAGTTAAAATAAGCATTATGAAGTATTGTTATCATGCCGCTGTAACAAAGATTGATCGTTTCTAGTAAAATCCAGATAGCCTCATTTTATTCTACAATTGGTACTATCATATATGATTCAACATTTCTAATCTCCTCTCTTAGAATAAGTAAGCTTAATGCAGAGATGATTGACTTAACTTCATTACATAACCGAGACTAAGCTGTGTTTCGTTTCCTTGTAAAATATTACTGGCAATATTTTCCCTGTTAATTTCAAACTTGTAATGATAATGAATATCACTCATTAAAACCATGGAATTCAGAATCAATAGAGCTTCTGTTTCATCCGAAGTGCTATACAAAGCATCGAGCATAACTTTAGCAGGATGAGCTAATTTTGTGATACCTAAAAACTCTGCTGCCCTCACTCTATTTATTCTCTCAACATCTTGGGTTGCTATTTTTTGAATGGTTGATGCAAATACTTTTGCTTCCTCACCAAAAGAACTACAAACAATTATAGCCCAATATCGATCCCACACGTCCTCTGATTTTAATGCTTTTTCAATACCTTCTTTGGCATCAGTAAAAGATAATATTTGCAAATCGGCTATGGTCTTATATCTAATCAAATCGAGTTTGTGATCCATACCAAATTGTACCGGGTTATCAAAGGCTACATCTTGTAAATAAAACTCCGGATAAAAAGATAAATCACACAAATTCTCCTCTTTTTGATTATATAAGTTTCGCATTTCTTTTAAAATACCGGCATACTTATCATTATGAATCAAGTTTGCGGTCTCATATTTATCTTCTTCTACATTAAAAAGCATTTCCGGCTCCCTTGTTTCAAAAAAAGCTGACTGAACCTTATTAAGTTTTCCTTGCACATATAAATTTTTCCACTCAACATAAGCCTGCTGTTTATAACGGTAATTATTCATCAAGCCATCGTAATAAAAGGGTTGATAACATCTAATATACTTATACTTCCCTTTTCGAATAGCCCGCACCATATCATATTTCTCATCAAATCTATCGGCATAACTATAGGTAGTATTTCTGTTATTAACCTCTGCAGCATTTACTCCCATACCCAGAAATGCGTTACCATCCATTTCTTCAGGAACCTCTATACCTGCCAACTTCAATACCGTTGGAGCCAGATCAACAAAACTCACAAAACCATCTACCTTCGAGCCCTTTTCAAAATCAACCAAATGCTTATATTTTTCAGGAAAATAAACAACCATCGGGACATGTACACCGGTTTCGTATAAATAGCCTTTGCTACCAGGAAGAACACCTCCATGATCACCATAATAAAAAATAAAGGTATTCTCCAATAATCCATCAGCCTTCAGCTCCTTGATTACCTGGCCAACCTGTTCATCCATCTGCGATATTTTATCACGATAACGGGCGTTAGTATACTTAAACAGTGAGGTATTGGGATGATTAGGCTGAAGATTTACCGCTTCCATAGAATAATTGGTCTTTACCCTATCCAAATCTTCCTTTGAAAAATGAACACGTGATTCATGTGTCACGCCAAAATTCTGAATGTAAAAAAAGGGTTGTCCCTTCGCCCTGTTTGTCCAATGTGCGTTTTTACTCGACTCATCCCAAACACTATCTGACATACAGATATTATAATCTTCTTTATTGTTATTGGCCGTATAATAACCAGCCTTCTTTAAATAATACGGATACATCTCTAAACCGGCAGGCATGGGTACTTTTTGTTGGTGACGATGATAATGGGAAGCCATACGTGGACCATAACAGCCCGAAATGATGGTAGAACGAGCTGCACTACAAACAGCTGCATTGGAAAAGGCATGGGTAAAAGTCAATCCTCGATCTGCCAGAGCTTGAATATTAGGAGTT
This sequence comes from Saccharicrinis sp., assembly GCA_041584155.1. Lineage (GTDB taxonomy): Bacteria > Bacteroidota > Bacteroidia > Bacteroidales > Marinilabiliaceae > Saccharicrinis. The sequence continues at coordinate 4,020 of JBFHEL010000326.1, forward strand.
GCAACACCTCCCTGGTCATACATTTTCATATAATGCATCGCATTATCTTCTGAAGTCAACCAAACAATATTTGGATGTTCTACAATATCTTTTTCCTTACATGCATTACCAACTATTGCAATTACTATACAGGCAATAAACAAAATTGATTGCTGAAATTTGATCATTATTAAATAATTTAATTCTAAAATAAAGCGTATCCAAATATATCAAGCAACTACTTTTTTCATTTACAAATACTCTTCAAATTTCCTTAATATTCGGTCAATCTTAAGATGATAGTACCTTTTTAAACTTAAAATAAGCCTTATAATATTGCGACAATGCCGATGAAAACAACCAGTGCTATTACTAAATTACATTATCCTACACCTAAGTTGGTTGCTCTACTGCGGATCCATAAGCTCAGTACGTTAAATTTAAAAGCAAGAGAAGTGAAAAAAGAAGCTACAGATAAAAACTAATGAAGTTTATTTCATTTTTAATTCAACAAAATTTAATACCAATTGTACTATGAAGTTAGCGTTAAATAATTTTAGAGATTTTGAGTTTATACAAGGCATAAAAATGAGGCATAACCTGTCCCGCCAAAGCGGGAGCCTAAGTTCTGTTGAGTTTTTATAACGCAGAATAAGCTCAAAAGAATGAAATTATAGCGCTCACTTCATGGTATTATTGGTAT
>JBFHEL010000327.1:0-4692 GCA_041584155.1 Saccharicrinis sp.
ATGACTTCTTTATGAATTCCTTCGATACTTTTAAATGGATTTTCGAAAGCAGTTATTTGTTCAAGTTTTTTGTTTTTAAGTTTTCTGAAATAATAATTAGGATATTCTGTACTTGACTCTATGCGAACCAGCAATTCTTGTTTGTTGGTGTCGAATTGATCTATAGATTCTAATTTGTCGGTATAGTCGGATTGGTATAAACGACTTTTTTTCAGGGAGTATAGATTAAATTGGTCGAGAAAAGGGAATTGACCTTTGTCAGAAAATCCATCGCCCAATAAGTAGGCATTGTCACCTTGTAATGAAAGTACTTTTTTGCCATATTCATTACGGTGGGTAACAAATTCTCCCGGGTCGCTATATTTATCCTGATAGTTTCTGTCATTTAAAATTATTGGCTCATCATTGCTTGATGGATTAAACAAATAAGTTTTGGTATTTCGGGTATTCCACCAGTAATCGTAGGCAATGGCAGTATTCTCATTACCCCATTTTATACCTCCAAAGCGGTTAATGGTTTTTAAGATACTCTTGCTGTTTCCCGAAAATGGGGCATCTAACTGAAAAATTTCATCCCTGAAATCAACTTCTACTGCAGGGTCTCCTTTATCTAAGGCTTCCACATATGTTAAAGAAGAAGGTTTATCATCTCTCCATGTTAAATCTCTGCGACCTGTTCTGACTGACATAAATCCTTTGGGTAAATCTTCTATCAAGGGGACAGAAAGAACTGTTTCTACCATTTTAGCATCTTTTGTGTATATCGTTGTTTCAGAGGGGAAACGATAGTAAGGGACCAGATATGAGAAAGGCTTTTTTATGGTAGAAATCATCACATACTCTCCGTCGGGAGAAAAGCTTATGCTTTTATATAGGTCAGGTGTTAGCCAGCTTTCTTTAGTGCCATCAAGCCTTACTCTGAATAATTCTGATAATGCCAATTGTTCGAAATTAAACTCATCATTCTTGTTTTTTAATAAATCCTGATATGTCCGGTTTTGTGCTTTTTTACCATCATTTTCCGATATGGTTGGTCCGTTTGGTATGGCAGTGGTGGTTTCTATAAGCTTCTTTCTGTTTTTAGGGACAAACTTAACCAACAAGCTTTCTCCATCTTTAAACCAATTTATTACATCTTTTACATTGGCATTTACTGTTGCATCGGTTATTTTTTTGATGGTAGAGGTTTTTATATCTAAAACCCAAATTTCAACACCTTTTGCTGTTGTGTGAGTCATGGCTATCTTACTTTGATCGGGAGACCAGCTAAAATTTGTAAGCTGAGGGTTTTCAGGAAGCCCTTTAACCTGAATTATATCTGAGGATTTTTCTTGCAGGTTTTTGGTTTTGATATTGTTGAAATAAGTTGCCCGGCTTTCTATATTTGTTTTAGGGTTTATTCTGAGTCCTCCTAAGCGTACTTCGGGTTGTGAAAGTTCCTCGATGTTTTTATATGTATTTTTATACAATAAAAGCATGTGCTCTTTACTTTCATCCATGAGTACAGCTGGTGCCTTTGTTGCATCTGCAAGTTCCAGTATTTCTTCGGGTGGAAGTTGGTAGTTTAGGTTGCTTTGTGCTATCGATGATAAGCTGAGTGTAATAAAGTAGAGTAAAATTAAGTTCTTCATAATATATAGTTAATAAATTGGATAATGTATAAAGAAAGAAAAATTGAATTATTTGTTCAAATAAATAAAAAAAGAGATGTCTCTTTTTGAAACATCTCTTTAAATATTTTACCAAGGATAAAAATTAAAGGATAAAATTATTTTTTAACCAATCCTTCTCTTTCCAATAATGCATCTATGGTTGGCTCTTGTCCTCTAAAGGCAATGTATAAATCCATTGGGTGTTTTGTACCTCCCTTTCTTAATATATTGTCTCTGAATGAAGCTGCAGTTTCTTTATCGAAGATTCCTTTATTTTTAAATACGCTAAAGGCATCAGCATCTAACACTTCGGCCCATTTATAGCCATAATAACCGGCAGCATATCCTCCGGCAAAAATATGGGAGAAAGCACTGCTAAAGCAAGTTCCTTCTACTTCGGGGAATAATTCGGTTTGTTCCATTGCCTGGTGTTCAAATGCAACTACGTCGTTATCAAAAGGCTGAGAGATGGAGTGCCATGCCATATCATTTATTCCAAAAGAAAGCTGACGAACACTTTGGTATCCGCTCTGAAAATTAGCAGATGCCATAATTTTATCAACCAATTCATCAGGAATAATTTCGTCTGTTTTGTAATGCTGTCCAACCTTTTTAAGCCATTCTTTTTCGGCACCCCAGTTTTCCAGAATTTGCGAAGGAAGTTCAACAAAGTCGCGGTATACATTGGTTCCACTCTGACTTTTATATGTGGTTTCGCTTAGCATACCATGCAATCCGTGACCAAATTCATGCAGAAAAGTGCGGACTTCATTGTAGGTTAATAAGGAAGGCGTGTCTTCAGTAGGACGGCTGAAATTACATACCAGAGAAACAAAGGGACGAACATCTTTACCATTGTTTTTATATTGTTCTCTGTAATTGGTCATCCAGGCTCCCCCTTGTTTACCTTTTCGTGGAAAAAAGTCGAGGTATAATATGGATAGAAACTTGTTGTTTTCATCATAAACCTCGTATGCTTTTACTTCCGGGTTGTATACAGGGATGTCTTTATTCTCCTTAAAGGTAATGCCATATAGAGAAGTAGCTAAATTAAAAATACCTTGTTCTACTTTTTCAAGTTGAAAATAGGGTTTGGTCATTTCTTCTGTGAAAGAAAATTTTTCAGCCTTAACTTTTTCAGAGTAATAGCTGAAATCCCAGCGTTGAAGCTGATCTTTTAAATCATGGTTTTTGGCATATTGTGCAACTTCATCTACTTCATCTTTGGCAAAAGAATAGGACCGATCAAGCAGCTCCTGAAGAAATTCGTTAACCTTTTCAGGTGTTTTTGCCATTCTTTCTTCCAATACATATTGGGCATGGCTCTCAAAACCTAATAGTTGAGCTTTCTCCAAACGAAGGTTGACAATTGATTTTATTATATCCTTATTGTCGTGTTCGTTCCCTTGATTTCCTCGTGTGGAATATGCCATATACATTTGCTTGCGCAATTCTCTGTTGTCGGCATATTTCATAAAAGGCACGTAGCTGGGGAACTGCAGAGAAAAAATCCATCCTTCTTTTTCCTCAGATTTGGCCAACTGAGCAGCTGCAGCTATAATGGCTTCAGGTAATCCCGATAAATCTTCTTTGTTAGTGATGTGTAATTTATAAGAATTGGTTTCAGCCAATATATTTTCTCCAAAAGTGAGTGTTAATTTTGATAGTTCTTTTGAAATTTCACGATATCGGGCTTTTTTATCTCCTGTCAATAAAGCTCCCTTTCTTACAAATGCTTTGTAGGTGTCTTCCAGTAGTTTAAACTGCTCTTCATCTAAATCTGATTTATTGTTCTCGTATACGGCTTTTACTTTTTTAAAGAGGGTTTCGTTTAACCAAATGTCATTGGAATATTCTGTTAGCAGGGGAGAAATATCCCTGGCAATAGCTTGTATCTGTTCATTGGTTTCGGCCGAATTAATATTGAAAAAGATGGAAGAAATAGCTTCAAGCTTTTCACCCGCTTTTTCCATGGCCAGAATGGTATTGCTGAAAGTAGCCTCCTGCTGATTGTTTACAATGCTTTCAATATCAGCTTTTGCCAATGCTATGGCTGCTTTGAATGCGGGAAGGTAATGTTCTTCTTTAATCTGATCGAATGGCGGAGTTTGGTATGGGGTGTTAAAATCGGCTAATAATGGATTATTGTTCATATTACTTTTTTGATTATTGCAACTAAAAAATATTAAAGTGCAAAGTAAACAACTTAATGCAAGGTTTCGTTTCATACGTTTGTAAAAATTTTATGATTATGCCTGCAAGTATATCACATAGAGTCTGTTTAAAGAATGATTTTTGTTGCTAGTTTTAACTATTTTAAACGCAATGAAACCTTGAGACTGAATTGTAGTAGAAGGAAGGAGTAAGTCCCAAAATAAATTAAGAATGAAGAACTTTAGCGTGCAACCACTTATTATAACGGTCTTGTTGTCTATTGCAGCAGTCTGCTCTGCTCAGGATGGTCTTATTGAAAAAGACATAAAACGTGCAGAAAAAGCTGATGTTATTTTAAAGAAAGCAGCGGCGGTTGTTGATAAAAATAGTAAATACACTTCTCAGATTGAGATATTAAAAAATGATGGGAAGGTCAGAACTGGAAAGATTAAACGGCTGGAACGCAAGGCAAATGAAATTGTGATGAAATCGTCTTCCTATTTTAAAGAAGGTTACAGCAAAAAATATAATACTTATCAAAAAGCAGTAAAGCGTGAGCTGAAAGCAGGTAATCTGATGATTGAAGCAGAGAGTGATAAGCATAAGGGCCGTGAAGCCTTTAAAACAGGCATGAAATGGCGCCGGAAATCAGGCAGGCAATCGGATGTGAATAAGGGTGTTGAGTATTTATATAAAGCTAATGAACTGCATGAAGAAGCCATAGAAATATTGATTAATGCACTGAAAAAATATCAAAGTCATCCAGTGTCTGATGAACCTTTCGATACCGAAAGTGCAGAAGCATCGGAGGTGAAATCAGATTCCATTGGTTTTGCGAGCGAAGCATTACCTGTTTTAAATCCTCCTGTTGCTCCTGTTCCTATTG
>JBFHEL010000328.1:0-4681 GCA_041584155.1 Saccharicrinis sp.
GAAGTAAAGACAACAAGAGTATTTTCTTCTAACCCCAGTTCTTTAAGTGTTTTTAGGATTTCTCCCATGCTCCAGTCCAGCTCCTGAATTACATCGCCATATATACCTCTTTCACTTTTTCCTTTAAAATCAGGAGAAGGATATAAAGGCACATGAGGCATTGTTTGGGCCAGATATAAAAAGAAAGGGCTATCCTTTTTCTCTTTTATAAATTTAATGGCCTGCTCAGTATATCGTTTTGTAAGATAAGTCTGATCTACCGGATATTCTACCACTTCATCCTGAACCATCAAAGGCACTCTTTTTCCTCTCCATTTTTTCTCACGCAGGCTATCCAGCGTCATCCCTTCATTAAAAATAATATTATCGGACACCTTAGAGTTAGGATTTACAGACATATCATTGCTAAAAGGGATACCAAAATACTGGTCAAAACCCTGATTTATGGGCAGGAATTCCGGCTCATCGCCCAAATGCCATTTGCCAATACAAGCTGTTGCATAACCTTTTTGTTTCAAAACCTCAGCAATGGTTACTTCTTTTTGATCCATTCCTTCTGGGATATTAGGCCAGAGCACACGAGGCACACCTACGCGTGGAGGATAACAACCAGTTAAAAGAGCGGCACGGGAAGGAGAACAAACCGAAGATGCAGAATAAAAATCGGTAAAACGAACACCATCCTGAGCCATTTGATCTAAATGGGGTGTTTTTATCAATGGAGAACCAAAACATCCCACATCCTGATAACCCTGATCATCGGTAAAAAAGATGATTACATTGGGAGACTGAGGTGTTTTTGAACATCCTACCATTATTAAACTAATACAAAACAATAGTCCTTTTATCATTCTTTTATTCATACTTATTTTTTTTAGCATCAGGCTCACTCATTAAATAAAGCTAACGGTGTCTGTTTTTTGATATGTTTATTTTACTCTTCTAACCCACCATTAAAGGAGTACGTTTTTCCTTTTTCGGTATTAAATACTATTTCTTTATCGTTATATTTTACTTTACACGTATTACCTGCTTTGGATAATACCTGGAGCTTCTGTAATTTTCCTTCTTTCCAACTAAAAGATAGTTCAAACCCTCCTCTTACGCAAACACCTGATATTTCACCTTGCTGCAATGCATCAGGTAAAGCAGGTAACAGATCAATATATTCGAGCTGGCTTTGAACCAAGAGCTCAATAATACCTGAGGTACCTCCAAAATTACCATCAATCTGAAAAGGAGGGTGTGCATCAAAGAGGTTCTTATAGGATCCACCACCCACTTTACCATCCTCACGTTCGGCTGGGCTCAATAATTTATGTATCATTTGATAAGCTCTGTTTCCATCCAGGAATCTGGCCCAATAGTTTATTTTCCATGCCAGACTCCAGCCAGTTCCTCCATCACCTCTAAACTCCAGCGATTGTTTAGCCGCATTCATTAGCTCGGGTGTTTCTACCGGATTAATCTCCTTACCAGGATAAACAGCCCAGAGATGAGATACATGGCGGTGTTTAATTTCAGGATCATCCTTATCCTCAAGCCACTCCTGCAACTGTCCATATTGCCCTACCTGATTAGGAGCAATCTGAGGAATCAGGGCTTTTAGTTTGTCTGCAAATTCTTTATCCTCTCCCAGAATATCTGAAGCCTCGATACAGATATTAAACAAGGCACGAATGATCTGGTGATCCATTGTCGGTCCGGCTACCAATCCCCCAATCTCAGGTGAATTTGAGGGGGAGCTAATCAAGTAACCAGTGTTAGGATCTTTATATAAAAACTCGGTAAAAAACTCAGCAGCTCCTTTTATAAGAGGATATTTTTCCTTTAAAAACGCCTTATCCTGCGTAAACTGATAGTGCTCCCATAAATGGGTTGATAACCAAGCCCCGCCAGTAACCCATATCCCATGATTTGAAGCGTTAATAGGAGCAGCCCCTCGCCATATGTCTGTATTATGGTGTAATACCCAACCATCGCAATTATAATGCTCCTTAGCCACACCTTTTCCTGTTTCCGATACTTCTTGTATCATCTGAAACAAGGGCTCATGGCATTCTGACAGATTAGTCAGCTCAGCTGGCCAATAGTTCATTTCGGTATTGATATTTACTGTATACTTACTTTCCCATGGTGGTCGGATATTGTCGTTCCAAATTCCCTGCAACGTTCCAGGTCTGGTTCCTTCCCTACTACTTGCAATTAATAAATAACGACCGTATTGTACATAAAGAGCAAGCAACTGAGGGTCATTGGGCATTTCGGCAAAAGCCATAATTCGTTTATCGGTTGTATAAACAGATTTACCATTATCCCCAAAATCTATGCTAAACCTGTTAAATAAATTTTGATAGTCGGCAATATGTGCGGCCTTAACCTTTTTATATTTTTTATTTTCAACCTTTGTTAAATAAGCTCTTGACAAATCATCAGCATCACCACTAACATCCTTATAATTAACATAATTTGTAGCTGCCGAAAGATAGACAGTAGCCTGGCTGGCATCGCAGATACTCAGTTTTCCGTTTTCGGTCTTCACCACACCATTGGAATTTACTTTTAAGGTAGCCACGCCATTTAAAGCACCATCTTTCACCTGAACTTTCAAGGTAATCGTTTCCCCATTGGCAGAAACAGACTTTTGTTCATGAATAGCATCTAAAGCAATATCAAAGCATAAGGCCTTAGCCTTATCTGCCGATAAGTGCACAGCAATAACCTGATCAGGACTACTGGCAAAAACTTCGCGTTTAAAAGTTGTTTCACCTACCTGATAAGAAACAGTGGATATTGCCTTATCAATATTTAATGTACGTGTATACTGGCTAAAATTTTCATGTCCCTTAAAATTGATATACAAATCACCAAAAGGCTGGTAGGCTTTTTGATGAAGCGGCACACTCATAAACTCATCAGCGGCCAGCTCCTGTGCTTCGAGTTGTTTTCCTTCGCTCAATAACTGTCTGATTTGCGCAAGGTATTTAGATGCACCTTTATGGGCATAATCATGAGGTTCACCTGTCCACAAAGTTTCTTCGTTAAACTGAATATGTTCCTGTTCAACACCCCCATAAATCATAGCTCCTAAACGCCCATTACCAATGGGTAAAGCATCTGTCCACTTTTCTGCAGGCGCATTATAAATCAAACGAAATTTTGTTTTCTCCGCAGGAGTATTACAAGATATAAATCCAGCAATAACCAAAACAAAGGCCAGTATTAATTTACTATTTATCATCTTAATTAATTTAGTATCAAGACTCTTACATTACACAGCAAGACTTGTTAACACTTAGTTTTATTATTTTTTAAGTACCTCCACATAAAAAGGCATCAGGTATTTTTTATTACCAGATCCATTAACAAACACAACAGGAATGATATCTGCTTCTCCTTCGGACAAATTAAATTTCCCAAGAGGCAGCTTATCACTCATAGGCTTAGTAAAATCGAAGGTAAAATCCTTCTCCCCAATTTTTAATTGAACCTCACAATCTGACTGAAGCGTTTTTTTAAAATAGAGGTTTATCTCATATTCGCCCGCATTAGCAATATCTGTCTTCCAATACACAACTCCTTTTGCAGCATCCGGATGGCTGTTAAAATGCACATCATTCAGATTAAGTATGCTTGGGTTTTCATATTCAGTTCCAATAATTATACGTGGAGATTGAATGGCATTGGGAGATGCCATTAACTCATCAATCCAAATATTCATTTCTGTTTTTAAGCCTAATGCAAGCTCTGTATTCTTATCTATGATATTATTTTGCTCATAAGGGTCACTCTTCACATTAAACAACTCAAAATGCTCAATTTGTGCTTCGCTATCGCAATTACCCACCAGCTTATATTCTCCCTTACGAATCATCATATTTTTGTATTTCTGTGGTTCCCTGCGAGTCCAGTAACGACACACCGAACGTTGAGGCAAGTTAGTTTCTTGTCCTTTAAGAAGAGGTAGCAGACTTATGCCATCAATTTTTCTATCGCTTGGAATATCAGCGCCACATAATTGGGCCAGGGTAGGAAAAATATCGAAATGAGAAGCTGTTGCATTAATATCTCTGTTTCCTTTAAAGCCATCAGGATAACGCCAGAAAGCAGGAACCCTAATGCCGCCTTGGTAAACGGATGATTTTTGGCCACGCATTCCGGCAATATAACGATAAGGAATTGGCCCATTATCTGTCATAAAAATCACCAATGTATTTTCTTTGAGATGGAGTTGATCTATCGTATTAAATAATCTACCCAGATTATCATCGATATTAGTCACCATGGCATATACCTTACGTGCCTTCTCCTTCATTATTTCATTCATTTCAAGAAAAGGAAGGCTATCCTTTTCAAATCCGGCAGAGGGATCAATATCTTTATATTTATTATAATATTCTTCAGGAACTTGCAAGGGGTCATGAGGCGCATTAAATGCCAAATACAGGAAAAAAGGATTTTCCTTATTTTCTTCGAGAAAGGAAATAGCTTTATTGGTAAACACATCAGAGCAATATCCATTGCTCTCGACTTTCTTACCATTCTCCCAAAGCGTAGGATTAAAATAACTGTTATTCCCTTTGTGGAAATTAGGCCAGTCGCCCCATTGCCCTATCCCACCGGCTAAATGGTGCAGTGCATAGTCAAAGCCCTGATCCTGAGGTCGGCATGGATAGTTATC
>JBFHEL010000329.1:0-4663 GCA_041584155.1 Saccharicrinis sp.
AAAAAAAAGAGAGAACCACAGTTCCCTCTTTTACTCAATTAAACATACTAGAATAATAATAGCTAAAAACCTTCAACTATTACCAACCCGGATTTTGTTCCAGATTTTCATTTAACTGCAGTTCATCTAAAGGTATTGGTAATAAATATGCCTTAGATTCATCAAAATTATAATTCCCAGTACTTGCAAAAGGCAAAATAAAACCTTCATCATCAACAACTGCATCATCTATACTTAAAGTGGTATTAACAATACCATCTTCCAGATAAGCTCCTCTGGGTTGATCACCATCAAATAAAGTATGCGCTCTCCATCTGTAAAAATCATCAGCCCTAAATCCTTCAGCCATCAACTCAACGGAACGCTCCCTACGAATTTCATATAAAATATTTGATAAAGTATAACCATAATCCGGCCAATCGGGATCAACAGTAATTGATCCTAATGTTATATGAGGCATTCCAACCCGGTCACGTAATAGATTAATTGATTGATCCAGATCACTTTGTGTAATTGCATCCAGTTCAGCTTTAGCTTCAGCAAAAATCAATAATGCTTCTGCATATCTAAAAATAATTCTTGGCGAATCTTCTGTAAAATCATCATAATTAGAATCATATTCCACATTTCTATATTTTTCCGATTCATACCCGGTTAAACTGGTATTAGTACCGTCAAAATTAGGATAAGCCCAGAAGACCGAGTCACCATTCTCATCAATTTCTTCCAAATCACCCGGCACCATGATTGTTGCTGCTAATCTTGGATCCCTATCAATTTCAATGGTAGACAAACTTTTATTACCCTCATCATAAAGATCACTCACAGAAATTGGATCTCCATCTATACACAAATAACTATCAACTGCAAATTTTGTATAGCCACATCTGTTGGGCCATTGTTGTTGCAAAACGTTAGCTATACTTAATTCAATAGAGTTATAATCTCTCCAAAGCATTACTTCACTATTATCGCCATAGCTCATATCATTAAACAATGTTTTGTAGTCACCATAAAGAGCGAACACGCCAGCATTCATCACTTCTTCGGCAGCATCAGCAGCAATTTGCAGAAATTCTGATCCATCCTCTCCATCGACACCAAAATCAGTACCCGCATGATACTTCTCCCAAGTACCTTCATAAAGTGCCACTCTGGCCTTAAACAACTGAGCCACTTCTTTACTTATTCGTGGAGTTGATGAAATATCAGGAAAGGATTGCAATTTTGCAATAGCCGTATCCAGATCTGCAATCATAAACTCAACAACTTCATTTCTGGGATCTCGGGAGGCATAAATGTACTCCTCATCGGTATTATCGAAATATTCAGGAAAAATAGGCAAATCGCCATACCTGGTTAACAATTCAAAATAATAATATGCTCTGAAAAAGTAACCTTCTCCAATATATTGATTTAACAAAGTTTCATCACCTGTAGCCTGATCAACATGATCTAAATACCAGTTCACCTCTCTCACTTCATCCCAACTCCATACACTAGCCGATGAAGAAGTTGGTACACTATAGCTTAATCCACTCAATCGGTTACTGGGCTCCTGAGCTGTTCCCAAATCAGAATACATATCCGGCAATATATTATAACCTATTGACAATGCAGACCAACCAGGTAAGTCATTATAAAAACCACTTACCGCAGCTTCCAAATCCGAAGGGTTACTATAAAAAGTAGCTTCAGAAACCTCATCTAAGGGTGTTCTATCTAAAAAATCTTCGCATGATGTTAAAGATAAAAAAGCACCTATAATAAATAATTTAAATATATTTTTCATCATTGTTTAATTTTTTAGTTAGAAAGAAACATTTATCCCTGTAGAAATTATTCTTGATAATGGGTATGACTGTGCACTACCTGTTAAGCCTGATGTATTTGTTTCAGGATCAAAGAACATTAAATCTGTAATGGTGAATAAATTTTCTCCGGTAACATAAACTCTTACATTATCTAATTTAATTCTGTTCACAATACTTCTGGGCAAGGTATAACCAACTTGTAAACTTTTTAATCGGGTATATGCAGCGTTTTGCAATAATCTATCGGTATGGTAACTGTAGTTTTTATTGGTTCTACCCCCACCATTTAAATATGGCTTTGGAAAATAAGCATTCAAATTTGGACCCAATGGGTTTGTAGTATCTTCCGGCCTAAAATAATCCAAATGGCCTTCCCAAACAAAAGCATGGAATGGTCCATTTGCAGGTCCTCTAAATCGCTGTTGATTGGCAAATGACAAATCTCTTTTACCTACCCCTTGAATTAAGGCATTAAAATCCCAATTTTTATAGGTACAACCCAGCTTAACAGAGTATTGATATCTTGGCGTAGAATTACCAATAACCTTATAGTCTCCGGTACTCCCAAGTACATAATCGCCTCTATCAATTACACCATCATCGTTTATATCTTTATAACGGATATCACCAGCAACACGTGACCAACCTGTAATAAATGAATAATCGACAGCCGAGGTAACCTCTGTAGCTTCTTCATCTGTTTGAAATAAACCTTCCGTTTCAAATCCCCAGATATCGCCCAGGTCCTGTCCGGCAAAATAGCTTGTTAAGGCTTTTGCATCATTCGGATATTCCACAATACTTCTTTTGTAATCAGATAAAACAACCCGGACATTATACGTAAAGTCATTGCTCATTTTTTTACGCCAAGACGCTTCCACTTCCCAACCCTGCACTCTGGAAGTTCCTATATTAGTTAATGGAGCATCCGTTCCTAATTGAGCAGGCAAATCTGCTCCCTGAGCTGCCATACCTTCAATATCGGTTCTGTACCATGAAAATGCGACATCCAGTTTATTGTCAAAAGCCTTTACATCAAAGCCAATATCTGTGGTCTTCACTTTCTCCCAGGTTAAGTTTTCACTCCCCAAATCGGGTGTTTGAGAAAACGTTAATCGTTCCTGATCAAACAAATAGGAAGTACCTGCCGTATTTAAAGAGATGGTAGATAGATATAGGTAATTCGAAACATTTTGATTTCCTAAAGTACCATATGAGCCCCTTACTTTGAATGTATGTATATAATCTTTTAATGGCCAGAAATCCTCTTTTGCAACGTTATATCCTGCCGAGAAACTAGGAAAACCTGCCCAACGATTATCTGGTTCAAATCTCGAAGACCCATCTCTACGATAACTAAACTCAACTAAATATTTTTCCTGATAATTATACCTGAAACGACTGAAAATACCAACCGTAGACCAATGAGATATTGCTTCACTTACCGTTTGATCATCATCCAAGGAGGCATTTAAAGAAATGATGTTATTACTAATCAAGTAGTCAGATGATGCCCCAAGTGCATAATAATTATTTACCTCGCTTTGATAACCTACTGTGGCATGAAAGTTATGATCGTTTATTGACTTTTCATAGGTTGCAAATATATTAGGAGAAAAATACTCATTCTTACTAATCGTTGGATCATAGGAAGTAGCTTCCTGAGAAACTTTATCCACAAGCCCATTAGGAACAATTGTTTGACTGGCTAAAATAAATATCTCCTGAAAATTATTATCTCTTTTATAATTAAGATTAGCATTTAATTGAAGACCCTTAACTGGCTCTATAATAAACCTTGGCAAAATGACTGTTTGATCATTTTCTGTTTGTACACGCTGAGTATCCCAAAAAGGATAATAAGTATGTTGCAACAACTCCAAACCATAGATTGGGTCAACCCTTGGCAAAGTAGGTTTAATTTTAGTAATCAAGTCCAACACCCGGGATTTATTCCAAAATGTACTATTAGAGCTAGACTCAGTAGGAAAATCGGTATAACTTTTTCTGAATTTTGTAAACAACTCTATAGTTAACCAGTCATTCACTTTACTGGAAAATTTTGCATCCAGATTATATCTTTGGTAAGATTCATCACCAACTGCTAATAATCCGTCTTCGTCGTAAGAACCCACAGAAAAATAGTAGTTTATTTTTTCACTACCTCCGGAAATATTGATATTATTTTTAACTCTTTGAGCCCAATCCTTCATAATTACATCATCCCAATTGGTTGCTCCGGTACCCTCAATACCAATAGTACCGTAATCCCAACCATTTCCTGAGGAATTAGAAACGATTGATTGAGCACTACCCGGACTTTCCATGTTAGCTATAATATTCGCCAAATCTTCGTCATCATAATAGGCCGATTGGTTGTTATTAGTCCGTGCATCATTAATGGTATAAGCAAAATTTATCGGACTGGCACTTTCGGGCCATATAGAAGGTTGAGTAAGTGAGAAACTACTACTCAGACTTACTTTAATCCTGCCTTCTGAATTTACATTGCTTTTAGTAGTCACAATAACAGCACCTGCAGCAGCTTGCGACCCATAAATAGAGGCAGCGGCGGCATCCTTCAATACAGAAACAGACTTAATATCCTCCGGGTCAATATCATTCAAACTCATTTCAACTCCATCAACCAGCACCAAAGGTTCTGCATCACTAATACTTCCCGTACCTCCACTTGTAATAAAACCACGGATATTTATTTCTGAAGAAGCACCCGGCTCTCCCCCTGAGGAAGAGTTTGATATCACTAATCCAGGAACAGCACCCTGCAAGGATCGAAAAGCGTTTGCCGTAGGTCTGTCTTCAAAAATCTCAGCATCAATTTGAGATAC
>JBFHEL010000330.1:0-4657 GCA_041584155.1 Saccharicrinis sp.
GCTTTGCAGTATGAATAGTCTAAACTATGACTTAATTGATTAATTGAAAGCCGTGATGATGAACAACTATACAAACGAAAAATATCCATTGCCAGATATCACAGGCAAGATAATTAAATGTGCTATTGAAGTCCCTAAACATTTAGGTAATGGATTTCAAGAAGCATCAAAGCCATTAAAAATAAAACCTAGCCTGTTTTTATTAGTTTAAAAACAGGCTAGGTTCCGTTAGCCATTATATTAAAAAATAATATTGAACAAAGTTTATAAGCTTACAATAAGCGTAATTAAGATGAATCAATTTTTATTTATTCAAAGAAGAAAAATAATCAAAACATCAACTTATTAAATCACTAATTACATTTTCTATCTCTCCACCACGAAGCCAAGGAAGAACCTGTAATATTCATCATTGGGCCAAAGATGGCCGGCGCAAGACCTACTGTGGCTAACTTACCCATTTGCAAGGCTAATCCCGATGCCATTCCACCGTTTTGCATACCTACTTCTAAGGCAATAGTACGACAATCTTTCTCGCTCATTTTTAATAACTTACTCAATGAATAACCCAAAGTATAACCACACATATTATGCAATAAACAAGCAACTATTAATAACAAACCTACCTCAAGCAGACTATCTCTACCCGCAGCAGTAATTATCGTAATAATTATTCCTATTCCTGCCATAGAAACAAAAGACAAAAGAGTATTTAACGACTCCTTTTCGCCATTCGCCAACAGCTTAAATACATAAACACCAATAACCGGAAGAACAATAAAAATAAGAGCATCAACCAGATAATTTACTATAAAAGTATTGATAGCAATATCCGATGTTTGTAAATCAATAAAATTCTTGAGTAAAATGATAAGCAGGTAAGAAGCAATTTGAATGATAGCATTCTTTTTAGTTTTAAAAGCAAAAGCAAAAAGGTTAAACACTAACCCTGCACATATAGGCAGGATAACCATATTTAAAATGCCGTACATCATATTCCAAAAGTTAATTTCTACCAGCTCACCGGCAAAAAACTGCATTAAAAAAGGAGTCATTATTGGCGATAGCAGGGTAGCAAAAGCAGTAAGAGTAACCGATAAAGCCAGGTTAGCCTTAGCTATAAACGACATCACATTAGATGCCATTCCACTGGGTGATGAACCTACCAAAACAATGCCAGCAGCTATCTCTGGCGGAAATTTAAATAAGGTAGCAACAGTAATACCTAAAATTGGCATTAAGGTAAACTGACAAATTACCCCTACAATAACACCTTTGGGCATTTTCATAACCCCCTTAAAGTCATCCAGACTCATCTGTGACCCC
Organism: Saccharicrinis sp.; assembly: GCA_041584155.1. Taxonomy (GTDB): domain Bacteria; phylum Bacteroidota; class Bacteroidia; order Bacteroidales; family Marinilabiliaceae; genus Saccharicrinis. The sequence continues at coordinate 1,327 of JBFHEL010000330.1, forward strand.
ATTCCAAACATAATTATCTGAAGCAATGGGATAATGAGTAGTTTGTATTCAAAGTCGCCATAGCTTAAAAAGTATTGAGGATAATACATGGAAGCCGTCACAGCGGTTAAAATCATTAATGAATAAGAAAATCCCTTTAGTTTTTCATAGCCCCGGATGGCAATAGCTAAAGAAATAAATGTTAAAATAAGGAATGGTCCGGATAGATTATTTTGACCTGTAAAATGAAAGTAAACAAATAAAACGATCGAAATTAGAGCTGTTATGCCAAAAGACAAATAAAGGGATTTGAACTTCATACTGATTTTAGATTTATTAAGTAAGATTTTTGCGTTAAATTAATCAAATGACCACGAAAATCAAATTACCTTACTGATGGCATACGCTATAATTCTAAATAATGATTCATAAGGCATTACAACTACCAGTGTATACTACTTTTGATGATTAAAGTATATTTACAGCACAAGCAGAGAAATTAATTTTTCTCTTCGTCGGTTTTTGAACTGTTTTACATAGGCATGAGCATGCTTAATTATTTCTAAAGCTTTATCTACATTATTCAAATAATAAGTTTTTTGCCTTGCTAATAAATTGTACAATGAAGCTATCGCTTACAATTAGGATATTTGTGTGAACAGACAAACCAGTAGATATGAAAAAATCAGCATCAATATTACAATATTCATCTAAACAAAAGTTTGGAACAAAGTTGTGTAGAAAAATTTCTTTTTATTACACTACTTTGTAAAAGAATCACTCAATCAACTGTAAATAAATTTTACACTAAGAAAATACTACAGAAAGTCAATCGTCACATTATCAACAAATTCCACTTATTGGTACACAATATGTTTGATAAAAATAACGTATAGTCAACCAACCTCGAAGCAAGCCTGCGAGGTATAAAATTAGAAACTAAGTTTATTAACAAGGCAAGCCCGCGAGGTACTATACCTTTTGGCAGAGCCAATAAAAAATTAAACCAACATGATCGAGTTAAAAGGAATTTTTAAATATTTCAACCACAAAACACAACGTACCTTTGTATTAAAAGATATCCATACTAAAATTGAAGAAGGTGAATTTGTAAGTATCATGGGGCCTTCGGGTGCAGGTAAATCAACGCTATTAAATATTATTGGTTTATTAGATGAAGCGAATGAAGGCGAGTACTTTTTTCTGGGAGAAACGATGACTAACATCAAAGAAAAAAAGAAAGTAGAATTTCATAGAAACCATATTGGATTTATTTTTCAGGCCTACCACCTGATTGAAGAAATGACAGTTTATGAGAACATTGAAACACCCCTAATTTACAAAGGCATAAAAAGAAAAGAGCGACAAGCCATTATTGCTGATCTATTAGATAGATTCAATATGGTTGCTAAAAAAGACTTATTCCCTCAGCAATTGTCCGGTGGCCAGCAACAAATGGTTGGTATTGCCCGTGCCATTGCTGGTAAACCTAAGCTATTACTAGCCGATGAACCTACCGGAAACCTACATACCGAGCAGGGTAAAATGATTATGAACATGCTCAAAGAACTAAACGAAGAAGGAACAACCATTATTCAGGTTACCCATAACGAGGCCTTTGCTCAATATGGCCAGAGGATTATCCGTTTACTGGATGGCAGAGTAGAGAAGGATGTGAAAAGCCATTTAGAGATAAGCCTATAAAAAGGTGTATTACATAATATCAATGATTAATATCCAATAATGAAACATTCTATCAAACTTGCCATACGCCAACTGTTAAGAAAAGGCGACCATAAAATAGCACGTATTATTTCTCTGACACTTGGTTTAACTTTTGGGCTTCTGATACTCACCGAGGTCTTTTACTATTACAGTTTCGATCGCTTTTTTACAGATTCGGACCAACTATATATTGTATTTGAAACTTATAAAAACGATAAAGAAAGCGCTCAGCTAGAAGAAAATGATTGTGTAAGTGGGGGTGTTGCGTTAGGATTTAAAACCGAAGTGCCAGGCGTAGAGGCTTCGACCAGATTAAATTACATAGGCAAGCACGTTTTTTACAATGATGATAAACAAAGCTTTAAAGCCGAGTTTGCTTTTGCCGATGAATCCTGGCAAGATGTATTTCAGCAAAAAATGCTTTACGGTAAGGCTCATGAAATATTAAAAACACCATATACCTGTATTGTATCGAGTGAAGTAGCAGAAAAGATGGGTGGTAACGTGATTGGAAAAACCATTGAATTAAAACAATATCCTGATAATAAATTGAATATAGCGGGTGTATTTGAAGCATTGCCCGAAAACACAAGTTACAAATATGATGCGCTGATTTCGATGGTTTCTACCAAACACTTTATGTGGGATGGAACAAATAACTGGAATGGAAATGACAGATATTACACTTGTGTAAAATTACAAAATGGAATAAATTCCGAAAACCTGAAGCCTGCTATCAGAAATATGCAGAAAAAATATCAGAATATTACAGCACTTGAAGAACAACAAGGCTTTGCACTTAATTACATCTTAAAACCTTTAAATAAAATATATGCAGGCCAGGTTAAAAAGATGATTATAGTACTCAGCACTATAGGTTCAGCCATTTTACTAATCTCTCTTCTTAATTATATTTTACTTACACTTAGTGTATTAATTAAAAAAGCAAAATCATCAGCTATCTATAAAACCTGTGGTGCACAATCAAAACATATTCAGCAACTTATATTTACCGAGAGTTTTATTCTGTTTGTTATTTCATTATTAGCTACCTTCATAAGCATTGAACTATTAAAACCATTTTTCGAGACGCAGATAGAACATCGTTTAAATTCTTTGCTTACTCTTAATGTGCTTTTACCCTTATTGGCTGTTCTTTGTTTGTTCTTCTTTTTAACGAGTTATATACCCGCCAGGTTTTTTGCAAAAATACCGGTGGCTACAGCTTTTCGTCATTATAACCAAAAGCGTAAAAAATGGAAATTAGTCCTCTTATCCTTTCAATTTATGGGTAGCGCATTTATTATCACAGTATTACTCGTAGTTAATTTGCAGTATCACAAAATGAAAAATGCAGATCATGGCTATCAAACCAAAGATATTTACTACAGCTCAACAAGCGGTTTAAATGCCAATAAACTAGGAACCGTATTAAATGAACTCCGAAAAATGCCCGAAATAGCCTGCGTTGGTTTAGGCGAAACTTTACCTATTGAGGGCATAGATGGCGATAATATCTATGGTCCGGATGGCGATAAGGAACTTTTTAATGTAGCTGATTTTTACTCTGTTGATGCTAATTACCTGTCTATTTTAGGTATAGAAACAAATCTGGGGGAAAATTTTA
>JBFHEL010000331.1:0-4646 GCA_041584155.1 Saccharicrinis sp.
GATAGTCAGATCCTGTGACCAGGTACTGCCATCGGTTGACAGATAAAAATCAGAGCCTGTACTTACCGCTATATCACTGCTTACGCCAATATAGGATAAGGCATAACTCATCACACTACTCTCACTGCCATAATCTACATAATCAAAGCTAAGCTGATCATTGGTAACATCCGCTGAAAGCGCTCCGGTAAAACTTATCTCCTCACCACTTAATACAAAATCATCAACCTGGTAAGTAGTTGTTTGGGTGGTATTATTTCCATTATATACAAAAGCAATATAACCGTTTCCGTCATAAGAAGATAAATCCAGTTCTCCTGAGCTGGTAAATCCATCAGAATAACCTGAAACATTATCTGTAGTATCTAAAATGGCAGCAGAAAGTTCTGTCCATGTGGCACTTTCAACATCTGATCCATCAAAATCGGTGGAGATCCAAACAGATAATGTAGTATTGGTGTAATAACCATTTTTAGTTCCAAAGGTTAACACCTCATTATCATACAAATCAAAATCAATAACCGGTGATATTAAATAAGATACAAAAGTTTTTGAGGAAGAAGCGGACGAATCATAACCATTCATCTGCATATAGCTATTATCGTTATAAGTATAATTGCTCCAATACCGATCTCCTTCGGTAGTGATTATTATCCAGTCATCTTCATAACTATCATCTTCAAAATCTTCACTAATTATAGCTATTGATTCAGCACTGCTTGCCATTGACTTGTATTGTGCAGCTGTATTCACTGAAGAAAACAACATCACCATACCCATTAGTAGATAAAATTTGCTATCCCTTATTTTTTTCCGGTGTAGAAAATGCTTCATGCTTTATTATTTAATGTGATGTACAAAAATACAAACTTAAATTCTTAAAGCTTAATCTATCAACGAATAAGTGAAGATAAAAACACCCTGCCAAGCAGAAATTATTGTTTTAGGGTATTGTAGAAGAAGAAATTTCGCCAAAAATGGCGAAATTTTCTATAATTTATCATTTTCATTCAGGGAGTTGATCAGATCCTCGGCCTTTTTAAAATCCGCCTGATCAACAAATAAATCCGCATTACCGGGCAAGCCTGCTCCAAAACCAGCATTAGCAGCCTGCTCAAATTCATTTTTAACAAAACATTTAATACCCTCTTTCTCCAGAATACTCTTGTACATCTGAATATCAACTATATGACCATAAATTAATCTTTTCATATCCCAATAGTTTTAATCTGTTTATAAATCCAATGTATTCTATAATGCTGTAAATTTCATCATTTAATTATAATAATAAGTAATATAATTAAAACTTAATGAATACAAAAGGAGAATAAATAAAAAACATGGTGAGTTTACCACAAAGCTTTGTAATTTTGCATATATTTTTTTCAACATTATTGAATGAACCCAAGTAATTCCAACAATAACTGTTTTAACCATTTTAAACAGCCGATATCACATCTTGAGATACCAGAAAAATTCACTTACCCTTTTTATTATGAGCCACATCCTCTATGCCTTATTGCCTCGCAAGAGCTGCAGGAATATTTATTGACTCAACAGGATTGGCAACATGATTTTGGTATTGATCATTATGTTGAAGGTACAAATATTGGTAAGATGTTTGGGGTAATGGTGGTTCAAAAACAAAATGGTGAATTGGGGTATCTGGCGGCTTTCAGTGGTAAACTGGCAGGAACAAATTTACTGCCCGGCTTTGTACCTCCTATTTATGATTTGCTTGATGAAAATGGATTTTTCCGAAAAGAAGAAGACCTAATTAGTGCCATTAATCACCAGATAAATGCACTTGAAAAGTCCTCAGAATATATGGCATGTCAACACCGATATGAGGATTGTGTGACCAACTCAGAGAAGGAACTGCAGGACTACCGTTATTTTATGAAGACGGCTAAAGAACTTAGAAAAACCAAGCGAAATAAGGCAAAAAATGAGCTCAAGGAAGAAGACTTTGCGATTTTGACTGAAAAGCTCAAACAAGAAAGTTTAAAACATCAATATGATTTTAAACAACTGCGAAATCATTGGAGGGAGCAAATTGCCCTAACACATACTGCATTAAATGAGTATCAGAAAAGAATAAAAACATTAAAGGAAGAAAGAAAAAAGCGTTCTGCAGCCCTCCAACAAAAGCTTTTTGATCAATATCAGTTTTTAAACTTTAAGGGTGATACCCTTAGCGCAGGCAATATATTTGCCCATACAGCGCAAAAAGTACCTCCTGCAGGTGCCGGTGACTGTGCAGCTCCTAAAATGCTACAATATGCCTACGAAAACAAGCTAAAGCCCATTGCTATGGCTGAATTCTGGTGGGGACAGTCGCCTAAGTCAGAAATCCGCAAGCATGGTTATTTCTATCCGTCCTGCCGGAGTAAGTGCGAACCTATATTAGGTCATATGCTTCAGGGATTGTCAGTTGATGCTAATCCAATTCAAAACCCTGGCATAAATAATGATGACCTTAAAATAGTTTTTGAGGATGATGATATTGTGATTGTAAATAAGCCGGCAGAATTTCTTTCCGTTCCGGGTAAGGAAACAGAAGAATCCGTATGGCTCAGAATGCGGCAAAAATATCCTGATGCCACCGGCCCCTTATTGGTGCATCGACTGGACATGTCCACTTCGGGCCTGATTATAGTGGCAAAAAATAAGGAAGCCCATAAGATATTACAAAAACAATTTCTCGATCGAAGTATCCAAAAGAGATATGTGGCTCTGCTCGATGGAATAGTAGAGGCTGATGAAGGTTTTATTGAGCTGCCTTTGCGTGTTGATTTAGATGACAGACCCCGACAACTAGTCTGTTACGATTATGGAAAACCTGCCAAAACAAAATTTAAAGTATTGGAAAGAAACAATGGCAAGACCAGAGTTCACTTTTTTCCCCTTACAGGACGAACCCATCAACTCAGGGTTCATGCAGCTCATCCCGATGGACTAAATACGCCTATTGTTGGTGATGATTTATATGGTAAAAAAGATACTCGTTTGCATTTGCATGCCGAATTTCTGGAATTTATGCATCCGCTCACTCATCAAATGATTAAAGTAAAAACAGAAGTGGATTTTTAGCTCTGACACCAATCGTTAACTGAACATCCGTTTTTCAGTTAATTTTATTATTATTATTCCCTTGTATTGAGATTTAACAGAACAAAATTCATGATATGAAAAGTTTTAAGTGGTTACGCATAAGGATTCCTCATGTTTTTATTTTACTAACGGGTGTTATTCTTTTTTGTAGCCTGCTTACCTATATTATTCCATCAGGATTTTATGAACGAGAAAAACAAACAGTTGGTTCGATAGAAAGAACGGTTGTGATTCCCGGCAGCTATAAGCACATAGAAAAACATATCTCATTGAACAGCATATTGTTTGGTGACAAAGTAAACGGCAAGGCCACTCCAGTAAGTATCATCGGAATTTTATCGGCCATTCCTTTAGGTATGGAAAGTGCCTCTTCCATTATCTTTTTAATTTTTATTATAGGAGGCGTATTTGGTATTCTCCAGAAAACAGGCACCATAAATGCTGTTATTCAGTCTCTGGTAAACCGGTATTCCAATTCAGGCCCAATACTAACCATAGTTATTATGATTACCCTGGGTTTAGGTGGATCGACAATAGGTATGGGCGAAGAACTTATACCGCTGGTACCCATTTTTCTATTGGTATCCAATAAATTTGGCTATGACCGCATCTATGGACTATCCATGATCTATCTATCGTCATCGGTTGGCTTTGCTGCTGCCACCACCAATCCTTTTACCGTTCAAATAGCGCAAGGGATTGCACAGGTTCAAATAGGTAGCGGCATTCTTTTCAGGATGGTATTTTTTGTGGTTTGTATTAGCACCACCTTACTATACGTACTCCGCTATGGTCGTAAAATAAGATTACATCCTGAAAAATCGCTTTTATATCATATGCCCATTGATTTGGAGACTATTGACCAGAAAAAAGAAAGCCTAAGCCGAAAACACCTGATGATTGTTTTTTCGAGTGCACTTATCTTTGTTTTGATGATCTATTTTATTCAAACCAAAGGATGGTGGTTGGCCGAAATGTCAGGTGGATTTATTTTAATGGGCATGTTAGCCATTATCTTATCCCGCTTATCTATTCATGAAGCTAATAAATCCTTTATTAAAGGAATGGAAGAAATGGTGGTTCCTGCATTGGTAGTAGGATTTGCCAAGGGCATTCAGGTAGTTCTGGAAGATGGTCAAATTATGGATTCCATTATTTATTATATCTCAGGTACAATCAGTCATTTACCTAAAATTATGGCTGCAGAAGGCATGTTTATTTTTCAAAGCATCCTTAATTTCTTTATTCCTTCAGGCTCAGGTCAGGCTGCGGTCACCATGCCTTTGATGGCTCCCATATCAGATGTTCTTGGTTTGAGCAGACAAACGGCGGTGTTGGCATTTACCTCAGGCGATGGCTTTTCAAACACCATCATACCAACATCGGGTATCTTAATGGCTATGCTTAGTTTAGCCCATATACCCTACGAAAAATGGTTACGCTTTATGCTTCCTTTATTTTTGCAGCTAATGCTAATATCGGCTTTATTTATTGCTATAGCCGTTTTAATAGGTTTTTAAAGAGAAAAATGC
>JBFHEL010000332.1:0-4639 GCA_041584155.1 Saccharicrinis sp.
ATAAAAAGGGAATTATTAGCAAATAAACTATAGTATTAACAAACTAATACAAACAAAAATTTTTTACAGACTATGAAAAAGCTATTTGCGTTTTTTGCAGTTTTCGGGATGATGACATTTGGTGCATCAACAATGTACGCTCAGAGCGATGAAACTGGTGCACAAGAAGAACAAGCAGTTGAGCAAACTGCAACCGAAGAAGTTGTAACCGAAGAGGCAGCTACCGAAGAAGTGGTAGCAGAACAAGTTGCTGAGACTCCTAAAGGAGTTCATAAGCAAATCAAAGCTAAATTTATTGAAGGTGGAGCTATCTTTATGAGTTTTGTGCTTTTATGTTTAATTTTAGGTGTGGCTTTGTCGATTGAAAGAATCATTTATTTGAATCTTGCATCAACAAACACTAAAAAATTATTACAAAAAATCGAAGATTCATTGAATGAAGGTGGTGTTGAAGCAGCCAAAGAAGTGTGTCGTAACACACGTGGTCCTGTTGCCTCTATCTTTTATCAAGGATTAGACCGTATTGATGAAGGTCTTGATGTTGTTGAGAAATCAGTTGTTTCTTACGGATCTGTTCAAATGGGTCTTTTAGAAAAAGGATTAACTTGGATTTCTTTATTTATTGGTCTTGCTCCTATGCTTGGATTTATGGGTACCGTAATCGGTATGATCGATGCATTTGATAAGATCCAGGCTATGGGTGATATTTCTGCAACAGCTGTGGCAGGAGGTATTAAAGTAGCACTTATTACTACTGTATCTGGTTTGATCGTAGCTATGATTCTTCAGATTTTTTACAACTACGTGGTTTCTAAAATCGACGGTATTGTAAATAGTATGGAAGATGCTTCTATCTCTCTACTTGATATCTTAGTAAAATACAACATGAAAAAATAATTAAAACATGAGTAAGCTTTCAAAAATATTAAGTTTTGTACTATATGGATTGATCGCTGTAACTGTTGTTTTGACTATTATGTTTTTCACAGGAGGAGATGTTCCTGGAGAGACTTATCAAACACCAGTTTACACTGACTTGATTCTTAACTGGACCAAGATTCTTGTAATATTAGCAGCAGCAATTACTATATTCTTTGAAATAGTGCATGTAGTATCAAACCCAAAAAATGCAGTTCGAAGTCTGATTTCTATTGCAGTATTGATTGTGATAGGTATAGTTTCCTATGCAATTGCTGATACTACACCTTTGAATTTAGGTGGATATGAAGGTCCAGATAATGTGCCTTCTATGCTTAAAATGGCAGGTGCTTTTCTTTATGGTACTTATTTTCTTTTAGGAATTGTAGTTGTAGCTATTTTAGCAGGCGAGTTGTCAAGAATATTTAAATAATTAGTAGGAATTATGGCAAAAAGAGAGACACCAGAAGTGAATGCTGGATCTATGGCCGATATCGCATTCCTTCTATTGATTTTCTTCCTTGTAACCACTACCATGGATACTGATTCAGGTCTGGCTAGGCTTTTGCCTCCGCCAGTGCCAGAAAATCAGGATCCACCACCACCAATTAAAGACAGAAACGTTTTTACTGTTCTGTTGAATAGTAATAATCAATTGTTGGTGAAAGGTAAACCCATGAAAATGGGTGAGCTCAAGGAAGCTGCAAAAGAATTTATTCTGAATCCGAATAAGGATGAAAAATTACCTGAGTTTAAAGATACTGAGGTTGATTTCTTTGGAATTATTCCGGTAACTAAAGGAGTAATTTCTTTACAGAATGATAACGGAACTCAATATCAAACCTATTTGACAGTTCAAAATGAATTGCAAAGGGCTTATACTGAGTTGAGAAATGCAAAGGCCAGGAGTAAATGGGGTAAGGATTACGATGATCTGGATGAAGATCAGCAAAAAGCAATCCGCGAAATTTATCCACAAAAAATCTCCGAGGCAGAACCTAAAAATATCGGTAAAAACTAAGTATTATGGCAAAGTTTAGAAAAAAAGGAAGTAAGAGTCTTCCCGCTATTAGTACGGCTTCTTTGCCTGATATTGTATTTATGCTTTTATTCTTTTTCATGGTTTCAACAACTATGAAAGAGGTAACTATGAAAGTAAGAATATCAGCTCCGGAAGCAACTGAGTTAGCTAAATTGGAGAAGAAAAGTTTAGTTACTTATATTTACGTAGGTGTTCCAACTCGTCAGTATCAGAATATTTATGGTACTGAACCTCGGATTCAGCTGAATGACCAGTTTGCTACCGTTGAAGATATTCAAAGTTATATCGCGCAGGAGCGTGATGCTATGAAAGAGGCCGATCGTCCTAAGATGACCACTTCTATTAAAGCAGACTTTGATTGTCCAATGGGTATCATTACTGACATTAAGCAGGCATTGCGTAAAGCTCAAGCGCTAAAAATTAACTATTCAGCGCGTCAAAAAGTAGAGTATTAAGAATATTATATACTTGAACAAAAGGGGATCGATTGTCGATCCCCTTTTTTTATTTTTAAGCTATATGTTGTTTGCTCAAGTATTAAATATTATTCTTATCCCTGTTAAGGGTGTTAAATTTTATGGGGTTATACTGCGCCCTGATCAATCATAGTATCTGCAACTTTCACAAATCCACCTATGTTAGCTCCATCCATGTAATTTACAAAACCACCTGGTTTTGTGCCATGTTTTAGGCAGGTTTGATGTATTTCCTTCATAATATTCCTTAGTCGTTCATCTACTTCCTCTCTTGTCCATAATATTCGCAAAGCATCCTGACTCATTTCTAATCCCGAGACAGCTACACCACCGGCATTGGCTGCCTTACCCGGACCATAAAGAATTTTGTTTTTCACGAATATATCTATTGCTTCAGGTGTACAAGGCATATTTGCACCTTCTGAAATACAAAAACATCCATTTTTTATTAATACTTCTGCATCATTTTTTTCTATTTCATTTTGGGTTGCGCAGGGAAGCACTATTTCACCCTTCTCTTTCCATGGTGTTTGATTTTCAACATATTTCACCTGGTATTTCTCAGCATATTCTTTTATGCGTCCGCGTTGGATGTTTTTAAGCTCCATAATGTAGTTGAGTTTCTCGCGGTCAATTCCATCGGGATCGTAGATGTAACCATTGCTGTCAGAAAGGGTGAGTACTTTGCCCCCTAATTCTATTATTTTTTCCGCACTAAACTGAGCTACATTGCCTGATCCTGAAATCAGAATGCGTTTGCCGTTAAAACTCTCGTGCCAGGTATTTAACATTTCTTCTGCAAAATATACATTACCGTACCCTGTTGCTTCCGGTCGTATAGTACTCCCTCCCCAGTTTATTCCCTTTCCTGTTATCACACCGGTGAACTCATTCTTAATGCGTTTGTATTGTCCAAATAAATATCCAATTTCACGTCCGCCAACCCCAATGTCACCAGCTGGTATGTCTGTGTTGTGTCCTATATGGCGGAATAGTTCAGTCATAAAACTCTGACAAAAACGCATTACCTCATTATCCGATTTCCCCTTTGGGTCAAAGTCTGATCCTCCTTTTCCTCCGCCCATGGGTAATGTGGTTAAACTATTTTTGAAGACCTGCTCAAATGCCAGAAACTTTAGGATACCTAAATTTACAGTGGGGTGAAAGCGTAATCCGCCTTTGTAGGGGCCTATGGCACTGTTCATCTCTACCCTGAATCCTCTGTTTACCTTTAGTTGACCGAGATCATTCACCCAGGGAACACGAAAAATGATTACACGCTCGGGTTCGGTTATTCTTTCCAGAATGCCACTTTTAATGTAATGCGGATTTTTTTCCAGATAAGCTGTGATTGACAACAGGACTTCGTGTACAGCCTGATGGAACTCAGGCTCAGCCGGATTTTTTTTGATGAGGTTTACCATAAACGACTCAACATAAGATTGGGTTGAACTTTTCATGCCTGATGTTTTTATAAATTTTAACGCCTATAAAAAGTTAAGGAAATATTTTTAGACCTGATAGAATTAAATTATTTAAATGCAGGGTATTAAAAGGACTTTAAGAGACCATAGAATGAGGATTGGTTTTTTTCTAGGGTGGCAATTTCTTATTGCCTGTAGAAAGAAGTAAAATATCAGTAACTTTAGGCGAATTGAGAAATCAACTAATTATGGATAGAGAAAGTGAAATAGCCAATTCGGGTTTATTTGTTGAAACCAACTTTAAGCAATTAATGCAGAAACGTATTCAATCAGTTTTACTCATATCGAGTAGTTATGATGCGTTTATGCTGGAAGAAGACGGTAGAATTGAAGAACAGATTTTTAATGAATATGTTTCTTTAAATTTAAGATATCCTCCTAAATTTATACAGGTTACTACAGCAGAAGAAGCATTACATATTCTGGAAACACAATCTATTGATTTAATTATATCAATGCTTAATATTGGCGGAATGGATCCCTTTCGGCTTTCTAAAACTATTCGTAATACTTATGCCGATATTCCTATTGTTGTATTGACTCCATTTTCCAGAGAGGTAAGTCTTAAATTAAGTAACGAAGACACCAGTGCTATTGATTATGTGTTTTGTTGGCTGGGTAATGCCGATATTATGCTGGCTATTATTAAGCTGATCGAAGATGAAATGAATGCTGATTCAGATATACTTCAGGTTGGAGTGCAGTGTATTATCTTAGTG
>JBFHEL010000333.1:0-4618 GCA_041584155.1 Saccharicrinis sp.
AGAATAATTAAAATCCATTCGTATCCTCCTAAGAAACCACAAATATACATAGAGCTCAAAATCATATCTTATTGTTTTATTTGTTCAAATTTAGTAATTAATACCGATTTATTTAAATATCCATCTAAATAAATCGTTCCCATTGGCGAAGAGTAATAGGCTGAGTAATAATATCATTCCAGTTATCTGGGCATACTCCAGAAATTTCTCACTGGGTTTACGACCCGATACCATTTCATATAATAGAAACAGAACATGACCTCCATCCAGAGCCGGGATAGGTAATATATTCATAAATGCCAATACGATAGATAAAAATCCTGTTAGCGACCAAAATGAAGACCAGTCCCAGGTAGGAGGGAAAAGGTTACCTATTGCACCAAATCCACCTAATTGCTTCACTCCTTCTTTGGTAAAAACCAACTTGAACTGTTTAACATAGCCAACTAAGGTATTAATGCCTTTGGCAATACCAGCAGGTAAGGCTTCCCAAAAACCATAGGTGATATGGGTAACTTTATAATTGGTATACCAGCCCAGTCCTACCTTACCTTTTTTAGATACCTGACAATTTAGTGTTATGGGTTCATTATTTCTTAGTAGCTCAATATTTACTCTCTTGCCGGCATTGGCTATAAATATTTCTGTTGCCTGACGAGCAAAAGAAGCATCTTTTCCGTTGATGCTGATAAATTTATCCCCCTTTTTTATTCCTGCATCACTAGCCGAAAGACCCACAATGACAGAATCTACTTGTGAGGGAATGCGCACAGCAGCTAAGCTTTTTACTTCTTTGTTAAGCAGGTTACTCACAAAATCATCAGGTATTGATAGTTTAAATACCGAATCTTTTCTCAGAACGGTTAGTTCCTGAGCATCTTCAAGCATAATGAAAGAGGCAATGTCTGTTGCGTCAGTTACAGTAAATGTATCAACAGAGGTAACAATGTCTCCATCCTGCAAGCCTATTTCATGAGCAATTGGATGAAAGGCTAATCCGTAGCTCGCATCTTTTACATCAATATATCCTTCGCCCCACTTGAACAGAATCATCCAAAAAATAAAGAAAGCCAATAGAAAGTTAACTACAACACCACCTATCATAATAAGCAATCGCTGGTATGCTGGTTTAGCCCTGAATTCATAAGGTTTAGGTTCTTCTTTCATGGCCTCTTTGTCCATGGATTCGTCAATCATACCCGATATTTTCACATATCCTCCCAGAGGTAACCAACCTACACCATATTCTGTATCTCCTTTTTTAAATTTAAAAAGGGAGAACCAGGGGTCAAAAAAGAGGTAAAATTTTTCTACTCTTGTTTTAAAAAGTTTGGCAAAAAAGAAATGACCAAATTCGTGTAATATTACTAATATTGAGAGGCTTAAAAGTAATTGCCCCGCCTTTATTATTATGTCCATCTATCTTATTTTCAAAAATTAAGCTACAAATATATTCTTTTTTTCTACAATTAATTAAATCAATGATTTTGCTATTCGACGCGCTTCTTTATCTGAGTTAAAATAATCATCGATGCTGGGGTTTTGTATAAAAGTGGCTTTGCTCATAGTTTGTTCAATAATATCAGACATTTTTAGAAAACTAATTTCATTTTCCAGAAATGCTTGCACCACAATTTCGTTGGCAGCATTCATAATACAAGGTTTATTTCCTCCCGTTTTCAAAGCTTCAAAGGCAATGGCTAAGTTCCTGAACGCATCCATATCCGGTTGTTCGAAAGTGAGGCTGGCATACTCCATAAAATTAAAGCGCGGAAAATCAGATGTAATTCTATTGGGGTAGGTCAGTGCATATTGAATGGGTAATCTCATGTCGGGTAATCCCATTTGTGCCTTCATGGATCCATCGTTAAATTGTACGATACTATGAACAATACTCTGGGGATGAACGATGACATCAATTTGTTCCGGCTTAAGGCCAAATAACCAGCGTGCCTCAATAACCTCCAGCCCCTTGTTCATCATGCTGGCAGAGTCGATGGTTATCTTATTCCCCATATCCCAATTGGGGTGATTTAGTGCCTGCTCCGGGGTTACATGCCTAAGGAAATCTTTGTTTTTACCCCTGAAGGGTCCTCCTGAAGCAGTAAGATATATTTTTTCAATAGGGTTTTGAAACTCTCCGGCTAGACATTGAAAAATAGCAGAGTGCTCTGAGTCAACAGGTAAAATAGGGACTTTGTTGTCTGTAGCTAGTTTGGTAATCATATCGCCGGCAACTACCAATGTTTCCTTATTGGCCAGAGCTATTGTTTTTTTGGCTTTAATGGCTTTAATAGTAGGTAACAGACCTGAAAAACCTACCATAGCTGTTAGTACAATATCTACTGTTCCCATTTCCACTACCTGAGCTATAGCCTCACTGCCGGCATATACCTTAATGGGCAAGTCTTCTAAAGCTTCTTTGAGCTGGGTATATTTTTTTTTGTTGGCTATCACCACCACATTGGGATGAAAAGTACGGCATTGTTCTATGAGTTTACCAATGCGATTATTTGCTGTAAGTACTTCAACTTCAAAAATATCCGGATGTTTTGATACCACATCCAGGGTTTGGGTTCCTATGGATCCTGTGGATCCAAGCACGGCTAACCGTTTTTTCATATATGTTTATCTTCTGGCTAATTTGTATTAAAAAATTATGTATTCCTCAGGATCTACAGGAACTCCTTTGTACCAAAGTTCAAAATGTAAGTGTGGGCCTGAGGTTAGTTCACCTGAGTTTCCTACATTAGCAATGGCTTCACCGGCTTCAATTTTGTCACCAGCCTTTTTTAGTAACTTAGAATTATGTTTGTATGCAGAAATAATATCATTTGCATGTTGAATAATCATAACATAACCTGTTTCAACAGTCCATCCTGAAAAAATAACCGTTCCGCTCATAATTGATGACACAGATTCCCCGGGATTTGAAACAATATCTACACCAAAATGATTCTCTCCTTCGATGTATTTTTTTACAACTATTCCTTTTAAGGGAGTAAAAAAATATACCTGATTTAATTGGGGAATTTTTTTATTACCAGGCAATGCTGATAGGTTAAATTTTTCTTCCTTCTCCACTTTTTCTCTAAAGGCTTCATCTTCTTCGCTTTGCTCAAAAGTGATGTGTTCCGTAGCAGTGGGTTGTTTGGTCGTATCCATTTCCTCAGATGGAGGGGTTTCGCCTTGAACCACCGCCTTTATTGAACTGAAAAATTCATCTCTTTTGTTTATTTCCTGTATTAACGAGTCAATTCGAGTAACATTCCTGACCATCAAGGTTCGTTCTTTGCCATCGGGATAACCGGGGATATATTCTTTTAATCCTGTATAAGCGATTAGTAAAATAACTAAGATAATTAAAATAATTGCAGAAGTCCCAACAACAGTAAATACATTTAAACGAGATAAGCGCATTTGCCAGAGCTCCTCGTATGTTTGTTCATTAAATATGGCTAAGCGATATTTATTACGTATCTTTTTTATGAAATTTTTTTTTTCTTTGGATGTTTCCATTGATTTATTTGATGTTTTTGATTGATCAACGTAAAAAAAATTGGTTGGTTAGAAAATTAAAGATGACAAAGTTAAAAAATAAAACTATTTATATTGATCTTAAAGAGCCGAGATTGGTTTTAATCCTTTTGCTTTGCTGTTTTTATGAATGGAGTTAGATAGCTTTCGAATAAAAAATTAGTTTTAATTTGGAATTGCTAAATAATAGGCATATCTTTGCAACCGCAAAAAAGGAAACTATTTCAGTTAACGATATATTGCGGGGTGGAGCAGTTGGTAGCTCGTTGGGCTCATAACCCAAAGGTCGTCAGTTCGAGTCTGGCCCCCGCTACTATTAAAACCATAATTGCAATTGGTTTAAAAATATATATAGTGCCTTGCACTTAAAAATACATTGCGGGATGGAGCAGTTGGTAGCTCGTTGGGCTCATAACCCAAAGGCCGTCAGTTCGAGTCTGGCTCCCGCTACTAAGAAGGTTGATAGAAGAAATTCTATCAACCTTTTTTTGTTTTGTGAAATTTAATTAATTTGGGATGAAAGAATAGTTTAGGAGTGTACACAACTTACGTTTTATATTCAGACTCGTATGATAAAATCTATATTGGTTTTACAAGTGATTTAACAAGTAGAATAAAATCACATAACGAATTGTCAACAAAGGGATACACTGTTAAATATCGGCCCTGGATACTTATTTATCACGAGGTTTTTGCTACAAAACAAGAAGCAATGAAAAGAGAGAAAGCTTTAAAGAGTCATGCGGGTAGGGATTTCATTTGGCAAATAGCAAATAAATACAAGACAATTGATTAATTTATCGATAGCCGTTGGTAGCTCATAGGGCTCATATCCGGCAGCTGCCGGACATCAGTTCGAGTCTGGCTCCCGCTACTACAAAAAGGTTGATAGATTAATTCTGTCAGCCTTTTTTCATTTTATACAAAAAACACACATGCTCCATGTTCACTGTTTATGTTTTGTATTCAAAAATTTACGATAAAATATATATTGGTTTTACAAGTGATTTAACAAGTAGAATAAAATCACATAACGAATTATCAACAAAGGGATACACTGTTAAATATCGGCCCTGGATAC
>JBFHEL010000334.1:0-4599 GCA_041584155.1 Saccharicrinis sp.
CTGTAAGATTGAGGATATAATCATCAGATGGTTTACCATCTATTTTAAAGGTCTTAATCTGATTGCCATAGCCGTTGATTCTGACGGTCAGTTTTTTATCTCTTATTTTTAAGTTGCTTAATTCCATCTTATTGTTTAATGATGCAGGGATGGTAGGCTTAAATTCAATGGTGTTGTGTGCGGTCAGATGAAGGCCAAATAAAATTTTATAGACCTGTCCCAGATTGGCAGCTACGCTCCAAAGCTGTCTGTCAGAGTTCAGTGCAGTCATGAAATCGCCATTTTCAGCTACCATGTTTTCTTTGTTGGTTAAAAACAAAGATGAAGAGCGGTAAAATGCGCCTAAGCCGTGTTCCAATGCTGGGCCATTGCCCGTTTTTGCAGCGGCCATATTCCAAAAAGCCTGAACAAAAGGCCAGATGCCATTATTGTGATAGGGGCGCATGTTGGGTATCTGGGGGTAAACACAAGGTATCCCATAACTTACTACAGGTGTGTTGGCTATTACGTTATTTGCATGGTCTTCTGCAACATCAAATAATACTGAGAATGCTTCTCCCAAGGATTCTGATTTTGGAGAGCTCAACTTGTAATCCCGACCGTATAAATATTGTATATAGTATCCTTTTTTCTTATCCCATAGTTCCTCATTGATGGACTCTTTTAATTTTTCCGCCCAAGAGTTATATTTTATAGCATTGTCATTCAGTCCTTGTAATTTTGCCATTTCAGAAAGGATGATCAGTGCTCTGTAATGTACCATATTGGTACCGAGGTTTTGCGACTGGGAAATATCAATATTGTCCATCCAGCGAGGGTAGGTTTGTATGCGCCAGTCTAAAAACGATGATTCTCCCCGGTAAAGACCAGTGGCCTTGTTGAATACTATTTTTCGATCGTCTTCTATGGTGTTTTGTATGATTTGATAGGTGTATTCTAACCATAATTCATCACCCGAAAGCAGATAAATTTCCCAGGCAGCCAACGCCCAGGTTGTTCTGTCTGAGGAAACAGGCCAGGCGCCTCCTGAACCAGTATCCTGTATGATTCTCTTGTTCTTCACTTTTCTCAGCAAGGAAGTGCGGGCTCTCTGTAAATCGGTCATACCCATTCCTAAAACAATGGCATAGCTCACATCACGTGTCCAAACACCTGCCCATTTGGCTCCGGTTCTAAAAGTCCCGTCTTTTTCACTCAAAAGCACAGTCTCTTCCAAAGCCATATTGTAAAGCGATTGAAGAAGAGGAATATCCGTTTTTAATTGGGGATAAGCTGATATGTCCTGAGATAATTTCCAGGCAGGTTTAACAAAGTAGTCCGGGTCATAGGTGTTTATTTTTAAGGTGATTTCAAAAAGATGATCGCCATCCGGATCGGTTAACTGAACATCCTGACCCAGATTTTCAAAATCAAAATCTAAGGGAGTAATATTTCCGGCTAAAAAAACACCTTTAAAGTCTTCGCGGGTTATTTTTTCGCCATTTAAATCAAGATAAAATCCTTTCTTTTTAAAGCTGTCAAAAACCGGACGCATATCCAGTTTTAAAGTGATTTCGGTATTTGGTTCCAGTGCTTCATCAATACCAGCGCGGGAATCTATAAATTGTTTGCCAAAGGTGATGACAGGAGCAGTGTAGTGCCCATTATTGGGTTGAACTACTATTTGATGATTAGTAGCAAAAGGAAGTTCATTATCTTTTTGGTTGATGCTGAACTTTAGCTCAATGGTCCGGTTTACGGGCTTATTGGCCGGACTTTTATAGTTGCTGGTCATGGAACCATCAGGCAATACCTGTGCGGTAAAGCTACCTTGCGTGACTTTATTTTTATAGACCGTATAATCCTTGTTTTCATATATTTTTCCGGTATCTTTTGTACATCCCAAAATAGTTGACATAATGATTAAATAAATATATTTCTTCATGTTTTATGATTTTTTCAGGTTAATTATTGTTTGACTCTTCATTGTTCTTATGTTAATTTTGATCATCACAGTTATTTTTCTTGTAAGGCTATGAATTCAATTGCACAACCACCTCCTGGAGCTAAATTTAATTCCATGTTTTCTGTATAATCAACAGTCATCGATTCAATAGTGTATTCGTAAGGATTTGATTTCCAATTGGCATTTTCACCATCTTTATATACAATAGCTTTGTAAGCTTTGTTTTTATCTAAAAAATGAAGTTCAAGATTTAATATTCTGCCTTCTTCATTAGTAATTGAACCCACATACCAATTATCCGAGGTTCTGTCTTTACGGGCAATGGTGAGGTATTCTCCAATTTCCCCATTAATCACCTTTGATGTTTCCCAATCAACAGGTACTTTTTTAATAAATTCAAACATATCTATATGCTCCTGATAATGTTTAGGCAGGTCACAAGCCATTTGGACAGGAGAATAGATGGTTACATATAAGGCCAGTTGTTTAGCCAGCGTTGTGGGAATACGGCTGGGGAAATTTTCTCCTCGATATTCCTCAAGAGTCAACCTAAAGGCTCCGGGCGTAAAATCCGTGGGTCCTGCCAGTCCTCTTGTGAAAGGAATAATGGTGGTATGTTCAGGTGGATTTGAAGGATTACCCCACGCATTGTATTCCTGACCGCGTACCCCTTCGCGCGCCAGAAAATTCGGCCAGGTTCTTCTTAGTCCGGTGTCTTTAATGGGCTCGTGGGCAATTATGTTTATTTTTTCCTTTGCAGCACATTCAAGTACTCGCTGGTAGTGGTTTACCATCCACTGACCATGATGATATTGTCCGTTATCAATTTTGCCAACATAACCTGTTTTTACGGCTTTAACACCTATTTGGGCATAGTATTCAAAGGCAGCCTGCATTTGTGGTTCATATTCAGTGCTTACTCTGCCTCCTGTTTCATGATGACCAATAAGGGTCATGTTTTTTTCTATTGCATATTGCTGTACTTTTTCAATGTCAAAGCTGGCATAGGGCTTGGTAAAATCCCAGTTGCGCCATTCTTCCCATCCCTTATTCCATCCTTCAACCAATAAGCCGTTAAAGCCATGTAAACTGGCAAAATCGATCATCTGCATCGCATATTGAGTGCTTGCTCCATGTTTTTCTCCTTCGTGCCATGTTTTTGTTTGCAGGTGCATATCCCACCATATACCCATGTATCTCATGGGTTTAATCCATTTAGTATCTATCAGTTTATTGGGTTGGTTAAGATTAAGTATCATATCCGACTCTATTAAATCCCCTGCTTTACCACCTATGATGATCACTCTCCAGGGTGAGGTCAGGGTGTGTGCTGTTTTTACTTTAATGCCATCGGGCCAGGGAACCAGATTGCATTCAAATCCTTTTCCGTTGTTTTTTAAAGTCATAGATGCATAATTGACTAATGCAGCTTCATGGATAGCAATATACCTGGAGTTGTTAAATTTAACAGTCAAGGGTGTGTGTGCTGAATCTATTTCATTGATCTGTGATTTAGTATATAATTTTTCGTAGCTGTCGTAATCTGCTTCAATCCACCAAAAAGTTGGATTGTTGCTTATGTTGAATTCCGTCAGTTCATCCATAAGGTATAAGCTGTCTAAGCCTTGCTCAGGAATAAGATATCTGAAGGCTATTCCATCATTAAAGGTTTTTATTTCTATATGTAGTTTGTGTTTGGCATTTGAAGCTTCATATAGCGCCCGGTTATGATGGTCAGTAATCGTTTTGTTTTCTCCCCATATGGTTTCCCAGGAGGTGTCGCAGACGGAGTGTTCAATCATACGAAGACTGGTAAAAGAGCTTAGGTCAAAATCTTTTAATAGCATGCCCATTCCCGACGTCTCAATAATAGGGGTGGATTCACTGTTGATACTGTAGGTTAATTTTTTTCCCTGCAGTGATATTTGTATTGCGTTTAGTTTATTGGGAGATTGTAATATATAAGATTGGCTAGAATGACAGCTAATAATGAGGGGTAAACATATTGACAAGAGAAGAATGTTTTTCATTTTTTTTGAGTTTACGTTTCAGAGTCTATTCCAAAGCAACGTATATTCAGTTGTAAATACTAAATATACAAATAATAAATGGAGTAATATGTGGTAAGGAGATTGTAAATCAGAGTGATGAAATTATGTTGACGACTTAAAAATATAGACCTCTTTAGTTAAAGTTGTTCGCATTATTAGAAAAAATGTATCGTTTAATAAAAATAAAGTTGGAGGTATTCTTATTAATTGTAATTTCAGGCCATCTTAATTAATACAGTTCATTCAGCGTTTTTTAAACGTAAAAAATAAGTATGTGCTTTTAAATCGTAAGTATAATGTGTGTATATTTGTGACAGAAGTCATGAATTGATTGTGACTAATGGTTTTTAGTGCTGTAATGAATTGATAGGTAATGAAAATTAAATTTGATATAAAAAAGCAATAACTTGTTAAAAGTCATAAATAGGATAGCTTAGAATATCTAATTTTGATTTAACAATTAAAAAAATCTATAAAAGTATTTACCATGGATGCTAAAATAAAAGAGTTCATAGATACTGTAAGGATGAAGAATCCCGGAGAAGATGAGTTTCTACAAGCAGTAGAGGAAGTTGTTGAAACCGTATGGGATTTTTATCAGGA
>JBFHEL010000335.1:0-4598 GCA_041584155.1 Saccharicrinis sp.
ATTACAAAGCACAAAAGGGGCAATTGCATTCACCAGCTGTACCTCCATCATCTCAACGGGTTCTACCTGCCCCAGTTTCAGCCTCCAGCTATTGGTTTTACGTAAATCAACCTGTTGCAAATCAGCATCTAATTTACCTTCGGGAAAAATTTCTTTCACATCATCTGAATTGTCAAAGCGATAAGGTATCTGAGATAGTTGAGCAGAAGCCTTGATGCCAATACCCGGAGTTTTCACATTCCAGTTCACAGCGAGAGCTTTCTCATGATCTGTTGCAGGACGATTAAAAAAATCAATTTCCTTTAAACATTCCTGATGATGCGAGAGTAACATTTGAACCTCCGAAGTATGCTCTTCTATCCTTAAATTTTCGTTGGCCATTAAATGTGTATAAAAGGTAGCCGGACGACGCACCGTTTGGGCAGCATTATTAATCAGAATATCCAGTCTTTCATATTTTTGCTCTATATAACTGGCAAATAATTCAACACTGGGTATATGACGAAGATCGAGACCATAGATATGCAGCCTATGCCCCCAAATAGCAAAGTCCTTCTCTTTAGCATAACGAATGGCCGAATCGGCAGGGAAACGGGTTGTGGCAATGACAGTCGCACCGGAACGCAACATCATCAGAGTGGCATGGTATCCAATTTTTAAACGCGAACCAGTAATCAGCACAATCTGACCACTTAAATCGCAGGTTTGAAAACGTTTTGCATAGTTAAAGTCCCCACATTCAACACACATTGCATCGTAAAAATGATGTATTTCTGTATACTTTTTTTTACAAACATAGCAGTTCTGAGGCGAAGTTAAATAATGCTTCCCTTTTGTTTCCGCAGCTTCCGACAAAGAGATTTGATCAGGAGCTTCAAAAACGTTAGCCAATCGTGCACTTCTAATACTGGAAGCAGCACGAGCCTTACGGTTAATTTCGGATTTCTCTTGTTTCTTTACAATTTTAACCCCTTTATTCCTCTTCTTACGTTCTGCTCGGTCTGGCCGGCTAATTTGCCCGGCAGCCCGCATTAACTTTATACGTTGTTCCTCACTTAAATGAACTAACTGTTCTCCGTTTCGAAGCAAATTCTCCAAAACCGATATAGCCTTATCCACCTCACCTACTGACAGATCAGACTGTGATTTATCTTCATCTTCCATAAATTGTTGCCTTTATTTAAAGCCACAAATTTAATAGTGATTTATATATTTCATGCTATTGTATAGCGTACATTTTTTATTAATAATGAACTATTTATACTTATTTAAAAGCTAAAGTGCCTTTGGCTTTTAAAAACAGGCCTATCAACGGCACTCAATTGCAGTAAATAATCATCTGCAATCCCAAAGCCATTGCCCAATAAAATCACCTACAGTTATTTTTTTGTCATGATGTCAAGCACCATTTTATCTGTTTGGGTCATTCCTACCGACCCAATATCAGTGAGATTTCTAATTGTTTTATCCACATCATTATCTGCAATCCCTTCAAGTGAAGAAACAACTTTATTATCCATGGCGAGCATAGCAGAAAAAGTGGCTGAAGAAGCAGCATTTGAAACCTTGAGTGCGCAACTGGGCTTTGCTCCGTCGCAAATAATACCGGCAATATTTCCGATCATATTTTTTACCGAATAGGCTATCTGGTCCCGGTTACCGCCCATTAAATAGGTAATACCACACGATGCACCAATACCTGCCACGGTTACCCCGCACAAACCTGACAAACGACCTAATCCCTGCTTAATATAAATAACCATCAGGTGACTCAAAGCCAAAGCACGAATCATTTTCTCTTTAGGTTTATTCATTTCTTCTGCAAAGACAACAACGGGCAATGTTGCTGTAATTCCCTGATTCCCACTACCCGAATTACTCATAACAGGAATCATCGCCCCGGCCATTCTCACATCACAAGCAGCAGCGGTTACTGCAACCAGCTTATTATATACACTATTACCCATAATATTTTGGTAAGACGAACTTTGAATAACTCGTGCAACAGAATGCCCGAAGGTTCCGTGGGTAGATTCATCGGCTGCCAATTTATTTAAAATGGCAGCTTGCTGCATAAATTCCAAATCCTCCAAGGGTGTTTCAGTGGCAAAATCATAAATTTTATTAAAGTCCAGCACAACCTTCTCAGTATTAAGTTGTTGAACTCCCCCTCCGGATAATTCATCGAGAATGACCTCACCATTACGCTCTACATAAGCAATATGCGTATGTGTTCCACTAATAATAGTTTTTGAATGCGATTTTTTTCCAAAACAACATACTTCAATATATAATTTATCTGGTGCATCCTCCTTTAAGTGCACATATATTTGCTTCTCGTCAACTATTTGCTTGGCCTCTTCCAGCTTATCTTTATCCAGATCTTTCAACACTTCCAATCCGTATTCCGATCTGCCAATCACAATACCCAAAGCCACAGCAATAGGAAGACCTATCATTCCTGTACCTGGAATTCCAACGCCCATTGAGTTTTTTAAAATATTACTACTCAGATACACTTCCGTTCGCGTGACATGCTCATCTAAAATTTCTCTTGCTTTTGATACTGCTAATGCAACAGCAACTGGTTCAGTACAACCAATAGCAGGCACCACTTCACGCTTCATCAGGTGAAGAATAACTTCCGTTTCTTCTTTTTTCATCAGAAAAATAACTTTACAGCTTATATAACTATATAAAACGAGTAACAATCAATAACCTACATCCACTTACTCACTCAGCAACTCAACTCCAATTTGTTCCTTAAACGCATCATTCAAAAAATGATCAAGCCATGCATTAAATTTTGTTATTTCTTTTTTTGCATACTTATTATCGAGGTTAGCCATCAATTCTCCTGCCTTTTCAAATACCACATTCTCCATTGGCTTTAGTATTTGCCAATAACCTGTTCCTTCTTTATTAATAACAGCAGAAAGATTAATGTAATTTGTTCCTTTGTCTATAGTGATAGGAAAGCATTCAGCCTTAAGCTCCAGGGCAACATTACACATAGGCGCTCTGTACTCTTTCATATTTAACTCTACTGTTTTGGGCAATTCTCCAGCGGACAACCATGCCGGAATGGCAACTGAGGTTAAAGGAAAACCCAGAATGGTCCACATCATAGTATTTTCAACATGATCCTCATCTTGTGCACCAACAATCATAAACGATGAAGCGGTTGAAACGCGCGGTATGTAATCGATAAAGAATCGAAAATCTGCAGGCTCTTTTTTTGCTGGAATATCTGCTGTTAAATCCGTTTTTGTACGAGGATGATATAAACTCCGGGGTACTGCTTGCAACAAATACTGAGCACTGAGTTTATTTTCCATCCAAGCCTCATTCAATAAACGGATAGCATTATCGTAGCGGTTATAGCCATAGCCTGCATTCAAATCTCCACTCATCGAATGGTTTGTGCGAACCACGATACCGCGTGGTGCTACTACCGGATCATTAACATCGACTTTTACATATGTATAGTTTCCAGTCTCAAAATAAGCAGCTCCGCCATAGGCATCAATAACGCCAAAATTTGAATTTACCCCCATTGGTCTGGAGAGTGTATCCAACAAGTTCTGAAAATCCTCAACAGAAGCACAGTTCATTAATGCTTTTTTCATGACAACACCATCCTGATCTTTAATTTTCACAGTATCACCAATATTGTTTGTATATGCAGCCGAGTTAATAATAGCAAAGCCTTTTTCGTTATAACCGCCCCAAACCGAGTGGTTCCAACTTTCTTCATTGGCATTTACCACTCCCATGTATTTGTATTTCCCATCCTGGAAAAGATGGACTGCATTGTTCATTTCTTTTGTGTCGCGATTTTTAAACAAAATAGGTTTCCCATCCACGGTATATTTTCCGGAAATTATAAATGTAGTACAAGCAACTACCTGTTTGCCAATTACAAGTAACAAAACCAGCACCGTTAACTGAATATTTTTTTTCATCTTTCTCATTTTTTTCTTATTAAAGAACAGGTCTAATTCACACCTACAGCAGTATCATCACCTCTGGGGTCAGACCCACCCTGTAAGCTACCATCAGGTAATACCACAACGGCATTTAACCTACCTATGGAGCCGCGTTCCTGTAACGAATGACCAAGCTCCCCTAGCTGCGATATCACCATTGAATCAAGTCCATCTTTTTCATACAAAATCAGATCAGGCAACCACTGATGATGTGTTTTTTTCGCATTGATAGCCTCCTGAATATCCTGTCCAAATTCCGTTACATTCATGATGGTTTGATAGACAGAGGTGATAATAGTTGATCCCCCGGGAGATCCTACAACCATAAATAGTTCACCCTCTTTTTCCAGAATAGTAGGAGTCATAGAACTGAGCATCCGCTTTTCGGGCTCTATTGCATTGGCTTCACCCCCTACCAGACCAAATTGATTGGGTACTCCGGGCTTCATGCTAAAATCGTCCATTTCATTATTTAAAAAGAAACCCGATTTTTCCACA
Organism: Saccharicrinis sp.; assembly: GCA_041584155.1. Classification (GTDB taxonomy): domain Bacteria; phylum Bacteroidota; class Bacteroidia; order Bacteroidales; family Marinilabiliaceae; genus Saccharicrinis. The sequence continues at coordinate 4,488 of JBFHEL010000335.1, forward strand.
AATACTTTGGATCCAAATATTCCGTTTAAGGTAGTGGTAATAGCAACGGCGTTTTTATTCTGATCAACAATAGAGAAATGAGTGGTCTCAATGCTTTCTATCACTTCAACA
>JBFHEL010000336.1:0-4579 GCA_041584155.1 Saccharicrinis sp.
GAATTCAGTTGAGTAGGAACAGGACTCTTCGTTTTTTTGATCCACTCCTCTAAGCTATTTTTTAGTTGTTCCCTTTTTTCGGGATAGATATTCGCCACATTTATTTTCTCTCCGGGATCATCTTTTAAATTAAACAATTCCATATCCTGATCTTCGTAATAATACAATAATTTCCAATCCCCCATTCGAATAGAAGAACCCGGACGTGTTCTGAAAAGTGAATCTCTATTTTCACCTGCCTTTTGATTATAACCTTGCAAATAAATGGGGAAATGAAAAAACAAAGGGCGTTCATTTAAAGTTTCGCCATTTACTAAAAATGATTTTAAGCTAATGCCATCCACCGGCTGATTACTTTTTATCTCACCACCTATAATTTCAGTAAATGTTGGATAAAAATCAAGATGAGTCATTGGCATATCTGTTTTTCCTTTTTTTATAAAACCTGGCCAGCTTATTGCCAATGGAACGCGCACTCCACCTTCGTAATACGAACCTTTACCTGCGCGTAAAGGAGTTTGTTTACTGGTAGAGTAGACACCGCCATTATCTGAAGTAAAAACAACTATGGTATTTGATAGATTTAACTCCTGTAGTTTATCAAGAATTATTCCGACACTACTGTCCATTGTTTCTATCATGGCTGCATATGAAGGTTTATAATGATACTCGTTACCTTTTTTAAGCTTATATTTCTGGAGGAGTTCTTCTTTGGGATGTAAAGGTGAATGCACAGTATAAAAAGGAAGGTATAGAAAGAAAGGATTACTTTTATTCTTCTCGATAAAACGTACTGCCTCCAGCGTCAATCTATCTGTTAAATATTCTCCTTCAGGTGCTTCAATTTCAGGATAAACATAAGGTGCAAAATAGTTTTTAGGATGCCCCCAATGCCCCCCTCCCACATTCACATCGAAACCCTGGGAGCAAGGATCCTCACCCACATGCCATTTACCAAAATGCCCGGTTACATAACCTGCATCTTTAAACATCTCAGCGATAGTATACACGCTATCTGCCAGAAATTCGGTATTGGGCACGGGAATTAATTTCCTGTCTTTATTCTTCCCTCGTTCAGAGGAACCAACTGTAAATACCCCTGTCCTTGGCGAATTCATACCCGACATTAAGGCAGCTCGACTAGGTGCACAATTGGCAGCACCCGCATAGGCATTGGTAAACACCATACTTTTATTGGCCAGTATATCTATATTAGGAGTTTCGTAGTAGGTGCTTCCCATAAAACCAACATCGCTCCAGCCCAGGTCATCAACCATAATAAAAACCACATTGGGCTTTTCTACCTTTAAACTTTCATTAAAATATTGGTATGCACAAAATGCAAGGCAAGTGCCTATCAACAATATAGCTTTTAGTTTTTTCATAATAATTAAAATTTTAAGAATCAACATCCTTGCCGTCTCTTATTAATTCATTTACATCACAAATGCTACCCTACTCCTCAGTAATAGCAATATACACGTATCCGGTTGTCTTATAAACTTACATTCTGCCGAAGAAAATAATTATTGGAGAAAAATAAATTTCACTTTGAATCAATCCGCATATATTACGCTTCAATTCATTTAAACAAAAAACTGATATACCTGCTTGTTAGTGAACCAATAGTGTGCCCACAAATCCGCCTGATATATCAGTTTTCTATACTAGTTTTTAAAGATAGTTAATCTTTATCCAACCCACTTTAATCTATGCTTACATAATCCTTTCAATTCATCTTAGTCTCCACTCAGCGTAGAAGATTTAAATTGAAACACATCAGAGTCTGTTCTGGCACTTTGAAAAATTTCTTTAATTTTAGCTACTACATCAGGGTGTTCACCAGCAACATCATGCTCTTCTCCCTGATCATTCGATAAATCATAAAGTTCCAGACTCTTATCTCCTTTAATCACGTTATATTGAACGCCTTTCCAGTCGCCCATACGAACAGCCAAACGACCTCCTTTTTCATGAAACTCCCAGTAAAGGTACTCGTGTTCTTGTTGACCTTCCTCACCTAATAATTCAGGTAAAAAGGAGATACCATTGGTTTTATTAGTCAGCTTAATACCAGCAATATCAGCACATGTAGGCATTACATCCCAAAAAGCAGAGATATGATCACTTACACCGGGTTTAATTTTACCTGGCCAATAAGCAATAAAGGGAGCACGAATTCCTCCTTCATATAAGTCTCTTTTGTAACCTTTAAACGGACCGTTACTATTAAAGAAGTCAGGATCAGCTCCACCTTCCTGATGAGGCCCATTATCACTTGAAAATAATACAATTGTATTATCTGCAATACCTAATTCTTCAAGCTTTTTAATAATTTGCCCAACATAAGCATCAACCCTCATATTCATCGAAGCAAAAGCTCTTCTGGGTTCAGTTTGTGATGCATATTTATAGATTTTCAGATCAGGGCCATAATCGGCACCTTTATCACCAACATAAGGCGTTTCTTCAAATTGTCCTTCTAACTTTTGCCAAATAGAATCATTAGGAGAAATTAACTCTGCATGAGGTAACACAATAGGCACATAAGCAAAAAAAGAAGTATCCTTATTCTCCTCAAAAAACTCCATGGTTACCTTTTGAATTTCATCCTGTGCATAAGTCACCGTATTTTCCCAGTCATTACCCGCCATATGCACTTTTTCCTGATTATGCCATAAGTAAGGAGGATAATATCTATGAGCCATACGTTGACAGTTGTAACCATAAAACTCATCAAAACCCTGCATATTTGGATCACCTTCAGATCCAGGATAACCCAATCCCCATTTACCAAATGCACCGGTCACATACCCGGCTTCTTTCAATACTTCAGCAACAGTAACTGAAGAATCTGGCAATGGATGTTGTCCTTCCGGTTTTACCTCTAAATTTCCACGAACAGGCGTATGCCCGGTATCCTCTCCGGTTAACAATGATGAACGTGAGGGAGCACAAACTGTAGACCCGCTGTAATGCTGAGTGAACTTTAAACCACCTGCAGCCATCTTATCGAGGTTGGGGGTTTGATATTTCGTTTGGCCGTAACAACTTAAATCGCCATAGCCCATGTCATCAGCTAATATATAAACGATATTAGGTTTAACTGTCTTTTTTTCTTCCTGTTTAGTTTCTGTACGCTTAGAATTACATGCCGAGAAAAGAAAAACAAGACATAAACCAAATATTCCAGATACAATTTTCATATTTTTTTATTTATAAGTATTTGTTTTAACAATAGTTTGTAACCTGCCTGATTCCTGCCTTATTAAGCAAAGAAGCAAGGTTGTGAGCTTTTTTAAATAGACATAGACTGATTTTCAAAGCACTTAAAAAATATCATGATAGCACGGACCTATCTGTTTTTAGAACTCACCAATAGATCAGCACTTACAAGCTCAAACAAGCCATTGGAATAAGGAAGGGTATCACTACCCTTCCTGCAACAAATATTTTAGTTTAGCACTTACCGTTTCTACCACTCATCGTACCTTAGATCATCTTCGATGTATTGACGAAGCACTAATGTATCTGAAACACTATAGGATGTTCCTGACTTTGTTAGCTGTATATTTAAGTAAAATATACTTTCATCTTCATCGTATGTACAATTATCATCACTGTCAATTGTTACATCCTCAGAGCTAACCGTAACTGAATTATCATCATTTATAGTAAGTTCCATATCGCCTGAGATATTATCCCCAAACGATGTAGTAGTAATATAATTTACACCTAAGGTTGTAAACACTTTAGTATCGTTTTGACTTAAATCAGCATCATAAAAAGTAATTGTATCTGTAGAATTTCCATCTACATCCAGTGTATACTGAACTCCTTTTGAATAATATGTTCCTGAATAAGGACTCACATACTTCACCAGGATAATAGAGTAATCTTTTTCTGATAAGATCGTATCCAAAGAGCTTTCCTTAATTTGAAGTGGGATAGCATATATTTCATCAGTTGATAAAACATCTGCAGTAAATAAATCCTGATCTAAAGTACAGGTAACGGTACCGGCATATTCTCCTTCTGCAATTAAGAAAATAGAATCATTACTTAGTGTATAATACTCTTCAGGCATTAAAGTATAACTACCATCGGTATCATAAGTATCTAACAAAGTCTCATCGATAGTATAAGTTGCCCATTCATCATTATCATTTGACCGCACACCACCCATGGTAACTCCGAACTCAAAACTCATATCGCCATCTGCAACAATTGTTCTGATTGGTGTTTGTGAACCAAAATATACCGAAGTATAATCATAATCATAGGTATAGTCCTCATACGCTTCGCACGAGAATAGCGTTGCTATTAAAACAATAGCACCTATAAAAACTTTTATTTTATTCATAATTTTCATTTTTACCATCCTTTATTTTGTTTCATATTCGGACTTTTCAATAACTCGTCTGTAGGAATAGGTCCGTAATAGTATTTGTCATCATCAAAAGGTCTGTCTTCTACTTCAACACTCTCACCATTAGGATCGGTACCATAAAAGGTTAATACATCATCATCAGATAATTCAATTGTACAACCTGTTACTGTTTCATTCAAATCCATTAGC
>JBFHEL010000337.1:0-4576 GCA_041584155.1 Saccharicrinis sp.
ATCCTTTGTTTTCAGAAATATTCCTGCTTCAACTCAACTGCAGTTGGCCAACAGCACACCTGTTCGGTATGCACAGCTTTTTCAGGATGATATTAAGGGAAATACCTTTGCCAACAGAGGAACCAGTGGTATAGACGGAGCTGTGAGTACAGCTGTGGGAGCAGCCTGGATATCCAAAAATAAAACCTTATTGCTTAGTGGTGATATGTCATTTTTTTACGATTCCAATGGTCTTTGGAGTAAATATCTGAAACCAGATTTTAAAATTGTGCTGATAAATAACGGAGGAGGAGGTATTTTTCGATATATACCCGGTCCCTCGCAAACAGAAGAGTTGGAAGAATTTTTTGAAGCCAGACATCAGCAATCAGCCAAATATATTGCCAAAGCCTATGGACTTAAATATATTACCTGTATCAATGAACAAGAGTTGCAGGTATCATTCAATAAAATGATGGAAAATGACGATCAAGCTACTTTACTGGAGATTTTTACCCCGGCCGAAAAGAATGGAGAGGTATTGAGAAACTATTTTAAAAATTTGTAATCTCATGCTTAGTGTTTGGGTGTATTTAAAAAAGTAACCATCTTTATGTTTTTATCTTATAATATACTTATTTGTTGATTGTATAGGATAATCGATTTATATATTTAATTTAAATAGCCGTAGCTATTAAACACTTTTGTCAATTAAAATATAAAAAATATGAGCAAATATAACTGGGAAACCATAAAAGCGTATACAGATATTAAGTTCGAGTTTTTCGAAGGTATTGCTAAGGTAACAATAAATAGACCAGAAGTTTATAATGCATTTCGTCCGGAAACGAATATGGAAATGTTAGACGCATTTGAAATATGTCGTGAGCGTCAGGATATTAATGTAGTGGTGCTTACTGGAATCGGAGATAAAGCCTTTTGTTCCGGAGGCGATCAGAAAGTAAAAGGAGTAGGGGGGTATATTGATGAACATGGTGTTCCTCGTTTAAATGTTCTTGATTTACATAAGAAAATCCGCTCATTGCCTAAGCCAGTTATTGCTATGGTTAATGGCTATGCAATTGGTGGTGGACATGTATTGCATGTGGTTTGTGATTTAACTATTGCTTCTGAAAATGCCCGTTTTGGACAAACAGGGCCTAAGGTAGGTAGCTTTGATGCCGGTTTTGGATCGTCCTATCTGGCACGCCATGTGGGACAAAAGAAAGCTCGTGAGATTTGGTTTTTGTGCGAGCAATATACTGCCCAGGAAGCTGAGAAAATGGGTATGGTAAATAAAGTGGTTGCCCTGGAAGATCTGGAAGATACTACAGTCCAGTGGTGCCGTACTATTATGAAGCGTAGCCCTCTGGCATTGCGTATGATTAAGCGCGGGTTAAATGCCGAGCTCGACGGTCAGCACGGTATCATGGAGATGGCCGGTGATGCCACCTTGATGTATTATTTGATGGAAGAGGCGCAGGAAGGTAAAAATGCCTTTCTTGAAAAACGAGATCCAGACTTTGGTCAGTTTCCAAAGTTTCCATGATAAAATAAAAAAACCGGGATAGTATCCCGGTTTTTTTATTTAGAGATCACTTGTATGTTACATTATACTCTGCAATAACATCGACCCCTTTGTAAAGGTAATAATGACTCCAATAATATTCAGGCAGAGTGTAATGATGAAAAAAATGCTAATGAATTTATAATGAGCTTTAAGGTTTTTAAAGGCTTCATCCATACTCACTCCGTTTTGTGTAGAGATGGCTGCATGGGCTTTTGATGAAAAACTGTATAGGTAGTAAATTGGAAAAAAGAAAATAAGTGCAACCAATAAATATATAAAGCTAATCCAAAATGGAGGGAAAGGTAATGAGACATGATTGTCAGAAATATAGGAGGCTGCGATGCCGGCAAATAAGCCTGCTAATACAAGAAAACCAATAACGATAAAACCAACTATGGCTATAAATTTAGACCATTGAGAAGCCTGGTAAATAAAACCAATTGCTTTTTGTGAGAGTAAAATAGAATTTTCTTGTGCTTGATGAGTTTGCTTTTTCATTTGGGTGTAAAGTTTAAATTTTAGATGATAAATATATTATTTTAAGTGAACTAATCAATAATTTAGTTATTTCACAGTAAAAATAAACAGCTGATATAATCTTTTTTATAAAGTATGGTTGTGCTTACATTTGTTTTTTAGGGCGTGCTATTTAATAATGATGGCTGCAAATAAATAAAAAAACAGTACTTCGTATTGTTTAATAGAAACGGATGGTAGTTTGTCGGCGATTTTTATGCTTGTAGTTAAGGTAAATGCTGGTAAGTTTATATCTTTGGCACAATTTTATTCAAAGAGAAATGTCAAAGTTTAAAGCCTATATTTCCTCCTTTCGTCTGCGTACCTTACCATTAGCTGTTTCCACGGTCATGATGGGAAATTTTGTTGCTGCCTATCAGGGAATGTATCATGCCCGTGTGGGGGTGTTAGCGGTTATAACAACTGTTTTTTTGCAAATTCTGTCTAATGTAGCCAATGACTATGGTGATGCTGTTTCCGGAGCAGATAATGAGGAACGGGTAGGGCCGGAGCGGATGGTTGCCTCGGGCAAAATATCCTTAAGGGAAATGAAGATGATTGTTGTATTGTTTGCCATTATGTCTTTAATTAGTGGCATTGCATTGATTATAAGCGGTAACTTCGAGGTTCTGGGTATCCAATCCTGGGCACTATTAGTGCTTGGTCTGGGGGCTATAGCAGCAGCAATTAAATATACTGTAGGTAAAAACCCATACGGATACAGAGGCTTGGGCGATTTTTTTGTTTTCTTTTTCTTTGGATGGGTAGGTGTATTAGGTACTTATTTCTTGCATACAGGAGGGTTCGATTTTTGGTTATTGCTGCCGGCTTCTGCCATAGGTTTTTTAAGTGCAGGAGTTCTGAATTTAAATAACCTGCGCGATGTTGAGAGTGATGCAAAAACGGGGAAGTATACATTGGTTGTTAAAAAGGGAAGCGATTGGGGTAAGAAGTATCATGTGTTTTTAATGCTATCGGCTATGTTGTGTCTCATTGTTTATGGATTGTTGGAGTTTATCAGCTATTGGCAATGGTTGTTTTTACCCATCTATCTTCTCTTAATTAAAAACCTGATTTTTGTTTATAATAATAAGGAAGCAGTTTTACTGTATCCTCAGTTGAAAAAATTAGCGCTTACCACCTTTTTATTGGTGCTGCTATCAGGGGCTGGGTTACTGTTTTTGTAAAATTTCAGCTGTAAATTAAATATAAAGGTAGGTTTTTATCTTGTATACCCTTTGTTTAATTGATGATGATTGAATTGTCGAAGTGTCTGTTTCGATAGCGAAATGTAAAAAGAATAAAGGGCATCATGTACTTGAATGATAGTGTTTGAGATGGTTAGGTAGATGGCAATATTTTTATACTCAATAGTTTATGTTAAAAGCTCGCTTAAAAAAACATACCTTAAAGTTTATTACTCCCGGAGGAACATCCCGAGGTGTACTGACAATAAAGAATAGCTGGTATATCTTAATTTATGATACAGATTATCCCCGGGTAATCGGAACGGGAGAGTGTTCTATTCTGCCTAATTTAAGTATGGATGATGTTCCCGGGTATGAAGAAAAATTAAATGAAGTTTGTGATAATATTCATGTTTACGCAAGGTTTTTTCATCAATCCTTAGTCAATTGGCCATCCATTCGTTTTGGTGTAGAAATGGCTTTGTTGGACCTGAAAAATGGAGGGGTAAAGACTATTTTTTCTTCAGATTTTGTTTTAGGCTTAAAGGAAATACCCATTAATGGATTGATCTGGATGGGTGAGTTGGGATATATGAGAGAACAGCTCGATAAAAAGCTTGCTGAGGGCTTTGATTGTATCAAGATAAAAGTAGGTGCGCTGGATTTTACTAAAGAATTGAATCTTATTCGTGAAGTACGTAAAATATATAGTGCTGATCAAATTCAGATTAGGGTAGATGCCAATGGGGCTTTTGGTACAAATGAGGCATTGGATAAATTAACGGAGCTCAGCAAACTGGATATTCACTCTATTGAGCAGCCGATAAAAGCCGGCCAATGGAAAGAGATGGCACAGCTGTGTGAAAAATCACCCCTCCCAATTGCCTTGGATGAGGAGTTGATAGGTGTTCATATAAGTTCTAGTAAAGAAGAGTTACTTCAAATAATACAACCCTCTTTTATTATTCTAAAGCCATCCTTACTTGGAGGTTTTAAGGCTTCAGAAGAATGGATTGAACTGGCACAAAAACATTCAGTTTCCTGGTGGGCTACCTCAGCATTAGAAGGGAATATAGGCTTGAATGCCATTGCTCAATGGACAGCTGTTCAAAACAATTTAATGCCGCAAGGGCTCGGCACGGGACAGGTTTTCTCCAATAATATACCTTCTCCCTTACGGGTGCATAAAGGACAACTTAGTTATCATATCAATCAATCATGGGGCAAAATATCATAAATCAATTTCAACGTATTTCTTTAAATGGAGTTGTGCGCGAAGGAGAACAATTGAAGCATTTTTGTTTACAAGAATTAGATCAAGCAC
>JBFHEL010000338.1:0-4563 GCA_041584155.1 Saccharicrinis sp.
AATCGGAGTGCCCAACTGATGGGCGGTTTCTTTGGCCATTCCCACCCAAATCTGATTCTGCTCTGCTTTGCGTGAATTGCTAAAGGCTAGATATGCAATAAATACAAAAACGGCGATAATCAACAACTGAATAACAGGAAACCACGTTAACTTAATAAGCAATGTGGAGGTTTGATAATACAGATACTGCTTGTCTCCATCGCCCAGATCTATTTCTATCTGTTCTCCTTCATCTTTTAACTCTTTTAGTTTGTGCCGAAGATATTGATCTGTATTTTTGTCCGGAACATTCAGGTTGCGGTAATGATTAATGGTACCATCAGCATCAGCAATAAGCACGGGGACAGTGGTGTTGTTTTTTATAACTTCCAATATCAGAGGCAATGAATTATCAGAGTTATCAGACTGCACCAATAAACGAATAGCCTGAGCCCAAAGCTCTACTTTATTATGCTCCTCTTTTTTGAGCTCTTCGACTAAATGGTTAGTATAAATAGTAGAAAAAGCTCCTATGAAAATTGCCCCCAGTAATATAATAATCTTATTTTTTGTTTTATGGGAAGATTGTTTCATGAATAAAGAAAATAACAAGATTTTTTTTGATGACTAGCTGATTAAAACATTAAAATCAACAATTAAACGAATGCACACCCTTTTTTATTGCACAATAACAGGATGACTAACTGGAACACCATTTAATAATCATTCTGCTTATTTCCTCTTTTTGAGCAGGCTTTATTATAAAATCATCCATCCCTGCCTTAAAGGCCAGTTCCTTCTGGCTTTTATCGTTATTAGCCGTCATGGCAATTACCGGACAACTTTCATCGTAACACTTCAGCTCTCTGGCGGCATCAAAACCATCCAGTTCGGGCATCATAAGATCCATGAAAATAATATCGTATTTTTTATCCTTGAATTTATTTACCGCTTCCCTACCGTTATTAGCCAAATCAATAGAATACCCAATTTTACGAAATAAATTCTGGGCGACTCTTTGGTTAAATAAATTATCTTCTGCCACCAGAATCTTTAAATTATCGGGTACCACCTGACCTATAAGATCATACTGTCCTTTAATTGAGGTAAAATACTTTAGCATAAAACCGCGCAACATATCCAGCTTAACAGGCTTTCTGAGATAGGCATCGGCTCCCAGTTTTCGGCACAGGTTGGTGTTGGTGCTTTCATAATCGGAGCTTTGAAATATGATAATATGTTTATTGTGAATAGTATGATTGTAACAGTGTTGTAAAAAATCCAGGCCATTAAAATCAGGTCTATGATCTATAACTATGAGCTGAATATTACCAGTCTCTTTGATCATTTGCACTGTTTCCTGTGAAGGTGCCATTATTCTATAATTAATACCAATAGCCATAAAGTTTTTAATAATATTCTGAACCTGAAGACTATCATCAGTAATAATTAAGGCATTAATCTGATTCCAGCTTAGAATATAGGAATAATCCAAATCCTTTAGCTGAGGAGAGGTAGATACCGGAAGTGTAAAAGAAAAGTCAGCCCCCGGATATTGCGGATTGGTTGAAATGGAAGAAGGACTATTGGCCCATATCTCACCTCCCATTAAACGCACCAAAGTCTTCGAGATAGAAGTTCCAAGTCCGGTCCCTCCGTATTTTCGTGTAGTACTGTTATCTTCCTGTGCAAAAGAATTAAAAATAGTTTTAAGTTTTTCTTTACGAATACCTATTCCGGTATCGCTTATAGTAAATTGAAGGGCAGGTCTTCCATTAATAGTGGATGCTTTTGTAATATGCAAATGCACGCTCCCTGCCGGTGTAAACTTAATGGCATTACCAATCAGGTTATTCAGCACTTGTTTAAACCGCAAAGGGTCGGTAACAAAATTCTCTGGCAATTGAACATCATGAGTCCAATTTAAGGCAATAGAGCGCTCTTTGGTACTGGTTTTAAAATCATCAATACATTGTTCAATTTCTTTTTGAATATTAACAGGAATAGACTCTACCTCAAGCTTACCTGCCTCTATCTTTGAAAAATCGAGGATATCATTTATTAAGGCCAGTAAAGTATCAGCAGAACGTTTTACCACACGAAGCATTTCTATTTCTGCAGATGTAGCCAGCGAAGAAAGTAAAATATCTGTCATCCCAATAATAGCATTCAGGGGAGTTCTAAGCTCATGACTAATATTAGCAATAAAGGTAGTTTGCGCCTTATGGTGCTTTACCTTCCTTCCCCGCTTATTTTCCAGCGGAGTGATTTCAATAAAGGAGTTAATATAATATTTGGCATTCTGATTGAAGAAAGGAATTCTTTCGCTAAGAATGACCTGTTTATTTTTACAACCACCGTTAAATACATACTTTTTAGAACTTTTTGAGATGGGTGAACATTCTATGGTTCGTTTCTTCTCAAACAATATCTTTTCATTACATTCCTGCTGTAAAAGCATTTCTTCGTCTTCACAGTCAAACAGGTGAAGCGCTGCTTTGTTAACCAGCTGAATTTTATTATCCGCATTTTCTAATACAATACCAACAGGTGCATAATAAAGTATTTTACGCAAAGCATCCTCCGACTGCGCCAGTCTTTCCTGAGAAGTTTTATTTTTTAAAATATAATGGTATAACACAACAACAATCATCAGTATAACAACAAATGAAATAAAGGCAACAATCATTGAATTTTTAAAAATAGCGCGCGAAATAGGTTCAACAGGCATTGAAAAAGCCATGGTTAAATCAATTTTTGAGAGCTTAAGATCTTCATAAACGGTAAGGGTCTCAATAGTATTATCATTCAGCGATAAATGATAAAGCTCTTTTGAAGGATTATGTTGTCGCCTTCTATTTAAAGATTCGTTTTGTGAAACCCTAAGTCCCGGGACAGTAGAAAATATTAATTTCCCTCCTTTGGTAGAAATCCATTGAAACTGTTGTTCTTCAAGATTAAACCCACTGAAAATTTGATTGTAAAACATTGTGGTGTTCATATGAAAAACCACATAACCAAAAATATGTGTGTCGCAATAAAGGGGTTGATTAACAATGATTGACTTATAATCTGAAGAGAATTTTACGGTACGCTTAAACTGTTCTTTTCTGCTTTCCTTGCCATACTTGGCAATCATATTATTATTGGTACTTTTATTGATAGAATAGAAATTCCCTTTGGTATCGTACACCTCTAATTTATACAACCCATTGTTATATCGGTTATAAAGTAGCTCGATTCTTTTCTGCACATCCTGCGATTCAAGTTCAAAAGAAAATAATCCACCCAGCTCCTTTTCACTAAGCAGTAGCAGAACATTGGTTTCTATCTCGTTAAAAAACTCAACTATATCTGACTTACACGACTGAAGTTGTTTTTCAAGAATGGTTTTTTGTGTCTCTAATTGCCATGTATAAGTATCCTGATAATAGTAAATATTCGATACTATTAAAAAGGTAATACTTGTTATTACAATGACAAAGGCTTTTTTCATGCGAGTTTTAAGAAAACAAAATATGACTAGCCGGTGTAAAAGGCAATTCGCTCTTTTACTGGTTCATCGATGAATTATTCAGGCTAAATCAATTCATGCACTCTAGAAGTACGGTAAAAACGACAAAAGGTTGCTACCTGTATTTCTCCTGTCCCGACTGATAAATGCTTAAATAACTCTGATAACGTGATGATGCAATTACTTTGTCTTTCACAGCCTGTTTCACCATGCATCCCGGCTCATGAATGTGCGTACAATTGCTATATTGACAGGAATGAGAATGCTGAAAAATTTCCTTAAAAAAATGATATAATTCACCTTTCTCAATATCAATTAAACCATAGCCCCTTATTCCCGGGGTATCAATGATGTAACCACCACAGTTCAGCTCATGCATCTCTGCGAAAGTAGTAGTATGTTTTCCACTCTGGTGGATATCTGAAATTTCTGCCACCCTAAGATTTAATCCCGGCTGAATACGATTGATTAAGGTCGATTTTCCCACACCCGAATGACCGGCAATAACATTTACATTATCCTTAATCAAATCAATAATAACAGACAGATCATCATTCTTTTTTGCCGAAATAGCAAAAGTTTCGTACCCAATATTCTCATATAAAGCCCGCATATTGTTGAGGGTTTTCATATGTTCTGTATCATATCGGTCTATCTTGTTAAAAATTATTTTAACAGGAATCTGATAAGCTTCGGCCGATACCAGGAACCTATCGATAAAAACAGTAGTGGTAATGGGATAATTTATGGTTACCAATAATAAAGCCTGATCAATATTCGATGCTATAATATGCGACTGTTTCGACAAATTCGATGCTTTACGGATAATATAGTTTTTGCGCTCCTCTATGTGTGCAATCACCCCGGTTTCATCATCTTCATCATGCGTAATACTCACATGATCGCCAACAGCAATAGGGTTAGTACTCTTAATATCGTTTAACCTAAATTTTCCTTTTATGGTGCAGCTTATGAATTCTCCTTCCGAAGTTTTTACCAAATATCTGCTTCCGGTTGATTTGAATACGATGCCTGTTTTCAATGTTATAATTTTGGTTGTGTTATCGATG
>JBFHEL010000339.1:0-4558 GCA_041584155.1 Saccharicrinis sp.
CTCATCTTATTCTGTATATTTAAACTCTTGCTAAAATAACAGGAAAGAAAGAATTATTGCATGGAGAATCAGTTGACAATTAGTGAAAACGAGAAAGTAGAAATTAAAAGAAGATATAGGGAATTATTAAATGCCTGTAAATATATATTAAGTTCTGACGATATTTATGAGGTGCGTAAAGCTATAGAAATTGCTTTGCTCCGTAAAAAAGAATATCGCAGACCTTCGGGAAAACTTTCTGCCATACACTCGTTGGAAGTGGCTAATATAGTTGCTTCAGAAATTGGTCTGGGTAGGACCTCTATAATTTGTGCTTTATTGTATGATGTGGTGCAGCACGCAGATGTGAAAACACATGAAATTTCAGAGATTTTTGGGAAAAGTGTAGAGGAGATAGTCAGTGGATTAATAAAGGTTAAAGAGCTCTACACCAAAGATACATCCATAGAAACGGAAAATTTTAGAAAACTGCTGTTGTCCTTTGCCAAGGATGTACGCGTTATCCTGATTATTCTGGCCGACCGCTTGGAAACTATGCGTAGCTTAAAATTGTACGACGAAGAGAGTCAGCAAAAAATAGCTGCCGAAGTAGGGTATTTATATGCCCCCATGGCTCATCGTCTGGGTTTATATTCCATGAAATCGGAAATGGAAGACCTGGTAATGAAATTTACCAACCTGGAAATGTATAGCTATATTGCCCGAAGATTAAATGAAACTAAAAAAGCCAGAGATAAATATATTGAAGACTTTATAAAGCCTTTAAAGGACGAGTTGGAGCAGGCAGGACTTAAATTTGAAATTAAAGGTCGTACTAAAACCATTCATTCTATTCATAATAAAATGAAAAAGCAAAATACACCATTTGAGAAAGTGTATGATCTATTTGCTATTCGTGTGATTCTGGATAGTACAGAAAAAAATGAAAAAGCTGATTGTTGGAAAGTATATTCCATGGTGACCGATAAATATCAGCCTAATCCTTCTCGTTTGCGTGATTGGTTATCTATACCCAAGTCTAATGGTTATGAATCGTTACATACTACAGTGTTGGGGCCCGAAGAGAAATGGGTGGAGGTTCAGATCAGAACTCAGCGAATGAATGAGGTGGCCGAAAAAGGTTTGGCAGCTCACTGGAAATATAAAGGGGGCAAGGGCGAAAAAGGAATGGATGAATGGCTGAGTAATATTAGGGATGTGCTTGAAAATCCTGAATTAAATGCCGTAGATTTTATCGATGACTTTAAATTAAACCTTTATGATGAAGAAGTTTTTGTCTTTACTCCTAAGGGTGAATTGCGTCGTCTTCCCAAAGGTGCTACAGTGCTTGACTTTGCCTTCGATATCCACTCGGGAGTAGGGAAGAAGTGTATCGGTGCCAAAATTAATGGGAAGCATGCTTCCATTAAAGAGACATTGAAAAATGGAGACCATATTGAGGTGATAACTTCAAATACACAGGAGCCACGTAAAGAATGGCTCAATGTAGTGGTTACTTCCCGTGCTAAGTCAAAACTCAAGCAAGCCATCAAAGAAATTGATAATAAAGAATCAGAGTTAGGCAGGGAAACATTAATCAGGAGGCTGAAGAACTGGAAGCTGGAATTAACTGATCAGTTAGTTCATCAACTGGTGAAGTACTTTAAGATGAAAACTATTCATGATTTTTATCGTGAAATAGGTAATGGAAATATCGATATTTCAAGTGTTAAAGAGTATATTCATAAACAAGATAAAAAGGAACAGGATAAGGACATATCAGAGGTTGCTTCTCAAAAAAGTGCAACCAACTTTGTAGCTAATATTGATGAAGAATTAGATGGTTACAATGATATATTAATGATTGATGAGAATCTTAAAAATCTGGATTACACCCTGGCTAAGTGTTGTAATCCTATTTTTGGAGATGAAATATTTGGATTTGTTGCCGTGACCGGAGGCATTAAAATTCATCGTAAAACATGTACGAATGCTCCTGAAATGAAATCTAAATTCGGGTATCGTATAGTTAAAGCCAAATGGACCAGCGGTGCGGGAGCAAATTTTCAGGTTACATTAAAAGTTACAGGATCGGATGATATTGGAATTGTGAGTAATATAAGTCAGGTTATTACCAAAGACCTGAAGTTGAAAATGCGGTCTATTTCAATTGATTCCAAGGAAGGCAGCTTTGAAGGTACTGTTACTATTTTTGTGAATGATACGAGTATGCTTGATGTGATGATAAAGAAAATTAAAAATGTAAAAGGAGTTTATGCAGTTTCAAGAATTGATTCTGTAGTATAACAAAAAAGGGTATTAAAAATATATTAGCATTTTTAATACCCTTTTGGGGCAATAAAACATATCAAATAGTTATTTAATAGCCATTTGAATTAATCTGTCGCTTACTCCTATTTTGCTTTGTTTAGCATTGTTCATATTCAGTTGAAATGATAATCTGCTATTGACAACTTTGAAATTAATAATAGAATAGTTAGGCATGTAATCCTGCTCCTCAGTAATCGTTAATATCGGATTTCCTGTGGCAGAAGTAAATTCTTTTTTAAATCTTACGGTTTTTACACTGGGTATAAAAATCATTTGACATTTTTGCATATCCTCAATGCTTTCACTCTCAATAACATTAATAGTAGCTAAACCAACATTCTTTCCATGTATAACCTGGTTTAGTTCCGTTGTAAGTTTATGATTTTTAGCATATACTCCTACATTAATCGTTTTCATGGATTCCTGTCCCGGCCAATTTATGTAACGCATAAAACTAGCCATAAAGGTAGCTTCAACTTTTTCAATACTAGTTTGTGCATTTGTACTTGTAATAACAATGAACAACAAACACAATCCCCAAATTTTTTTAGTCTTCATTCTAAGGTGTTAAGCAATATTTTAATTCTATATTTTAAAAAAATGATATCAATGCTTAACGAATTAAACAGGCTTTAGTTACTCTTTTTTTGTAAAATTAACAATCATTAAAACCTTTTGCATTATGGCGTTTATTGTTTGTAGAGTGTAAGTGGGATTTATAATACATACGCCTTTCTAAAAAAACAAATACCGGAAATGAAAAAGATTCATTTCCGGTAAATACCTTCAGTTTAGAATACCAAACTATTGTACATTAATAACCTTTATAGCTTCGTTAAAATCTTGGGGCACTATTGGTTTTTGAACAAAAGCAGATGCACCATAAGTTAAACAAGAGTCTATGGTATTATGAGTATTGTCTCCGGAAACGACAACGACAGGAATTCCAAGCCATTCTTCTTCGAGATCTCTTAATACTTCAAATCCATCTTTATTTGGCATATATAAATCCAGTAAAATTAAGTCGGGGCGTTCTTTTATGATCATTTCCCAGCCTTCTAATCCGTCACTGGCTTCAATAACTTCTACATTATGATTCAAAAGTAATGTTCTGAGGGTTAATCTTGAATCAGGTGCATCATCTACAATAAGTACCTTTTTCATGTTTTATAGTTTTTAAGGTTAGATTATATATTCAATGTTACATTAATTTACGTAATCATTTACTTTTTTGATTCCTCAAGTTGATAAAGCTGATAATATAAGCAATGAATGTGTAGTTAATGTAGATAAGACTATTTGATTATTGCTTCCTTTTTTTGAACAAAAGGGTTGATTTGGTTGACTAAAATTCATTTTTCGTAAATGATTTTGTAAAAAAATTCAAAAAATTAACTATTTAACATTCTGAAAACCAAATAGGTATATATCTGTGTAGTTTGAGCAACTAAACTAGTAGGGACTGGTAGGTATTATTTTGATGATTTTTTACTATCATTGCATAGAAATAAAGATAAATTAACTAATTGTAAATTCCTTTAACAGTTGATTTGATTATTTCAGTAATGGAATTAGTGTTAAATTTAATTAATATTATTGTTATGACTAAAATAAGTTCGTTAATCGAAAAAATGAATGGAGGCGACAATCCGTTTTTTAAAGAATTATATGGTACAGACACTGTAACCTTAAAAGAACAAGCAGATCGTTACGCTAAATATATAAATGAATTTAAAAATATATACGGAACAGAAGATGTAATGCTATTAAGCTCTCCTGGAAGAACAGAGGTGGGTGGCAATCATACTGATCATCAATTGGGACGTGTATTGGCAGGTGCAGTTAATCTGGATAATATTGCTATCGCAGCAGCTAATAATACCAATAAGGTTCGTATTACTTCAGTTGGTTTTGCTCCTTTTGAAGTTGATTTAACTGAACTTGAGGTAACCGAATTTAAGCTTACTCCGGGAAATATTGTAAGAACAATAGCCAAAGAAATTAAAGCATTGGGACTTACCATAGCTGGTTTCGATGCAGTGATTCATGGCGGTGTGCCCGAAGGTTCAGGTTTAAGTTCGTCAGCTTCGTTTGAAGTATTAATAGGGGCAATTTTTAGCCATCTATTTAATGACGGGAAGCTTGATCCGGTAGATAATGCAAAAATTGGACAGAAGGCTGAGCATGCGTGTAAAAAATTCTGTGGTCTGATGGACCAAACGGCTTGTGCTGTAGGTGGATTTATTAC
>JBFHEL010000340.1:0-4536 GCA_041584155.1 Saccharicrinis sp.
TACCCTTTGTCAGTAAGCGCAGGTGTATGCCAGTTACTTTTTCATGTAATAGGTAGTATTTATATTTTCAACTACATAATTACTAAAAAACTATTGAACACCTATACCATTTATCAAAATAATATACTACGAGACAGAGTTTAGATTACACTCCCCATTCTCTCACCAAGTTTATCGGTCTTTAAGCTAAAGCCGGGAGTTTCCGCATTATCTTTTTAATACAATACCAATACTATTTTATTACTTCATTCACTAAAACATAGCTCTGTTTAAGTTCAGTATCGGAGCTTCCTCCCGCATACACATGAAAAACACCTGCTTCTATTGTTTTTTTCATATCGATACCTGTAAACGACATCATTTCAGGGAGAATAGTAAATTTAATTAGTCTTGATTCTCCGGGTTTTAAACTTACTTTCTGAAATCCTATCAATGACCTTATGGGTCTTTCCACCGAGGCATATTCATCCTGAAGATAGAGTTGGCATACTTCTTTACCTTCAACATGACCGGTATTAGTAAGCACAAAACTTGCCTCAATAGTATCAGCAACATGGGCAAGAGTATCCGAGAGGGTAAAATTATCATAACTAAACTGCGTATAACTTAAGCCATATCCAAAAGGAAACAACGGTTTATTTTTTGCGAACAAATAACCCTTTTTATAGTTAATCTGTTTTTGGTAATAATAAGCAGGCAATTGCCCTACAGATTGCGGCACTGTAACAGGCAGCTTACCTGAGGGATTTTCATCCCCAAACAAGATTTTTGCAATGGCCTCATCGCCCCTTTCACTTAACTCCCAGCAGTCAATAATAGCATCTGCTTTTTCGGCAATATCTACAATAGATAGTGTTCGCCTATGCTCCAGCACGACCACTATTTTTGCACCGGTCTTTTTTAACTCACTGAGCAACAAATTTTGCTGTCCCACAGGATCGAGGCTGGCCCGGTCACCCATTTCATCAGACACGAAATAGGCCTCTTTTGAAGTCTTCTCATCCCCTCCCACATAAAGCAACACCACATCTGCTTTTTCAGCCAATTTAACGGCCTGATTCACTAAAGGCAGATCTTCCTCCAAAGCATACAAAGAGGGAATTCGGTCAGGCTTACTGATACCACAACCTTTAGCATAACTTACTTTGGCCTTTGGTCCAACACACCTTTTTATTTCAAGCACATCTTTTTCTGAGGCATTAGGTCCGATAACCGCTATATGTTGCTGAGCATCTTTATTTAAGGGAAGTATATCATCCTGGTTTTTTAATAAGATAATGGATTCCAAATCTATCTGCAAAGCTATATTCAGCGCCCTCTTAGAGCGGGTAATTTCTTCTGCAACAGACTCATCCACAAAAGGCTGATCAAACAATCCCAATTTAAATTTAGTCAGCAACACCCGCTCTGCTGCCTTATTGATTAAAGGTAACAAATCCGGTTGATCATTGACCATATCTTCCAGTAAGGCAAAACCATTATCACCATACAAATCAATATCCATACCTGCTTTCAAGGCCATTTCTGCTGCCTCCTCAAACGATTCAGCTACCTTCATAAAATGGTGCAAACGTTCTATATCTGTGGCATCAGAAACCACATAACCCTTAAATCCCCAAGTATCTTTTAATACTGTAGTAAGCAATTGGTGATTGGCATGGCTGGCCACACCATTAACATCGGCGTGAGAAGCCATTATTCCCAAAGTATTCGCTTCTTTAACCGCTGATTCAAAGGGAGGTAAAATCTCATCGATAAAACTGCGGGGTGAGATTTGCATCGAAGCAAAATTCTTACCTCCTTCCACCTGCGAATAACCTGCGAAGTGTTTAGTAACGGCTCCTATATGCGTACTTTTTAATCCCACATCATCTCCCTGTACTCCTCGCACTGCACTCACGATCATTCGTGAGGTAAGAAAAGGATCTTCTCCAAAGGTCTCGCTCATACGTCCAAAACGAGGATCTCTGGCCAGATCAGCTTCAGGAGAGTGACACATATGCAAGCCACGGGCACGAGCCTCACGTCCCAAAATATCCCAAAGATCTTTTACCAGCTGTGTATTAAATGAAGAAGACATGGTAATGGGACGACTAAATACTGTATTTCCCCGGGCCTCAACCCCATTGTAACACTCAGTAATAAACATAGCAGGAATACCAAAACGATTATTTTCAATCACATATTGCTGTAGTTTATTACAAAATACAGCTGCCTGTTTAGGATTTAAACTGGTGCCGGCATTTTTTATACCTGCAATACCATTGGCTATATATTCCTCCGATTTTTTTGAAAGCTTCAGTTCTCCCTTTTCATTCCATTCAATCCCTTTGTTTGCATGAAAAATGCGTATCTGTCCAATTTTCTCCTGCAGGGATAATTGTGCTACCAGATTAGCAGCCCGCTGTTCGTCGGTCAAATTCTTATTTTTATACGCCTCAGTATCGAATCGTTGATCACAGGAGGCCATCGTTACAAGCACACACAGCAATCCTAAACAGCCAGAGCTATGCTTAGAAATGATGGATAAAAATTTATTTAAGGTTTGAAAAAACAAACGATTGATAGATGTATTAAAAAATTTCATAAAATAAGAGTATAGGTTTGCATAAATACTGAACAGTAAATATACCATTTCTCTTGAATATTCTATTTCTTCTTATTATCCTCAACCATTTTATACGACATATAAAAAAGAAATAAGCCTACTGCCACTATAGCAACCCACATCCAATAATCCTGAATAATCACATTACCACCACCTCTTTGTTGCTTGTTTTGAACCAGTTGCACAGATTTCCCTGTACCTATAGTCCTAATATCCTGAGGTATATGATCTCTAAAATACTTTAAATCATACTCAGGCTTTTTAGTGTACTGATCACCAAACTTTAATGTATAATTTTCCTTTGCCAATAACTCAGCGGTTAAATACTTATTTAGTTGATAAAAGTGAATACCTTTCATATCCAAAGCAGCATCATCATTATTTTTTATGCGGATAAAGGCTGTATCATTTCTAAAATTTTTTAAATAAAGGATATTGCTACTATTTGAAACAAGATCAAAACCTTTTATTTTTTCAAAATAAGATGAATTTATTTTTTTATTTTTCAAGGTGATCCGCTCCAATAAAGCCGCCTCACGATGATAATATTCTGGCGCCTGAATTTCGAAAGATATCTTATCAACATAATTACCATCAAGCGCAACTGCCACAATAGTTTCTTTTAAGGTATCTTGTAACGAATAGGAAATGGTCTTCAGTTCTGTATACTGACCTCCTTCCTTTACCAAATCGAAATAACCTGCCTGTTGCACATAAATAGGTTCATCATAATAATCATCGATCAGAATCTCATAAAATTCATAAGTGCTGGCCGGAAAATTCAAGACTCTAATTTCCGACTCCTCCTTATAATTCAAGATGGAGTTATAGTCGTATTGGTCTTTTAAAACATACCACTCACGGTTATTGTTGCTCCCATTGAGTTTAAGACTCTTTTTAACATCTGCATTTTCAACTCTCAACACTATATTATCAATTTCATTCTTTGTTGGATTATGAATGACAATACGGGTATAGCGTTTATTTTTAAAATGTTTGATTTCCAATATCTCATACTCCACAAAAAACTCTTGCACCGAGAATGCCCGCTCTTCTATCAATAGATAAGGCACTTCTCCTCCTTTTTCATTATAAAGTCTGATGTCGTTAAATCCATTTTGCATATGCGCGGTAATATCAGGCGCGAGCAATATGTTATAAAATCCATCCTCATCAACAGCATCAACCGATGCCTTATATTGCAAGTCCTGTCCGAACAGAGATCCGGAAAGCAGCACCAAGAATATCATCAACTTACTTTTATCACACATTACTCTGGTCTATTAACAGGTTCAACAGGCTCTTTCTCTTTATGTTCATCGATAACTATTTTCTTTAATTTTTGATACATAAATGAAACTACAAGCAACAATACACCTAATAGAATAAACGCTAAAATCTTACCTCCTTCTGATATATTTGAAATATCATAAATAAACAGCTTAGCAATAGTAATAGCAAAAAGACTTAAACCTAAAATTCTATATATCTGTTCTTTTCTTTTTAAACCAATCACTAAAAGCACAAATGAAATGATGCCCCATAATATGGCATAACCCGTTTTTTGCGTGTACATTAAAACATCATTACTTCGAGTAATCAGTACCGCTAAGGTATCCAAATCGGCACTTAAGAGATAAATAATAGTAAAAACAAAGAAGCAGACATTAAGCTTATACCTCCTGTCTTTCTTTCCTTCATTTAATTTAAACAACAACTTATACAACCTAAAGGCCATTACATAAGCGGCAGATATACATACCCAGCGAAAAGACAACACCAGATTACCCAATGGCTCCTGTCCATAAGAGTAAACATCGCGGTAATGGATAAAAACATTACTGAGAGCATACAGTAACATAACCATATAAAGAACTACGACTGCGGCTACAGCTTTTGAGAATGATGTATTTTTAAAACGATGTACA
>JBFHEL010000341.1:0-4536 GCA_041584155.1 Saccharicrinis sp.
TCCACCCTAAGCCAGCCTCAATGGGAGAGGTCGTGTCATCAATGTCATTACCGTAGAGGCAATATCCCATTTCCAGTCTTAAGGTATCGCGTGCGCCAAGACCAATAGGTAAGATATCAAATTCTTTTCCGGCATCGAATACTGCTTCCCAAATTTTAAGTGCATCACGATTATACATATATAGTTCAAAGCCACCAGCACCTGTGTATCCTGTATTTGAAATAATGACATCTTCTACTCCTGCAATTTTTCCTGTAGTAAATTGATAGTAGGGTATTTTTGACAGATTAATATCTGTTAGTTTTTGTAATGTTTCTATTGCTTTAGGTCCCTGTATAGCTAATTGAGATATGGCATCAGAGGCGTTTTCAAGCTCCGCATTCATTGTATTGTTCTTTATACACCATTCCCAGTCCTTTTCTATATTGGCTGCATTAACTACCAACATATATTTTTGATCATCATATTTATAAACCAGTAAATCATCAACAATTCCACCTTTCCCATTTGGAAAACAACTGTATTGTGCTTTCCCAATAGATAATAAAGAGGCATCATTGGTAGTTATTCTTTGGATAAATTTCAGTGCATTAGGTCCTTTTACCCAAAATTCACCCATATGTGACACATCAAATACCCCTACGGCATTTCTTACCTGCAAATGTTCCCTGGTTATGCCACTATATTCAATGGGCATTTCATAACCGGCAAATGGAACTATTTTGGCATTAAGTTTTTTATGTTGTTCAAAGAATGCAGTTTGTTTCATCATCATTTATTTTTGTCAATTGTTGTATTATTTTTACGTTTCTTACAAATATATGCATTCTTATATTTGGTGAATATGATATTTATTCTCTTTAAAAAATTATTGCTTTATTCGATAGTTTAATAAAAAAAAGTAGATTTGTAATAGAATAAGTATATTAACATTAACCTAAACCTAATATGTCTGAGCAGTGTAAATATGTTGATCTTTCTTATTTAGAAGGTATTGCAGATGGAGATAAGGGTATTGTAAAGGAATTAGTTGAAATTTTTTTAGACCAAATGCCTGAGTTTACTGATGGATTTGCTGATAGTTTGAAAGATAAAGATTGGCTGAAGATTGCAGCCATAGCACATAAAGCTAAATCTTCTGTTGTTTCAATGGGTATGCATGAGCTGGGTAATAACGATTTAAAAAATATGGAATTACTGGCTAAGCAAATCAGAATCCTTGATTTAAAGAAGAAAAATAGTATTACCGAGTCTCAGCAGGAAGAAATAGTAACTCTTGAACGCAATTTAGAGGGGTATCCGCAGGATAGAATAAATTGGGTTAAAGAAAATGCAAATATTGATGTTTTATGTGAATTAATTAATAAATTTAATGTAATTTGTGATAAAGCAGTTAAAGAGCTTAAAGATGTAATAAATACCTATTAACCGTTTATATTCCCATGATAGAAACAAAAGTAAACAATGGAGTTGTAGTTGTCAATATTAATGATTCTGATAGATTGACAGCTGCCATAGCAGAAGATGTAAAAGCTGAATTAACTAATATCGTTTCGGATAGTGGAAGTAATGTAATGCTTAACCTATCGAATATTAAATTTATTGATAGTACAGGTATTGGAGTATTGATTTCGGCATTAAAAACGGCTCGTCAGAACGATAAAATATTTTCTTTATGTGCGATTCAAAATGATGTTTTGAGTCTTTTAAAGTTAATGAAATTAGATAATGTTTTTGATATTTGTGCAGATGAATCTGCAATTTAAGATATTTTTAAAAAAAAGGTGCTGAACTATTGTTTGCACCTTTTTTTATTAATATTTATATCTTTTAAGGTATAGTATAGGGGATGTATTATATAACCTCCATACTTTTCTCCGGTGCCCATCCTTCATTCCCATCACTAATCTGAATTCTGTACCAGTCACTTACCTTTTCAATTACACGCACTTTGGTACCTTCATGTAAAATAAATAACTCTGTACCACTTGCCGAAGGTGAACTTTTAATTGTTACCGAAGGAGTAAAAATAATAGCGCTGCTTCGGTTGGTTAGCTTATCCTTTTGATTAGCCGAAAAATTAAAGGAAATCAATGATATTAGAAATAGTATGATACTCAGAAAAAATGATATTTGTTTAATGCCTTTAGTGCTGGAGAACAGAAAAAAAGCAATAGAAGTAATAGATACGATAAAGGCCAAGATGGAAATAAGTGCCCAGGTATCTGATTTAGTAGAGTTTTTAAAATTGTGATACCAGGTAATCATAAAAAATTCATCTACGGTTTCCAGTTTATCAGTGATCTGAGTGTTGGCCATTTCAAGGTTATACCTAATATCTTTGTCATGAGGTAGCATGAGCAAAGCTCTCTCGTAGTTTAAAATAGCTTTAGGCAGATTACCCGTTTTATAGTAGGCATTGCCCAGATTGTAATATACTTCACCACTTTCAACACCTGAGTTTAATATCTCTTCATACGCATTAGCCGCCTCCAGAAACTTAGCATCGGTAAATAATTCATTCGCTTTAATAAATCGTGCATCCTCTGCAAAAACAGAACCGGCCATCATTACCAATATCGTATATAATAATATCTTCTTCATCATTTTGTATCTTTTAGTCTAAACTAAGCTGATTCTTATTTAATCTGATTGTCTAACTTACTGATGTTATCCAATGTTTTGTTATAAAGTTCATCCATTTCCTTATTTCCACCTAACGAAGGTGAGAATCTTGCAAATTCGCATGTGTCTAGTATTTCCAAAAGTTCGTTTTTCACTTGCTCACTTGCACCTCTCTCGGTAATCAAAGAGGATGCCTTTTCTTTGCTTAACTCGCTGATGGGCAAAAATAATTTATCGCTCAGGTAGGTGTATAACGTTTTTAAAACCTCTTCATAAAAAGCTTCATGGTTTCCTTCTTTTAGATACGTTGCTGCTTTCTTAAGCCTTTTTTGTGCCATTTTATTGGCTTTTTTATTTTTTACCAGTTGAACATTCGCATTTTCATGCATCCTCTTTTTGTTGATTATAATGGCTACAAGCAAAAGAATTAGAGGTATAATGTACCCCAGATAAAAAATCAGAGACCCATACAAAAAGGTACCTTTGGCTTTAAGTTGCGATTTATCTGTTTTGATAAAACGAATATCTTTACCTACAAACTTTACATCTTCACGATTAACACCTGAAGGGATATAACTTGATGCAGCATCATCTCCGGATCCTTTTTCTACCTCTATTACAATCGGCTTAGATTCCAGTGTGATGAATTTATCCGACTTAGTATCGAAATAACTAAACTTTAATGGATCTATGGTATAGGTGCCTCCAAATCTAGGTATTATTAAATATTCAAAGGTTTTGCTTCCCTTCATACCGGCATTGGTGTTGGTAAAATCGTTTTTAGGAGTTGGGTCAAAAGTGTCAAAGTCAGCTGAAAAATTAAACTCCGGTGCCGATATTAGTTTATGGTTTCCAGTACCTGAAATAACAACTTTAATAGTTACCCCATCATTCACCTTTACTTTGTTTTGTGATGTGGTTACTTTCATATTTATATTACCTACAGCACCTGAAAAATTATCAGGTTGTGAACCAGGAAAAGGTTTAACATTAATGGTGATAGGTTTTGATTCAACTCTTTTTTTCACCATACGGTAATTGTTCTCAAAAAAATCATCAAAAATACTGCCTGAGCGTCTGTTGACACGTTGTTTGATCAGGAATTCAATTTCCGTTGGTTCAATGGTTTGTTTACCTGTGTTTTGAGCATACAATACTTTTTGCTCATAGGTACCTACTCTGTACTGTTTGTTGTTAACTACTTCGTAGCTCCACTGTATGTTGTTTCCGGTATTTAAATCCTGAACGATAAAATTACGATAATCAGGATGCTTGATGTCAGAGATATTATCCAGATTAATGCGGGTATAAATTTTAGTGGTTAATACCAATGGTTCGCCTTGATATATGCTCGATTTATTATTGGTAACGGTAATAAATAAATCGTCTTTGGCAAAAGAATTACTACCTTCCTGTGTTTCATCCTGCTGCGCGGAAGCCTGATTTCCACCTTCATCTTTAACCACCTCAATGGTTAAATTATTACTCTGATACTTCTTACCCTTTACCATAATTTGAGCAGCATCAATGGTGTATTTGCCAGGCTTATCGCATTTTAAAATATACGTATACGAATATTGTTTACTGCTGGTCACTTTTCCATTGATGAATTGTGTGCTTGAGCTTGTCATTACACTGGGCCCCATCAGAATGGTGAAATTATTTAATGGGGGTAAACGTAAGTCTTCCCCTTCTTCATTAATACTGTAGATTAACTGAAATTTTTCGCCAGATAATACTGCACTCTTGGCTTGTGCCCTAAACTCAATGTCCTGAGCTCTTAAATTAAATGAAGAAAAGGCAATCAGTAATATGGTAAATAATGTAATTCTCATCGTTATTATTCTTTTGAATAAAATTTACAATCGTGGTTCTGCGATAATGTTCTAATACTTACAAAAGCAATGCAAA
>JBFHEL010000342.1:0-4505 GCA_041584155.1 Saccharicrinis sp.
AATTTCACTATTACCAATCAATCAGCAACTTAAAATTCTAAAAATATATGAAATTTTCATTTTCTTTTATCGACAAACGACAGGGTTCTGTGAAGGATGATATCTTATCCGGTTTAACAGTAGCTTTAGCCCTTGTACCTGAAGCTGTTGCATTTGCCTTCGTTGCCGGCATATCACCTATCATTGGACTTTATGGTGCATTTATGATGGGCCTGGTTACAGCGGTCTTAGGAGGTCGTCCGGGAATGATCTCCGGCGCTACAGGGGCCTTAGCAGTTGTAATGGTTAGCCTGGTTCTTGAAGGGAACGCCATGGGTGCAGCGGAAGACATGATGGGTATTCAATATCTATTTGCTACTATTATACTGGCTGGGCTATTTCAGATGACAGCCGGTTTTCTTAAACTAGGAAAATTTATCCGTATGGTTCCCCAATCGGTTATGATGGGATTTGTAAATGGTCTTGCTATTGTAATTTTCACTTCACAACTAGGTATGTTTAAGGTGGGTGGTGAGTTTTTAAGCGGTCTACCCTTATATACAATGCTTGGTTTAGTGCTTTTAACCATGGCCATTATGTATTTTTTACCCAAATTCAGCAAAAAGATCCCTGCTGCATTGGTGGCTATTATAGCTGTATCTTTAATCGTAATACTTGGAGGTGTTGATACTGAAACGGTTCGTTCTTTTGTAGTATCACGCGGTGGAACGGGTATTAAAGCCGGCCTACCATCCTTTAATGTCCCTTTTATTCCATTTAATATGGAAACATTGTCATTTATAACCCCCTATGCATTAATCCTTGCTATGATTGGTTTAATTGAGTCACTGATGACCCTTACGCTGGTTGATGAACTTACCGAAACACGAGGTAGTGGTAATCGTGAGTGTGTGGCACAAGGTATTGCTAATATCACCAATGGTTTTTTCGGCGGTATGGGTGGTTGCGCCATGATTGGTCAAAGTATCATTAATATTAAATCCGGAGGAAGAGGACGCCTGTCGGGTATTGTTGCTGCTTTAGCCCTGCTCACATTTATTTTATTTGGTTCTGATTATATCGAAATGATTCCTATTGCGGCACTGGTAGGTGTTATGTTTATGGTGGTGATAGGTACTTTTGCCTGGAGTACCTTTAAAATCATTAATAAAATTCCTGTTGCAGATGTAATTGTAATTGTATTGGTAACCATACTAACTGTTATTTTTGATTTAGCTATCGCAGTGGCTGCCGGTGTGATTGTTTCTGCGCTTGTTTTTGCCTGGGAAAACGCAGTTAAAATACGCGTATCAAATGTAACCGACGAAAAAGGTGTAAAACACTACATCGTTCATGGACCCTTATTTTTTGCAGCAACAGCCTCTTTTATCTCGGCCTTTGATGTCAAAAACGACCCCAAAGAGGTGATTATCAGTTTTGAGGAATCCAGAATTATGGATCAGTCGGCTATTGAAGCCATCAATAAACTGGCAGAAAAATATCAATTAATTGGTACAAACGTACACTTAAGATATTTAAGTCGTGATTGCGTTAAACTAATTAATAAAGCAGAAAAAATTTGTGATGTAAACGTATTGAAAGATCCGGACTATCATGTAGCAATCAACAACTACCGCCAAAAAGCGGAAGCTTTAAAAGCATAATACAAACAATGGAGTAATGGTCATCCTTCACTTCTGTTTATCTTAATAAAAAAGCCATTAGGACACTTGATTCCAGGTATCTTAACGGCTTTTTATATTTTTTGAATAGCTTATCTATTTACTCTCGATCTATAAAACTTTCATTAACTATTTTACAATGCATTTGCCTTCTTTCTTTTTCTATCTGCAATTTTAAAATTGAAATACGCCTTATTAATGGCACTGTAAGGATGATAAAGCATCTCAAATGAAATGCAACTAAACCTCATTTCATTATACACTCGGCTCTACTGACTCTATTTATCCATATCTTATGCACAACTATATATTACTCAACAGGATGTACAAAACAATCTTTCGCTCTTCTCTTACAGCAAAAGCAAACAAAATATGTTTATAAATAAAATTGCTATATTCTTTAAACATTTTTTATTTTGTTATGTTTAAATGATAATTAAAACAAATACAAAATGAACAAGACTAATTTAAAAGTGACTTTTGCCGGTAACCCGGTAACCATATTAGGAAATGAAATTAAAGTAGGCGACAAAGCACCTGATTTTACTGCTTTAAACAGCAAATTAGAACCCGTTAAACTATCTGATTTTGATGGAAAAGTAAAGGTAATTGTTGTTTACCCATCTATTGATACTGGTGTTTGCGCAGCCCAAAACCGCAGATTTAATGTTGAAGCTAACAATCTTAAGGATGTGGTTGTTCTTTCTGTGTCAGTAGATTTACCCTTTGCGCAATCACGCTTTTGCGGTGCTGAAGGTCTAGATAATATTATCACTCTTTCTGATCACAAAGACCTTGATTTTGGATCTAAATATGGTTTTGTAATTGAGGAATTCAGATTATTAACCAGAGGAACAGTTATCATTGATAAAGATGGTACAGTAAAATATGTAGAGCATGTACCTGAAGTAACCACTGACCCTGATTATGAAAAGGCATTGGAAGTTACCAAGTCTTTACTATAGGAAATGTCCACCCCGTATATCAAAGCTGCTTACTTTTACAAGTAAGTGGCTTTTTTTGCCTCATAACAATTCTGAATTAAGGTAAATATTGATTAAGAAAGCATTGTAAAATATGAGAAGTATATACAAAACAACCCAGAATACAGCTATAAAAAACCTTTTATTCCTACTAAATAGATATTGAAACAAAGCAATTTAAAGGGTGGAATATTTAATACAAAAGCCGCCAGTAATATAACACGGACGGCTTTATATTTTTAAGATTGTAAGATGAGTTTAGCAGCTGTTTTACACAACTATAAAACAGTTAAATCACCCTATACTTCCTGAAGACTTTTCTTTGATCTACGATAAATGTAGCTGTTAAAGATATTTCTTTTTGCAAAACGCATAAGATTATCTGCATTTTGCAATTTCAAAAACATACTTTTTGTCACACCAAAATACTCATAACAAGAACCATCAGTAAAAGTAATTTCCAATAGCTGTCCCTTATGCCTATAGTCATCAATGCTACATTCGCTGATGGTTTCCATATAATCATCCAGGTTAGATGCTTTTGTTTCTTCTGATATACTCACTAAAAAGTGATAGCCATCAATGATCTCTTTGCTTTTCAGCTGAGCCTCTTCATATAAAGGATCATGTTCCTGAAATTTATCCGGATGCCATTCCTTCACTAAATTCCGATAGGTCTTTTTTAATGATCCAAGCTCTATATTTTGCTCTACATTAAATAACTTCTTGTACTGATTAATTCTCTTCATCTATATAATTTACTATTATCCCTGTTCTTATTCACTTATGTTGAATATTCACTTTTGCATATTAAAAGATCCTTTCCTGCATTTCACTTAAAATACACCATCATTATTACAAGTCCAATATCCCTAAAGCTGATCTGACTTGAAGTATTTTCCAATCAGACTCTAAACCAGTATAAAAAGTCCTGTTTTTCAGCCATCAAAAGTACAGTATTTTAAAATAGGTATTATCATTTTACGTTTTTTTCACATTTATAATGAAAAGAAACAGTTTTTTAAGTTTTGTTTTCGAAACAACTTTAGAAAAGTAATTGAATATTAGGATTTTAACATCAATAGAGTGTCTTAAAAAAGAGAGTAACTTTGCAGAGATAAATAACTATACCGACCTATTTTATCGCCCTATGCTTTTAAGTTCAACGCCCTATTTTTTACCGGCGAACTCATCAATAATTACAGAAACAGTGGCATCACCGGTTACATTCACAGTAGTACGCACCATATCCAATATTCTGTCAACAGGTAAAATAATGGCAATCCAGGCAGGATTCAGGCCAACTGAGTTAAGCACTACCATTAACATCACTACTCCGGCACTCGGGATGGCAGCAGAACCAACACTGGCCAGGGTGGCAGTGAGTACCACTGTGAGTTGCTGGCCCAATGACAAATTGATCATATGCATTTGAGCCAAAAACACTACTGCAACAGCCTGATAAAGACTGGTACCATCCATATTGACTGTTGCCCCTATAGGCAATACAAATCCTGCTATTTTTTTATCTACCTTCAGATTTTCCTCTACACACTCAAAAGTAACCGGTAAAGTTGCTGCACTTGAACTGGTTGAGAAGGCCAATGCCTGTGCGGGACTAATGCCTCTAAGGAAATCCAGAAATTTACGCTTAGGGACCAGTAACTTAAGTACGCCTGGATAAACAACAAAAGCCATCAACAACAAACCCACTAATACAGTTAAAGCATACCATCCCAGCCCTTTAAATATTTCAATAATCTTAGACGGATTATCACCGGCAATATCATTAACAACACCGGCCATCAGCGCAAAAACAAAGAAAGGAGCTCCTTTCATGATAATATCCACCATCTTGATA
>JBFHEL010000343.1:0-4505 GCA_041584155.1 Saccharicrinis sp.
AAAAAAAAGGCAGCCATAAAATGACTGCCCTTTATATTTTAGATAAGCAAATTACTTACTGAACAATAGACTTGAAAGTCGCATCTTCGAAGAATTTACCAAACTCCATATCTTTAACAGCAACTGCTTTTAAAGAGCTATCAAGCTCAACACCTTTACGAAGGCTATCAAACATTAGGTCGTTATCTGCAGTTCTTGCACCACAAATAGCTTTTAAATAATATTTGAAACCTACTTCCATAGTGTTTGCATTTAAAGTAGATAACGCAGCATCGTATTTACCGGCTAAGATTTTAGCAAGAGCAGCATTACAGTTAGTACTGTTACCGAAATAACGCATAGCAGCATCATAATCACCTTTATGAATAGAAAGGATACCCAAGTTATTATCTAATTCAGCACCTACACCAGCAGCAGCTCCGAAATACTCTTCAGCTTTAGCTAAATCACCTTCACGAAGAGCAATAACACCTAAGTTATTACTAACAACTGGAGTTGCTTTAATATCGTTAGCTTTTTCTAAAGAAGCTTTAGCTTCAGCTAATTTATTTTGTTTAACAAGCACATAAGCTACATCGTTAAAACCTCTCCAACATTTAGGGAAATTAGTAGTAACGCTTTTGTAAATAGACAATTGTTTATCTAAATCGTCAGTTAAAGTAGCAGCATAAAGAAGCTCTTCAACATTTAATTCACTTGGATTAGAAGCAGCAAGAGCGGCAATCTCATCATCAGTTTTTCCAATTAGGTCAACATTAACCGCAATTTTAGAACGACGCAATTGAGGTAAAATATCGTCAGCAATTACTTTATAAGTTTCTGACATATTTTTGATTTCTTTTTCACGTACTTCAGGATCTGAATACATAGAAAGAACTCTTAATATCAACTCTTTATCCTGGATGCTAGAAGCTTCCATTAAAGCTTTAAAGCCTTCCCAGTCTTCTGGAGTATTTTTAAGATCAAAGAAACCTTCAGCAGATCCGTCTACTTTAGCTTTTTTCAATTCTTTTGCTAAATACGATTCTGTAGCTTTTTGTCTTTTTTCAGATAAAGTAGTGTTTAAGTCAGTAGGACCATCAGGAGAAGCATAAGCAGAAATGGCAACGCCTTTAAACTCTTTATTTTCAGCTTCTTTAGCTTCTTTGATATAATCTTTTAAAGCTTTAATTTCTTCTTTTCTAAGCTCAGTACCACGTAAAGCAGCTTGCTGAATCAAGAAATAGATATCTGCATCTTTACTTTCAGGAATGATACGTTGAAAATTATCTTTTCCAATGGCAGCCATAGCACCTTCATCTTTTACAAGGTCAGAAGTAGCAATTACACCATCAGCAATTTTAATATCATCAAAATCAAGACTTTTTGTACCTTTAGTAGCTTTAATACGTACCACTAAATCAGAAACCTTCATGTTTTCATTATAAGGTACTGATCCTTCGTAAGAGTACTGACCACCATTAAGATAAGAGATAATTTGATTATTACCTTCTACACTTTCTCCTTGAACTGTTTTAGATGAGAATGCTGTTTCTCCACCTTCATACTTTAATACTGGAGTAAGCTCAACAATAGCTTTTTTATCCATGTATTTTTCTGGCACTTTAACTTTTACAGTAACATCCACTTTACCAGCATGAGCTTCTAAAACTTCAGGGGTAACAGTATAAGTTACATCTTGCGCTCCAGTTTTCATTTTATTCAACCCGGCACAGCTCGCTAAAAGAGCTGCCAGAGCGATTGAAGCAAAAACATTGATTTTTGTTTTTTTCATAATAATTAAACTAATTATGTGTTTTCAATTAACGTTCGAATAGCAATCACAAATTTAAGAATGTTTTTATAATATAAAACATCCTATAACAATAATTGCAAAAATAGATAATCTATTAAATAATAACAATTACCTTCAATTTTTCAATACAAGATTCCAGGCTGAACACTTCTGTTTGTTAAAACTACAACATTTTATCATTTATCACAACATTTATTAATCTATTTTTACATTATTCAGCCCATTTTCAAAGGTTTTATCAAACAATGCAACAAATTGATTATAATGATTGTCTGTTTTAAAGTCGGCCTTTGTGGCATCTACTACTACCACAGGAAAATCTCTGACTTCTTTAAAGTATGTAAAATAGCCTTTAGTAACTGCACGTAAGTAATTCACATCCAGATCCATTTCGTAAGAACGCCCACGGTTTACAATATTGTTTTTTAACACATCCACATCACGATGAATAAAAAACATTACGTCTGGCTTAATGGAAAAGCTACGTATCATTTCAAAGAACTGTCGGTACAATTGAAATTCATCGTCTGACAAGGTAATTTTGGCGAAGACAAAAGATTTCATCAGGTAATAATCTGCAATAATCAAACTATTAAATAAGTCTCCCTGTTCCAGATCATCTTTCAGCTGGCGGTATCTTGCTGCTAAAAAAGAAAGCTCAAGAGGAAAGGCATACCTATTCATATCCTTATAAAACTTAGGTAGAAAAGGATTATCTTCAAAGGTCTCCAACACTAACCTGGCTTGTAAATCATTGGCTACTTTTGTAGCCAATGTGGTTTTTCCTGCTCCAATATTCCCTTCAATAACAACAAACCTGTTAGATGATTTTTTATTAGTGATCATGAAAATGATATTTTTTTAATTCATGACTTGCTCACCCATGCAGTAAAACATAAACGACCATAAATCTGCTGCTTCCTCAATTTTCTTACTGGTTGGCTTTCCTCCTCCGTGGCCTGCTTTACTTTCAATACGGATAAGAACCGGATTATTGCCCGTATACTTGGCCTGTAACTCTGCAATATATTTAAAGGAGTGAGCCGGAACTACTCTGTCATCGTGATCGGCAGTCATAACCATAGTAGCAGGATAAGCAATTCCTTCATTGATATTATGCACAGGAGAATATCCCTTTAAATAATCGAACATCTCTTTACTATCTGCTGAAGTACCATAATCAGTAGCCCAGAACCTGCCTATAGTAAACTTATGGTAACGTAACATATCCATTACGCCAACTGCAGGTAATGACACCTTAAAGAGCTCGGGGCGTTGATTAACCACTGCGCCTACCAGCAATCCGCCATTAGATCCTCCATGCAAAGCCAGTTTTTCAGGAGAAGTATATTTCTCGTCTATCAAATACTCTGCCGCCGCAATACAGTCATCAAACACATTTTGTTTTTCAAATTTGGTTCCTGCCTGGTGCCATTCCTTACCATATTCACCTCCTCCGCGAAGATTTACCATAGCATAAACACCACCATTCTCCAACAGCACCATACGGCTGACAGAAAAAGATGGGGTGAGGCTTATATTAAAACCACCGTAACCATATAACATGGTGGGATTGGTTCCATCTAATTTTAATCCTTTTTTATAGGTAATAAACATAGGTATTTTAGTACCATCTTTACTATTAAAAAACACCTGTTTGGTTTCGTATTGATCAAAATCAATATCCACTTCAGGCTTCCAAAATAATGAGGTTTTATTATTTACCACATCGTATTTGTATACGGCCGATGGATACACAAATGAAGTAAATGAGAAATAAGTTTCTTTGTCATCCTTTTTACCATAAAAACCGCCAGCTGATCCAATGGAAGGTAGATCCACATCATACAGAAACTGACCTTTTAAATCAAATACCTTAACGACATCGTGAGCATCTTTTAAATAGCTACCAATAAATTTATCACCAACAATAGAGATACCACTCAACACATCGTTCTGTTCAGGAATAAGATCAAGCCATTGATCTTTTTCAGGCTTATTTAAAGTAAACTTAACTACGCGTTCTTTAGGAGCCTTATAGTTTGTTGAAACAATAAATTGACCATCGATATGATCAATAACGTGATGATCATTTTCAAAGTCAGTAACCACTTTTACAATGGGCGAATTTTTCTCAGTCAGATCCTTAATATATAGCGCATTACCACTGGTTGATTCAGATTGATAAATAATCAGATACTTAGCATCATCCGTTACGCTGGCATTAGCCAGCCTGTCAGGATGTTCCGGATCGGCAAAAATCACCTCATCCTTATCAACATCTTCACCCAATAGATGATAATACAATTTAGGGCTTTTATTTTCACCTTTTAGCTCATCGCCCTCTTTAGGCTCATCAAACTTTGAGTAGAAAAATCCATTCTGATACCAGGATATACCAGAAAACTTAGCCCACATAATATGATCCTGCAGCACTTTCCCACTTTCGATCTCTTTTACATAAATCTCTCTCCAATCAGATCCTGCACGGGAAATAGCATATCCCAGATATTTACCATCCTTGGAAACACTGAATGTACTCAATGCTACTGTTCCATCCTCAGATAGCTTGTTGGGATCAAGCAATAATTTCTCCTCTCCCTCTTCACTGGTTTTATAATAATATATTGATTGATTTTGCAAACCATCATTCTTAGCATAGATCAACAAACCTGATTCTTTAAACGGAGTGCCCATCTTGCTATAGTTC
>JBFHEL010000344.1:0-4485 GCA_041584155.1 Saccharicrinis sp.
CAGTGATTAATCTTCGCGAAGAATCGAGTTATACCTTCACGCCTACCAAAACACAAGATCATGATCGTTTTGAGATCAGGTTAGAGAGTGAAGCAGTCACCACAGCTATTGATGAAAAAGAAGAGACAGCTCTTTCGGGCGACAATGTGATGATTTATTCGGTGAAACAAACGGCTACGGTTCAGGTATCGGATGATGTGCTCTTAGGCAGTGACCGATTGATCGAAGTCTTTAATTTGGCCGGTCAGTTAATCACTACATCAGAGCTGAATACAACAACTACCGAGATTGATTTACCACAAACCAATACGGTGTATATAATTAAAGTAAGTATTGATAATGCATCGTATCAGGAAAAGGTGGTGAGTATGAAGTAAGGGCTTATTGGTTAACTATATTAAGCTCATATGGTTATTTGATGAGTTGAATAAAAAGCGAGGGTTTCATTTGTAGTGAAACCTTCGCTGCGTTTATTATCTTGTCTATACTTTTATTGTAGGAATTTAATAATTCCATTGTTGATTTGTTATACCTTCTTGTTTAATGATCATATAATCTTTAAGCGTGCAATAACAGGAAGATGATCAGATATTAATCCAAAGTCGTTTAAAACATCGCTTTTTTCGTTGATAAAATCCTTTTTGGTGTAAAAAATGTAATCTAGCCTTTCTGATGGTTTGGCAGAAGGGTAGCTCTTTTTGTAGTGCGTACCCGTGATTGAATCTGTAACCTCAAAAACATCATCATTTAAAAACATTTTGCAGGCAGCGTTTTTGTAATTTGGGTCACTGTTAAAATCCCCTAATAAAATTACTGCTCCCTTTTTTGCTTTTTCTTTGGCTAGCTTGAGTACATTTTTTAACTGAGCTATGCGTGTTTTTTGATCAAAAGCTTCAACGTGGATGTTAATGACAGTGATATCTTTAATGGGGTGTTTAATCTCTACAATTTGAGCCAGACGATCCAGATAAAATGAATTGTAGTAAAAAGGTTTGTCTTTTACCTTTTGCAACACGATTCTTTCGTTGTTATCTATTTTATATTTGGATACCACGGATTGACCAGATAGTATTTCTCCAAACTGAACACTTATTGGCCAGTAGGGGAATGGTACGTATTTTTTATCCCAGTTCACCGCTGAGGCTGAATAAGCAAAGAGACTATCGCTGATGACTGTATTCTGATTAACATGATACGAACGTTGGCTATTGAAGTCTATTTCCTGAAAAGCAACTATATCAGCATTTAAATTTTTTAAGTGCTTTATAGCCGAGTTTAAATTTTTGTTATATAAATATTCTTTGGCTCTAATTGCTTTATTATTGGTCATTCCTGATAAATATCCAATGTTATAGCTGGCAACTAATAGTGTACTGTCTGTTTTGATTGGTATATTATTATGCTTTTTAACTTTTGTGTAATCCTTAGGATTTAAGCATGGCTGTTGAGCCCAAAAGAATAAAATAACTATACTAACAAATAGGGTTCCGATTACTGTTAATAATAATTTTATAATGTTTTTTATCATGGTTAAAATAAATTAGTTTGAAAATCAAATATTTATCAGTTGCATTGGTGTTGATTATGACTGTCCGGTTTTCGTAAGTTCTTAGGCTTATTGGAAAATGATAAAACCCAATGCAAAATTATTAGATCCCTTACTGAGTAAGTTAAATTCAATATGAAGTATTTGTTAATCATAATAATGCCGGGGTGTGGAATTAATTGAAAAAATATGTTCAATTAATGTTAGGGGAACAATAGCTTTGTTAATTGCGACTTTTAAACTAAATAATTTAAAAGTTATAAAAATGAAACTTAAGCTATTGATTATGTTTGTTTTGGTTTTTGCTGTACAGTTAGGGTTTGGACAAACAATAACTACTTTAAAAGGTGTTATCAAAGATAATAAAGGCACTACTGTTGTAGGTGCAAATGTTTATATTGTAGAGCTGGAACTTGGCACAGTAAGCGATATTAACGGCATATATGAGTTAAAAGATATTACCCCGGGTAATTATACGGTTAAGTGTAGTTATATAGGTTATCAAAGTCAGGAACGAAAAGTAAATATTCAGGAATCTGTTGAATTAAATTTCACCTTATCAGAAGGTATAATGTTGGAAGGCTTAATGGTTACAGCCCAAAAAAGAGAGCAGTCCATAGTTGAAATTCCGGCTGCCATGAGTTCTCTTTCAGCCAACTTTATAGATAACCTTGGTTTTTCGCAGGTGGATGGTTTGGCTGATTATATACCGGGAATGCAGATGCAGATTCAAAGTCCTAATAACCCTGGTTTTGTGATTAGAGGTATTACCAGTGATGATGGCGCTTCTAATATTGAGCCTCGTGTGTCGGTTTTTCAGGATGGTGTTTCTATTAGTAAATCCAGAGGCTCAGTGGTAGAGGTTTTTGATATGGAAAGAGTGGAGGTGATGAAAGGACCTCAGGGAACTTTATTTGGTCGTGGAGCAGAGATTGGTGCTGTGCATTTTATACAGCATAAAGCAACGAATGAAAATTCAGGTGAGGTAAATGTTGGTGCCGGAGAATATGCTTACAAAATGGGTGAAGGTAATGTAAATGTTGTTGTGGCTGAGGATAAATTATTTATGCGCCTGGTTGGTATTTATAAATATCGCGATGGGTATATTCGTAACCT
Source organism: Saccharicrinis sp. (assembly GCA_041584155.1). Taxonomy (GTDB): domain Bacteria; phylum Bacteroidota; class Bacteroidia; order Bacteroidales; family Marinilabiliaceae; genus Saccharicrinis. The sequence continues at coordinate 2,663 of JBFHEL010000344.1, forward strand.
GTCGGGCGGACGCCTAAATGGTAAGGATACCAAAGCTTTTCGAGGAAGTTTTCATTATCAGGCTTCAAAAAATACCAACTTCGACTTAATTTATAATTATCAGCACGATACCCCTCCGGGAACAGCGTTTAAAAGTGGCACTTATGCCCCCGCAGGTGGTGATACCAAGCCGTGGACAACTGCTGATTTAGATGCCGGCGATGATTTAGGATTAGATCGTACGGTATGGGGAGTTACTCTAAATGGAAAACATTACTTTTCACCTAACAGCAGTTTAACTTCTATTACTGCTTATCGCGAGTTCGATTCTTATGAGTCGTTTGATGCCGATGGTACTGTTGCTCCGGCATTGTGGATGGCCGAAGATTGCTTTGGAAAACAGTTGAGCCAGGAGTTAAGGTTAAATCTTAAATTAGGAGATAAGTTTGATGGTTTTGCCGGAGCAAACTTTTTCTACGAAGATGGTTATCAATGTGTGCCCTTTACTACCAATGAACAAAGTTACGCGGTGTTGATCTCTTCTATGTTGGCCGATGCATTAAATACTGATTTAGAGACGTATTTGAATACGTCCATTGTGGCGCAACCGTTGGTGACCGATGGTGTTGCTAATACTGTAAGTACTTTGAATGACTTGCTAAGCCCTGATGTTGATTGGGGATCTACTTTGGCTTATTATGAATATATTGATAATACTTATGGTACCGATTACTACAGTGATATATACACCTATTATGCTTTGTGTAACAATCCACTTTTAGAGAGTCATAGTGAGTATTATAAAAATTATGGAACAAACTCATCTTTTGAGTTTTTTACTGACGGTACTTACAAAATAACAGACAAACTGAAAGTAACTGCGGGATTACGTCTGACATTAGAAAAAATTAGATCTGCATACGAAGCAGGAGGTGACCAGTCTGCAACTTTAGGTTTTGCTACCAGTGCAGGGAGTAATATTTTGTTTATGCCAACAGATAAAATGACGCACGAAGAAACATTTACAGCTGTTGTTGGTCGATTGGCATTCAACTATTCCTTAAAGGATAATATCGATGCGTATCTTAACTTGTCAAAGGGTAGAAGACCTAATGTAATTGAATATGAGGCAGAGGCAAATGGCGATTATACCAGCTCGTACGAAGTGGAGGTGCTTGATGAAGAAATTGTGTATAGCTATGAGTTGGGAATAAAAGGTTTGACCTTAGGACAGAGTCTGTATTTCGATTTTGCAGCTTTTTATTATGATTATGAAAATTTTCAAACCAGTTCAATTGATGAAACTACAAATCAGTTAGAGACTATCGATGCGGGTAATGCCGCTGCATGGGGTATTGAGTATTCAACGAAATGGCAAATTAGCAGCAGATTTAATGTTTTTGCCAATTATGCATATATTAAAGCTGAGTTTGATGATGAGGATGCTGATGGAAATGAGCAGGAGTATGCTGGTAATACCTTCCGCTTGACACCAGAGCATTCTTTGGGCCTTGGGTTTGACTTAAACTTACCTGTAGGTAAAAGTGTGAGTGCTTTTATTCGTCCAAACTATAACTATAAATCAGAGATGTATTTTGATGAAGATAATGATGAAGATTTAAAACAGGAGGGTTATGGTATTATGAATGTTAGGGCTGGAATTGTTATTCCTAAGCAACGTTTAACCTTTAGTGTTTTTGCCAATAACCTGTTCAACAAAAAATATATCATCGATGCAGGTAATACGGGAGATAACTTTGGTATCCCAACTTTTATTGCCGGAGCTCCTCGTTTAGCAGGTGCAGAGGTGAATATTAAGTTTTAAAAATCCGGGTTTCACTCAC
>JBFHEL010000345.1:0-4481 GCA_041584155.1 Saccharicrinis sp.
GCTTTGAGCTGTTGTTTCCAGTCTGGTTTTATTATTTTTAATCCGGCTTTGGAAAATCTGTCGGAGTTAATTTCAATAATTAAGTTATTTGCTGAGAAAATGGGATGGCTTCCTTCTTTATGTATTTTAAATCCAAGTCTTTAGTGGAAATTTATACTGGTGTTGATGTCCACTGTGGGAGTATGAATTAGTGTTTGCATCGACTTTTATTTTAAATGATTTGGCTAACAGGTTTGTTCTGTATTTTAGTTTAGACAATTTTAAAATTAATTGAACATTTTAGGTTGTTATTTGTGTTATCTTACAGCAAGTTTTTGTTAGTATAGATTAGTTTTAATTGCTTAAATTTGTTTTGAAAATTGAGACGTGATTGTAATTAATATGGAGGTGTTATATTTTAATTAATCTTTAAAATATGTGATTTTAGTAATGATTTGAAGTTTGCTTGAAAGATTTACTAAAAAAACGTTATAAAAATAAGGTTAAATTTCTATTTAAATGAAGAAAAATATCTTTAATTAATTATTTTTGCTCATCTTATAATAATTGAAGATTCATAAAACCGAATGATAATGAAAGAGGAAGTATTCAACTTAAAACCAACCAAGAAGGATCGTAAGGATATGATCCAGTACATCAACCTTCAATTGGCTGCTCTTGGACAACCTCTGTTTCAGGATGAAACAGATGCCCATAAGAAGCTTTCTAATGCAAAGTTTTTAGAATTAACGGAGGGCTTAATTAGTAGCTTTAGAGAAAAATCAAGATTGTTGTCTGATCACCTTTCTCCGGTAGATTCCAGAATACAAGACTTTATTGAAGACTATCTTAAGGATGTAAAGATTGATAAGTCATTACGTATTCCCAACAACACACTGGTGTTGAATCAAAAAGGAATGGCAAGGGAGGTTAGCTTGCCTCCTAACGGTGATACCTTTAAAAATGATTTGGTAAATTCGTACAGGGTAAAACAAGGGATATTAAATAATCCGGCCAATGATAAAAGGACAACGAAAGGTACTTTTCATATTGTAGAAGGAGGTTTACCTGTACCTCTGGATAAATTGGAGGTGCCTAAGCAAACCTTTGCTCATTTATTGCATGCTGCATTAAATCCTTCTGATGATTATAAAACACTGCCTTTTACTGCCAATCAGGAGAAAAAAGCAAAGGTCATGGTGTCTTTATTGCTTCGCCCTATTGTTTGTCCTAAGGTTGAGGGTGTAATTGAAGAAAAGAGTATGGAAATTCGTTTCTTCGCACCTGGTTGTTTAGCCAGTAATCTTGATTTTGTGGAGAGTATTTTCGGCAATGCTGGTGATCATAATCTGGCTGAAAATGATGCAGCCCTAGATGTTGAGCACTGGACCGGAACAACAGGATGTATTATCCTTGCTCCTCAGATGACTAAACTAAAGAAAAAAGATGTAGGTCTTCCTCATATTTCAGAAGCTACAGAACGTCAGAAAAAAGATGGAATGTGCTGGGAGAACGAAGATGAACTATATAATGAGGGAGGTGCCTTTAAGCTTACCTGTAGAGACGACAGGGGTGTTGTAGTTACTTTAATTGCAGATAACTACTATGGGTATTCTAAGAAAGAAGTGAAAACGCAGATTGGTTACTCAGCTAACCTTTATGGTTTAGTAGAAGAGGAGCATGCAGGTGGTGCTATCGCTTTTCCACGGGGTATTATGAGCGAAAATGTATTTGGTAAACATTTTTCAGGAAAATTTGATTATCAATACTCCTTTAAAGAAGCCATGCAGCTAATTGGTGATAAAGTAGTGATGAAACCTGAGGGTTATGCCATCGATAAAAAATATTCAAGAATCATTTATATCCCTGAACATGCAGATATTGATATACAAAAGAGTACTGTAAGTTGGGATAATAATGGAAGTGAGTTTGCTTTAAAGCTGTCTCCTGAAAAAATATACGTGCATCCTTCAGGCGATAAGTTTCAATTATTAAAGCACCCTGCACAACCTTTGTGGAGAATTGTGCATACCAATGCAGAAGGGATGTTTTGTCATAAGCCATGTACCGTATCCGGTGGTGGAAAATCAGAAATATCTAAATCGCTGCAGAATGCCATTAAGTATGGAAACTTTAATATTCAAAATCTTGAAAAAGATTTTAAGCTGGCCGATGAAATTATCAATAAGGATTATTCTACCCGATGGAAGAATATACGCCCTAATGCAGGCACTTCCCGTTCTTTCTTAAGTCCGGAACGAACATTGGGATCTGCGGTTAAGTTATTAACTCCTTCTGAGCAATATAGCGATGCGTATAACAAGTTTTTGACAGATATGCCTGAGCATATCCGTACTCTGGTATTGTTTGTTAAACGTTTGTATCGAAACGATACAGAGAAAGGTAACTGGAAAGATTATATGACCGTTGAAATAGTAAACGGCCGTGCAGGAACAACCCTGATGTACAAAAATCATCCTGTAATTGGTAGTTATGTACGTATTGGTTTCAGTAAAGATGGAAATTGGTTAGTGCATAAGTTACGTTCTGACTTTGTGCCTAGTCACAAAATCCAAATGGAGGATGATATCACAGCTTCTATCACTATTCCGGCATCAAGAATTGCACACCTGAATAAAGAGTATGCCAATCAGAGTGTTAAGGTAACTAAGAACTGCGAAAGTCACTTGTTTCAGCGACCTGATGAAGCAGTGATTAGAGGGTATGATATCGATGCTGAATCGGATATTGTTCAGGATAATACTTTCTTAACAAACTATGAGCCTATGCGAAAGGCTGATGCAGTTGAGTTGGTGGAAGATGCCATTAGTTTTGATAAATATACTCAGCCGGTAAAAGACCTTATTTTAAAAGTGGCTGAGAGTGATAAAGATGGATACTTTGTAACACCATCACATACGCGTGTTGTTGCAGATGGTCCGACTAAAAACCCTCGTTACCTGCAGAAAAATATTTATGCCGTTGAAACCGAAGATAGTTATCTGGCTGATGTGGGTGTGCGATTGCGTAGAAGAATAAAAAAAGATGAGCCTGTAGTTTTTACGGTAAATGCTGTTTTACCAGGACGTAGAAATAATCCTGCAGATAGAAAAAATGGTATTCGCTCACTGAGTGTATATAACCCTATTCATTATCAGGAATTGCCTGAGCTGTTTATGGATTTTATTTGTAGCTTAACTGGTAAATCACCATCAACACATGGTGCAGGAACCGAAGGAGCTTTAACTAAGGGTCCTTTTAATATGTTGGCTCCTACATCCGATTTGAATAATGCTCTTCTTTCTTATATCCTCACAGAATATCAAGGATTTAGTTCTGCTGCCGGGTATGTTGGGAACAGTCGTTTTGATCATGATATCAGTTTGTTGATTCCTGAGATATGGGCTCGTCTTGTTCCTGAAGATAGAGATCCTAAGTTGTTAATTGAAACCGGATGCCTTGAAAAAATTGAGGACTTTGAGTACGAAGGGAAAAAAGTATTGGCCAGCCGTCTGGGGTATCGTATTACCGAAAATTTTGCCTTTAGATGTATGAACCGTTTGTTTGATGAACCAAAGGCTGTGTTTAATGAAGAAATGCTTAAGCCGGAAATTCAGGGAATGGAAGATTTTGTGGATGGTATTAATAATATTGTTGAGGCACAAAGAAAAGTAGCTCTTTGCTATTTCGAAGACGGAAGTGTTGAAGCAGCGATTCCTCCATTAAAAATTCTGTTAAGCATGATGGCTTACGGAGAATATGAAGGTAAGGATATGAGTGATCCGGAATTACGTAAATATTTTGAGCGTGATTATGTTATTGAAAGTGATTGGTATAAAGAGAGACTTAAGCTTAAACAAGCCAAGGAACTTGAGTTTACCCATAAACAATTAACAGATCTTGAGGACTTTGCTCGTAAGCCGGAAAATAAATTGCTTGTTGAGCATATGAATATTAGCAATAGAATTGGTATTGCTAAAAAAAGACTCGACTATGTAAAATCAGAGCAATATATTGCTGATTTGGTTGGTACTATTGGTGCTGATCCTTTGTATCGATAAAATTCTGATTGTAATTGATAAATTAAGGGCTTCCTGAGAGGGTAGCCCTTTTTTAGTGTAATACCTAATTTTTAGGTGCAAATTCTTGATTCAATAATGAGAGAGGCGGCCACGCTTTGTTTCTTTATTTATTTTTTAATGGCAACGGTATTAAAAAATGATTCTTTGTTGCAATATCCAGAGCTTTTACCTTAACTTAGGTAAACTTTACTTTTTTAAAAAAAGTATTTTTTATCGTGTATTATTTTAATGATATCGTTATTTTTACACTAACAAGCGCTCGAAAAGTATATTATTTATATTTCGATTTAATTCTTTATTAAAAAATTTAATAACTATTGTAAGTTATTAAATTTTTATTTCTATTTTTGTATTTATAAAATTTAATGAACACTTTCACTTATGAACTATTGGGATCCAGAATTAAGTAAATCCATTACA
>JBFHEL010000346.1:0-4466 GCA_041584155.1 Saccharicrinis sp.
TCATCAAATGCAATCATTTCATCAGGCACACCTAAATCGTAAAGCATTTTATTTACTGCAGAGTTCATCATTGGAGGACCACAAAGATAATATTCGATATCTTCAGGTTCTTCATGATTTACTAAATACTCATCGTGAATAACCTGGTGAATAAACCCTGTTGAGCCTTCCCAGTTATCTTCAGGTTGAGGATCACTTAATGCAATCTTAAACTTAAAGTTAGGGAATTGTTTTTCAATAGCTTCAAACTGATCCTGATAGAATATTTCTTTACGGGAACGTGCACCATACCAGAAAGTAGCCTTACGACCAGTTTTTACGGTATGGAACATATGGAAGATATGTGAACGCATTGGCGCCATACCAGCACCACCACCAATAAACATCATCTCACGATCGGTATCTTTGATAAAGAATTCTCCATAAGGACCGGAAACAGTCACCTTATCACCCGGTTTACGCGAGAAGATAAAAGAAGAACAAACTCCTGGATTTACTTTCATAAAACCACCATTCACTCTGTCGAAGGGAGGAGTTGCAATACGAATATTCAGCATTACAATATTTCCTTCTGCAGGGTGGTTAGCCATTGAATAGGCTCTGTAGGTAGGTTCAGGATTCACCATCCTGAGATCAAAAATTCCGTATTTTTCATACTCATCACGGTATTTTTCTCCAATGATCATATCCTTAAAATCAACAGTGATTTTAGGTACATCAATTTGGATATAACCTCCTGATTTAAAATCAAGATTTTCACCTTCGGGCAACCTTACTACAAACTCTTTAATGTAAGTGGCCACATTATCATTGGAAACCACTTCGCATTCCCATTTTTTAATCCCCAGAATTTCCTGAGGGATATCCATCTTCAGGTCTTCTTTCACTTTTACCTGACAAGCCAGGCGCCATTTATTGGCCTGCTCTTTACGGGAAAAAAATCCTGTTTCTGTTGGAAGTATCGATCCTGCACCATCATTTACCTGACAACGACACATACCACATGTACCTCCACCACCACAAGCTGAAGGAAGAAAGATTTTATTACTACCTAATGCAGATAATAATGTTTGTCCGGGAGCTACATCTAAGGCCTGCTCCCCATCATTAATATCTATAACAACGGTTCCTGGTGGTGTTAGCTTTTGCTTTACCCACAAAAGGATAGACACCAACAGTAGGATAACCAATAAGAATACTACCACGCTGGTAGCAACTACGGCACCCTGACTAGCTAAAAATATCATATTCATTTTCTATAATTGAATTCCCATAAAACTCATGAATGCTACCCCCATTAAACCAGTCACGATAAAGGTAATACCTAAACCGCGTAAAGGAGCAGGAACATTAGAGTACTTTAATTTTTCACGAATAGCCGCAATACCTACAATAGCTAACAACCAACCAATACCCGAACCTAATCCGAATGAAGTGGCTTCAGCCAAAGAAGCATACTGACGCTCTTGCATAAATAATGATCCTCCTAAGATAGCACAGTTCACAGCAATCAGGGGTAAGAAGATACCTAAAGAGCTATAAAGCGCAGGGGCAAATTTCTCAACGATCATTTCGACTAATTGTACCATTGAAGCAATTACTGCAATAAACATGATAAAGCTTAAAAAGCTTAAGTCAACGTCAGCAAAACCTTCTCCTAACCAGGCCAAAGCACCTTCTTCAAGTACATATTTATTTAAAAGATAATCGGCAGGTACAGTAATCAGCAAAACGAATACCACTGCCAAACCAAGTCCTAACGATGTTTTAACGGTTTTTGATACAGCCAGATACGAACACATACCCAGGAAGTAAGCAAACACCATGTTATCGATAAAGATAGACCTGATGAATATATTGATTAAATTTTCCATTGAAATCAATTTTTCAGGTTAATAATTAAGATTCTATGAGGTCTTTGTTACGAGAACGCTGAACCCAGATAATGATGCCTACGGTCACCAGTGCCATTGGAGGCAAAATCATGAATCCGTTATTTTGATACCCCATATCATAAAAGGCCTGAGGGATAATTTTTAACTCTCCCAAACCAGGAAGTGTTAAAGTACCCGAACCTAACAGTTCACGGAAGAAGGCCACAATAATTAATATAACCCCATAGCCGGCAGCATTTCCAACTCCATCGAGGGCAGACTGCCAGGGTTTATTACCGAGGGCAAAAGCCTCAAGACGCCCCATAATAATACAGTTGGTGATAATCAAACCAACAAACACAGATAACTGTTTACTCACTTCATAGGCATAAGCCTTCAGAATCTGATCGACCAGAATTACAAGTGCAGCAACAATAACCAACTGAACGATAATACGAATACGAGCTGGAATAGTGTTACGCAACAGAGAGATTATTACATTGGCGAAAACCAATACAAACATAACCGAAATAGACATTACAATAGCCGGCTCCAATTTAGCCGTAACAGCTAAAGCAGAACAGATACCCAATACCTGAACAGTAATTGGGTTTTGTGACCCTAACGGGTTTGATATCAATTTTCGGTTTTTCGCTGAAAACAAAGGTTCTTTGTTACTCATTTTTTAACCGTTTAATTTTTTAAATATTTTTCGTACCCTTTCAGACACTCTTTTAACATCGCATCAACACCTTTACTGGTAATTGTACCTCCCGAAATAGCATCTACAGCATGAGGGTTACCGGCAGCAAGTCCACCTTTTAAAACCGCAATGGAAGTAAATGTACCTGACTCATCGAAAATAGTTTTTCCTTTAAAAGGTATTTGAAAAGGCTCTTTAGATATTTCAGCACCTAATCCTGGTGTTTCGCCTTTATGATCAAAGGTGGCACCATATACGGTTTGCTTATCTGAGTTTAACGAGATATAACCCCAAATAGCTCCCCAAAGACCAGTTCCACGAAGAGGGATAATAATTTTCTCTTCCCCATCATCTAATTTACAAATATAAAGCGGATAGTTACGATCAGCAGGTGCTTTACGAATCTCCTTGCTCAAATCTATAATAAAAGCTTCACCTTCTACTTCTTCTCCATTCATATTGATAACTTTTGTGTTGTCACCAATATGTTTTTTGTATAATTCTTCTGCAGTACTTGCATCGCTTTTAATGCCTACCGATTTAAGTAAATCGATTTTCTTGGCTACTTCAACGTTTTTAGCTTGTGTATCCTTAAGTCCTGTAGATACCAAGGCCAAAACCGCCGCAACAACAATAACCATGACAGATGCATACAAAAACGTATATAAATTTCCTTGTTTGTCCATTTTAATACTTTATTATGCGTTTACCTTAGTAGCCCTTTTTAAACGGCGTTTAATATTTTGTTGAACAATAGCATGATCAATCAAGGGTGCAAATGTGTTCATTAACAGAATGGCCAACATCACACCTTCGGGATAGGCCGGATTAAATACACGTATCATAATGGCGAATATACCAATTAAGAAACCGTAAATATATTTTCCTTTTTCTGTACGTGCACCTGATACCGGATCAGTAGCCATAAAAACAGCACCAAAAGCAAACCCACCTAGGCAAAGTTGCTGAACGGCATCTACATTCATAGCATCTGTTGAGCCAATGGCATTGAAACCTAAAGCCATTAAATAACCTCCGGCAAAGGCACTAAGCATAATTTTCCAGCTACCAATACCTGTAGCCAATAAAATAACTGCACCAATTAAAATAGCCAAAGTACTTGTTTCTCCAATAGATCCGGGAATAGTACCTATAAAACTCTGAAGCGTTGTAGGTAACAAGTCCAGTTTTCCGGCAATTACATTACCCAAAGGAGTAGCTCCTGAAAAACCATCAACAATACCAGTACCCTTGGTCATACCTGACACCCATATTACATCGCCCGACATTTTTGACGGGTAAGCAAAGAACAAAAATGCTCTGGCCACCAATGCTGGGTTCCAGATATTCATTCCTGTACCACCAAAAACTTCTTTACCAATAATTACAGCAAAGGCCGTGGCTATAGCAACCATCCATAACGGAATATCAGCAGGCAATACTAAAGGAATTAAAAAACCTGATACCAAGAATCCTTCAGCCACCTCATGACCTCTCATTTGAGCAAACATAAACTCAATGCCAAGACCTACCACATAAGACACCACAACTATAGGAAGTACTTTTAAAGCACCATACCCTATCATTTGCCAAAAGTCAGCATTACCCTGACCCAAAGCTAAAAAGTGCTGGTATCCTGTGTTCCATATCCCAAACAACAAAGCGGGTAACAGTGCCAATACCACAACAGACATTGTTCTTTTCGAATCAATGGCATCATGGATATGCACACCCTTTTTTGATGTTGCTTTAGGCGTATACAAGAAGGTCTCAAAAGCATCAAATGTTGAGTGTAATTTCTCAAACTTCCCACCTTTTTCAAAGTTGGGTTTGATTTTATCCAAATAATTTCTTAATGCTTTCAATTTATTATGATTTAAATATTTACA
>JBFHEL010000347.1:0-4432 GCA_041584155.1 Saccharicrinis sp.
TCCTGCTGAATAGTATTGCGATTTCTGTGGATCCAGATCATCATTACCCATATATACCGTTCCGCTTTTTTCGTAATCGTAATAAAGCTCCTTTAGAGTTGGAGCCTTAAAACCATAGCCATAGGTTGCTCTGATGTTAATTTGATCCATTTTATATAAAAAAGATATTTTAGGTGTAAAGGCATTTCCAAACTCTTTATGTTTCACTGTTCGCAATCCAGCTACTAAGTCCAGTTTATCGAATAAAGAGATCTCATCCTGGGCATACAACGAGAGGGTATAAACATCTGCTTCTCCATCCACTAATCTATCTTCAGATACCATTTTTTCGTAGAGATAATCAGCTCCTAAACTTAGGGTATGGTTTTCGGAAAGAGACCTAACATACTTTAAAGATACGTTGCTCATCCGCTGATCGTTATTAATAACCTTATCTCCGGCTACATAATCGCCCGATACCTGATTATATTTATAATAATAAAGGTAATTATCGTAGTTATAATCTACTGAGATATAATCCTTTTCATTTAACAGATATTTTGCTCCTGCTTGGTAAGTATAATCCTTATAGTAATACCCATATTTACCAACGGTAAGTGGGCGATAAATATCTTTTTCATAATAGGAATTTCCTCCGTACAATTCCAGTTTATCACTTGCTCTAAAGCTTAGGGTATGTTTGTATATTCTGTCGCTATATTTATTTTGCGCCTTGGCATCTGTTTCTACCAGTTCGTCATCGTCCTCTTCATATGGACTCAATTGCCATCCATCGCTACTTTTATGGTTAAAACTTCCATTCCATGAAAACTTACCCTGATTAATCCCCAAAGTATTACTTTGCTGAACCGTTTGATAATTACGAATTCGGGTCGAATTAGAAACATTGAGGTTTTGTCTTGATTTTTTTGTGATGATATTAATTACCCCGGCAATAGCATCTGAGCCATAAAGCAGTGAAGCTGCACCTTTTAATACTTCTATTCGTTCAATATCATCCGGATTAATCCTGTTTAAATCACTATTCCCTCCAATATCTCCATAAGTTCGTTTCCCATCAATAAGTATTAGGATAAAATCATTCGATAAACCATTCAGTCTCATGGATGAAGACATGCTGCTTGGGTTAAAATCAAATGAAGGACTGATGTTTAACATGAGCTCAGTAAATTCAGCAGCACCAGTAGTTGTAATTGCTTTCTTACTAATTAACTCAGTAGGAACAGGAGCCGTTTTAATAAAATGAGGAGTACCTGTTCCGGTAACAACCACCTCATCCAGGTTATTTTCTGATTCTTCCATTTTCACCTCTAAGGAATTCTCACCTTCGTTAAGAACAACCTGAACATCATGTCGCTTAAATCCTGAAAAGGACACAATTAAATCATACTCCCCGGGTACCAGTTTTTTAATTTGAAACTCCCCTTTGTTGTTGGTTCCTGTACCTGTTGTTGTACCCTTAAAAAATACATTAGCCCCACAAAGAGGCTGTTGGGTGCCTTTTTGAGTGACCACACCTTTTAATACAGCATTTTGTCCTTTAACAAAAAATACTGTCATCAGTAGCAAACCCGCTACCAAAAAATTCTTTTGCATCGTAAGATATTAAAATTAATAACTTCACTTTGCAACCCCGTTGTTAATGAAAATAATGTAGAACATACACACGATAGTCCTAAACAAAACTTCTTTCCCGGAAGCAAAATGTTTAAAAATAACACAATGGCAGGTCTTCTGACTTGTCCTGGTTTTTATGCCTTCCCATTTTATTTGTCATCATCTTTTGACAAACCGCTTAAGTGATTCTGAAAATGATTATTCAGATCAGATAAACACCTGATGTTGCTTAGCTACATCAGGTAACAGTGGCTGTAGATATAAAAACCCCGATTCCGGTGAGCCGGAACCAGACTTACAGCAGCGGGAACTGTTGCAGATTTGCACTGCATTCCCTTTTAATCAATTATTGTGTTATCGAAAACACAACTTGAACCATTAATGGCGACAAAATTAAAGATAATTTTCTGTAATACAACAAATATTATCTTTCTTCTGAAACTTTATAATTATTATCATTGTTAGCCAGGCAAATACCTCACATGAAAAATAGATTCACTCAAAAAATGGGCTGAGTTAAAAGGGAGATATACTATTAAAGTTAAGAACTATTTTACCCGTTTACCCCTTCTAAAAGTCATTATATTTAAAAATATTGTGTTTCTTTGTTTGCCATATGGAACAATTAGTAAATCCTTTACATACAGACTGGACTACATGGTGGTTAACAGTAATGTGTGCGCTTATTTCGGGTCTTAGCAAGAGTGGTTTAAAGGGTTTTGCAATGATTAATATCCCTATTCTGGCTCATCTATATGGTGGAATGACTTCCGTGGGTATACTTCTTCCCTTTTTAATTTTCGGAGATATTTTCGCGCTGATATATTACAGACGTAGTGCTAAATGGGAATATATCAAGAAATTATTGCCCTGGGCCATGGCGGGTATTGTTATTGCTGTATTTGTAGGCAAATATGTTAGCGATACACAATTCAGGAACACAATAGCAATTGCTATTCTGGTTTGTCTAGCCATTTTGGTTTATAAAGATATTTCAGGAAATACGGATGCTATTACAGACAAAAAATGGTTTTCCTCCACATTGGGTTTATCGGGCGGTTTTGCCACCATGATAGGCAATGCAGCAGGACCTATTTTTAACCTGTACCTGATGAGTATACGTTTACCTAAGAATGTATTTATAGGAACGGGAGCAATATTTTACCTTCTTCTGAATGTTATCAAATTACCCATTCATATTTTCTACTGGGAGTCCATTTCTATGGAAAGTCTTCAACTCAATGTTGTTTGCTTACCTGTTTTACTGATTGGAGCCTTTGCGGGTAAACAGCTGGTTAAACTAATTCCGGAACGCGCTTACCGAATTTTTGTGATGAGTGTGATTACTATTTCGGCAATAATGCTGTTTTTTAAATAAAATACCCAATAACTTTTTTCATTTTAAATGCTGTTCATCTGTTTCCTGACATCACTTGTCCGGTCTTTTTTTATCTCATTTAGTTTTTGCTTAGATTTGTCTTAAATTTATTACCGACAAAAGAATCAATGATGTATAAAAGAGTTCTATTAAAACTAAGTGGCGAATCGTTAATGGGCGATCAGAATTATGGCATCGACAATGTCAGATTAGAAGAATATGCACAGCAAATCAAAGACATCACTGAACTGGGTGTTCAGGTAGGTATTGTAATTGGTGGTGGAAATATATTCCGAGGACTAAGTGGTGCTGCTAAAGGTTTTGATCGTTACCAGGGTGATCAAATGGGCATGTTGGCCACGGTAATCAACAGTCTTGCTTTAAAATCGGCTTTAAATAATTCAGGGGTAAAAGCGCGGGTATTAACAGCTATCAGAATGGAGCCAGTGGGCGAATTTTATTCTCAACCCAAAGCTATTGATGCATTGGAAAATGGAGAAGTTGTTATTCTTTCCGGAGGAACAGGAAACCCATATTTTACCACTGATACAGGTTCATCCTTACGAGGAATTGAAATAAAGGCAGATGTTATGCTTAAAGGAACACGCGTGGATGGTGTTTATACTGCCGATCCTGAAAAGGATGCTACAGCCACTAAGTTTGATGAAATTACCTTTGATGAGATCTATAAGCGCGGCTTAAAAGTAATGGATCTAACAGCAACCACTATGTGTAAAGAGAATAACTTACCCATTATCGTTTTTGATATGGATACACCGGGTAATTTGATCCGTGTAATTAAAGGAGAAAATATAGGTACACTGGTTAAGAATTAATCCCTAATGTATTGCTCGTTTACTGCCATTAAACAACCTAAAAACGCTACAAAAGATTTGCTTAGCAAGCTTAGTCATTGATAAAGTAAACAGCTAAAATACAAGAATCAATATCTTGCAAAAAACAAACAGCTAAGAAGTAAAAAAAGATGATCATTTTTCTTTTAGTTCTTAGCTGTTTATGTGAGTGCCTGCTGAAAAACAACAGGCAGTTATTTTACCCTACTAAAACTCATCATCTCCTACTCCACCATTACCATCATCAGTGTTTTTACGTTTCTGTAAAAAATTATTGATGCGGTAGCTCAAGGTTAATGAAATATAAGGTGCCTCACGCGTCCATTTCTTATAGCTATAAAAAGCATCACCTTCGGTGATAGATACACTTTTAGCCGTAGCAAACACATCTCTCACTTGTAAAACAGCCGCCATTTTTCTGTCCATAAAATCATATCTTACGGCACTGTTTACCGAGTAATAACCTTCTGTTTCACCTTGTGAACTTACCGTTGGGCTGTTGTAACTTCCATCGACCTGTAATTGTAATTTCTTTTTAATTTTAAAGGTACTATTCACTCGGGAACTCCAGTTAAAGGATTCA
>JBFHEL010000348.1:0-4418 GCA_041584155.1 Saccharicrinis sp.
GTTGATTTTGCAAAGAAAGTTGGGGCAGGTTATATCTTAAGAGGGATAAGAACGGCAGCTGACTTTGAGTATGAAAGAGCTATTGCTCAGGTGAATAAGGCAATGACGGGAATTGAATCTGTTTTTCTTTTAACAACCCCCGAACACACCCCGGTTAACTCATCTATTGTTAGAGATATTATTCGTCATCATGGTGATCCGGGTAAATTTATCCCCGTTAAAATACGTGAGAAAATGGCTAACTATAGATTAAATCGCAATTAATAGCAAGTTTGATGAGGTATTTTCTGATTTTATCGGTTTTGGTTTTTTCATCAATGGTAAAAGCAGAACCTGCTGATAGTGTTACGATTTGGGGAACTGCACAAGAGTATGCCAATATGCATCTTATTGTGCAATACAAAAAAAATTATATTACAAGAGATATTAAGGATCTGCAATCTTTTAAGGTGGATAAAAAGGGGTTTTTTAGATTTTCCTTTTATGCAGAAGAAATTACTAAGATATACCTCACATTAGGAGAGACAGAGGGCTTTTTGTATGTGGTGCCAGGTGAAAAATATCAGATCGTACTACCTCCTTATGTGCCATTAAAACCTGAAAATAAACTTAATCCGTTTTTTCAGCCTCAGCATGTGATGTTAGGCGTGCAGGATGAAAAGGCTATCAGTTTTAATGAAAAAATATTACAGTTTGAGGATGCTTATAATGAGCGTTTTGTAAAGGATATTCAGCGTATTGTACTTACAAATAATTATACATTAGCCAATGAAATTATTGCTAAAACCGATGCTGAATTTCCTGCCGATAAAGGAAGCTGGTTTGATACCTATAAGCAATATACCTATATGAATATGCTTAATTTCATATATGCTAATCAGGAGCGCAAACTTATTTATGATTATTTTTCTTCAAAACCGGTTAGCTATTTTCTTGATCCATATTGGACTTCCTTTAATCAGGTATTTTCTAACTTTTTTTATAGTTACTTTAACTCAAAAGAAGGTAGTGCTCTTAAGCAAACCTGGACTAAAGCTGAGTCCTTTGATACCTTGGTTACTGTGTTGGGTAACGATTCACTTTTTAAACAACGTTCACTGGCCGAATTAATCATTTTAAAAGGTATGTATGATGGTTTTTATTCGGGAAATTATGACCCCGAGAAGGTTATTCGTCTGGTTAAAACGGCTACTGAGGAATGTGAGAGTAAAAAGAATAAGGAAATAGCTGTTGATATTCTTGAAAAAATTTCCAGGTTACGTCCCGGAACCGTGGCGCCTCCGATTAGTCTTCCTACTTTATCCGGTAAGGAGAAAGAACTAAAGGATTATAAAGGGAAGTTTATTTATTTGAATTTTGCAAATACGCAAAATTATGCCTGCAAAAAGGACTTTCAGGTTTTGCAGCGCTTTGCCGATCTGTATAAAAGAGACATGGTTGTTATCACTGTTTTAACCGATGATGATCCTGATAAAGCCAAAGAGTATGTGAAAAAGAATAGGTTTAATTGGGAATTTCTTTATTTTAATCAAAATGCTAAAGTATTATTTGATTATGCTGTGAAAGCTTTCCCTACCTATTATCTGATTGATCCTGAAGGAAACCTGGTTTTTTCGCCCGCTCCTGCACCTGAAGAAAATTTTGTGTCGATGTTTGAGGAGACCTATAACGAATACAGGTACAAAACACTCCGTAAAGAAAAACCTAAAGCCCGCACCATTTACGATTTGTAATTTTCACATAATGTAAGTTTCGTTTGGTCACTTTCTATTTGTGTCGCCAGCAGGCCTGTGTGGCACTTCGTAAGTGTTTTTTTGACTAAACAGGTAAAAAAATTTATTAAATAACTGCTAGAGGTAATTTTAAAGGGTATTTTTTTCATTCAAAATAGCTAAGTTTGTTTACTTTGTATTTAATACATGATGGTTTAAATATTAATTCCATGAAAATAATACCTTATATACTGCTTTTTTTTATATCCTTCATTTCTTTGTCTATTCTATCACAAGATGCTCCTACAGCTACGGTAATTAGCAGTGATATAGAATTTTGTGAAAGTGGTGATGCACTCTTGCAGATCACTTTTAGCGGTGATGCACCCTTTTCTTATATGGTTCAGATTGGTAATGGAAGTTATGAGATAGGAGGGGATAATATTTATGATTATAACTATGAGCGCTCTTTTGAGGTGGATGAATCCTGTGAAATTTCAGTTTTGAGGGTGTATGATAGCAATTATACCTACGATTCAAGTGATCCGCTTGGCAGTGGAGTGGAGGTAACTGACCAAAGTATGAGTGTTGTTGTGTATGATATGCCTGAACCAAATGCTGGAGTGGATGATGACCCTTGTGGGCTTGAATATACCTTAAGCGGTACGGTTACCGATGCGAGTCATGATATTTGGTGGAGTGATATGAGTACATCGGGTTCATTTGATGATGATTCCTCTCCTACGGCAACCTTTACTTCAAATGGCGCAGGGGCATTGACTTTTACCTTAAACGAAAAAAATGGCGTTTGTGAAGCCTCAGATGATGTAATGATCGAGTTTAAAGGAAGCCCAACGGCTACCATTACCAATACGGAAGATTTTGAGTTCTGTTCAACAGATGATCTCATAGATCAGGTGAGTATCGATATAACTTTTACAGGAAATGCTCCATTTGATTATGTTATTCAGAATAATACGGAGAGCTATTCTCTAAGTGCTTCAGATTTAAATGAAACAATTGAATATACGCTTAGTTATTCCGATAGCTATAGCATAAAATCGCTGTCAGATAGTAATGGTTGTGTTGCCAATGAAGATGATATTGTAGGTAGTAAAATAGTTACAGATTTAAAACCAAACACCTTTGCTGGTGATGATGATCTGAGTTGTGGTACCGAATATGTCTTGCAAGCGACTCTTTCTGAGGGTTCTAGTGGAGAGTGGAGTACTTCAGCTAGTGGTGTTGCTTTTACTGACAGTGGATTAGAAACAACAACAGTTTCTTCATCAAGCTATCAGTATGTAACTTTAATATGGACAGAAACAGATGATGATATGGGGTGTGTAAATAGCGATGAGGTGATTATTCATTTTGCTGAGCCTCCTACTTTATCTATTTCTGAAACCAGTGATCAGATTTGTGAGGGTAGTAGTACATATATGGAATATACCGTTACCGGTAACTCCCCTTGGTCCCTTTTCTACAACAATGGTGCAGGTACCTTAACAGAAAGCGGTATTACTTCTTCTAATAACACTCTGGAGCTTGTTCCTGAATATACCTCAGATGGTAACATCCAGAATGTTATAGAATATGATTTTACCAGTGTAGTAGGAGCGTATGGTTGTGAAACAACTTATGCCGATTTGGTGTATTCGGTTTATGTAGATGAAATGCCTGTTGCCAATGCCGGGATAGATGATGAAGTTTGTAGTACCGAAGTGGGGTTAGATGCCACTCCTTCTATTGGGGATGGCCAGTGGAGTATTGTAACAGCTGGTGCAGGAGGTGAGTTTGCCGATGAAACCGACCCGTATACTACTTTTTGGGCCAACAGTTTTGGTGAAATTGGTTTAAAATGGACCGAAGTAAATGGTACCTGTTCAAGCTCTGATCAGGTGGATGTTGTTTTTCAGGAGTCACCTTATCCTGTTTATGCCGGTGAAGACTCGATTATTTATGCCAGAGATAATATTGCCCTCTATGCTTCTGATTTTGATTATGATTTGTATCTGGAGGATTATCAACCCATAGGGACGTGGAGCCTGCTGGAGGAGGGAAGTGCTATTATAGAGGATGAACACCAGTATAATACCCGGGTAACTAATTTGCAAGAAGGGCTCTATAGCTTTTTATGGACGGCTACTATCGAAAATTCGGACTGCGCATCTATTGTTGATACCGTGAATATTACCGTCAAAAATATTTTTGCACCAACAGGTTTCTCTCCCAATGGGGATGAGTTAAATGAAACTTTTCAGATTTTAGGAGCAAGCAATATTACGAACAATAAGCTGTCGGTATTTGACAGGTACGGAAAACTGGTTTTTAGTACTACCGATTACAATAACGATTGGCGAGGTACGGATTTAGGAGGTTCTGATTTGCCTGAAGGAACATACTATTATGTTTTTGAAGGAGAGGAACTGAGTAAACCCATCAAAAAATATCTAATCCTCAAACGATAAGTTTTTGTTACAGATGAAAATCATCGAAATATTATGAGATACATACTTTCAATATTCATTTTCCTGGTCAGCATTTCAGCCATTTCACAACGCGAAGTGATCATGAGTCAGTATATGTATAATAAATACACTATAAATTCTGCCTTTGCCGGATCGCATGATGTCTTGTCGGTCTTTGGTTCCTATCGTAAACAATGGATGGGCTTCGATAATTCTCCTGCTGAAGCTTCTTTTA
>JBFHEL010000349.1:0-4417 GCA_041584155.1 Saccharicrinis sp.
CCCCCATCTTCGATGTGGTACTTCCCCCGGCTTCAAAGCCAAGGGAAGAGCTGTAAGTAGGGTGTTTGTTTTGCAGTTAGGTCAAGTTTTTTCAGTTACTACCAGTCTCGGTTCTTCCCTTTGCTCCCGAGAGCAAGGGGAAGTACTATTGCGCAACAATAGGGATGGGGATCAATATTTAAAGAAGAACATAGTAAGAAGTTTTTATTGTAACCCCCATCCCCCCCATCTTCGATGCGGTACTTCCCCCGGCCTCAAAGCCAAGGGAAGAGCTGTCAGTAGGGTGTTTGTTTTGCAGTTGGGTTATGTTATTTCAGTAATTACCGGTTTTGGGATGGGGATCAGTAAGTTTTGTTTTTACATAAAAAAGCCAACCTCAAAAAAATGAAGTTGGCTTAAAAATTGTATTTCTAAAAGCTATTATGTCCTATTCTTCTAAAAAAGGATATTTATAATCCTTGGCAGGTACAAATGTTTCCTTAATGGTACGAGGGCTTACCCAGCGCATTAAGTTAATAGACGAACCTGCTTTATCGTTAGTTCCGGAACCTCTGGAACCTCCAAAAGGCTGCTGACCAACTACAGCTCCTGTTGGTTTATCGTTGATGTAAAAGTTACCCGCACAATTAACCAGACGTTTTGTAGCCAACTCTGCAGCATATCTGTCTTGTGAAAATATAGCTCCGGTAAGTGCGTACATGGATGTTTTGTCAAGAATATCCATGGTTTCTTCAAATTTGGCATCTTCGTACACAAACAATGTAACTACAGGGCCAAACAATTCCTCTTCCATTGTAGCGTAATGCGGGTTTGAGGTTTGAATGATAGTTGGTTCAATAAAGTAACCTTTCGACTTATCATATTTACCGCCAAAAATAACTTTAGCATCCTTGCTTGCTTTGGCTGCATCAATAGCACCAGCTAATTTATCAAAAGAAGCTTCATCGATTACGGCATTCACGAAGTTGCTAAAGTCTTCGGGATTTCCCATTTTTATTTCGGCTAATTGCGTGGCAATATATCCTTTAATTTCTTCCCAGCGACTGAGTGGTAAGTACACGCGCGAAGCAGCAGAGCATTTTTGTCCCTGAAATTCAAAACCACCTCTAACGATGGCTGTGGCAACAGCTCTGGCATCACATGATTTATGAGCCATGATAAAATCCTTGCCTCCGGTTTCACCAACAATGCGAGGATATGTCTTATATCTTTCAATGTTCGCACCAATGGATTTCCACATGCTTTGGAATACTCCTGTAGACCCGGTAAAGTGAATGCCGGCAAAATCAGGGTGCTCAAAAATAACCTTGGCAGTAACAGGACCAGATGCGTAAACCAGATTAATGACACCATCAGGCACACCTGCTTCTTTAAAAATATCCATCAATACCTTAGCCGAATAAACAGCTGTTTTTGATGGTTTCCATACCACGGTGTTTCCCATTAATGCCGGTGCTGATGGTAAGTTACCTGCAATAGAGGTAAAGTTAAATGGTGTCAATGCAAAAATAAAACCTTCCAGCGGACGGTATTCAACACGGTTCCATATGCCTGGGGCGCTGTCTGGCTGCTCAGCGTAAATATCAGTCATGTATTGTACGTTGAACCTTAAGAAGTCAGCGAATTCACAGGCTGCATCAATTTCGGCCTGGAAAGCGTTTTTGGACTGTCCCAGCATGGTTGCAGCATTTAACTTCTGGCGGTATGGGCCCGAAACAAGCTCTGCAGCCTTTAAAAAGATAGAAGCTCTGTGTTCCCAGCTTAAGTTTTCCCAGGCTGGCTTGGCCTTAAGTGCAGCATCTATGGCTTGATACACATGTGTCTCATCACCCTGGTGATAGTATCCCAGGCAATGACTGAGCTCATGAGGTGGGTGTATAGATATTTTATTTCCTGTTCTTACTTCTTCACCTCCAATATACATTGGAATATCTACTTCTGTTTCTTTAAACGCTTTAAGTTGCGCTTTTAATTCTTCTCTTTCCGATGTTCCCGGTGCATATGATAATACCGGTTCATTGTCAGCGATCGGTACATTAAATATTCCTTTTGGCATAACTTAAAAATTTATTGTTTCTTAAAATTGTATGATGAGTTTGTGTTTAGTTAACTGCATCATTTTCATTGTACAAATTTACGATAGGATACCTGCTTTTTTTAATGAAATAAATCAGTGTTTGGGACTTAGGTATATGATAAAAGTCAATCTTATTTTTTAAAATAACACATTTCTCAAATTAACTTAGAATATTTGTCGGATAGTTAGATTTCACCCGAAGAGAAGATTGCGATTAATAAGTATCTACTGCGAGTGATGTTGTGGCTGGTTATCATTGACTTTCTACAATGGATTAAGGCCTTATATTTTAGCTTATCATTAATGGTTCCTGAAAAACAATGTCTTTATCTGAGCTGAGCAAATATTTTTAAATAGGGTTTGTGTAATCAACCCCAGATAAAATAAGGTCTTCTTGTGTTAGGATAACCAAACTTTATCCATGCTATGTTTACTGATTGGTGAATTTATAGGCCTGAAAATTGGAGAGGATACCTCTGCTGGATTTTTATAATGTCTTGCGCATACAGACTATTCGTTGTTACAGGTAGTATAAAGGGTAAAATGTATAGTTTGTTAGATAGTGTCAATTGGTTTTGAAGATATAGATATTCATTGTTTTAAGAGGAGACATGCCCGACCGGGAAAAGATGATTTTAATTGAGGTGGAGGATGAAAAGTTTAAAGTTAGCAGGCATTGTCTTATTTAATAAATTATTTAAAGATAAGGTTAGGAGTAACTTATAAAAAATAATTATTTAACGATTTTTTTCTTTATTAACTGGGTTTATTAGGTTGTTAAGTTATAAATTATTGTATTTTTGCATCGAAATTTAAAAAAAACTTTTTATCAAACATGTCAGACGTAATCAAAATAAAAAGAGGTCTTGATATTCGGTTGAAGGGTAAAGCAGAAAAGGTTTTTGGTACAGCTGAAATGCCTGAGCTTTTTGCCATCAAACCGGGCGATTTTCCGGGTTTGGTTCCCAAGTTGGTTGTAAAACCTGGTGACAAAGTTAAGGTTGGTTCGGTGTTGTTTTTTGACAAATACTGTACCGATATTAAATTTGTTTCTCCCGTTAGTGGTGAGGTACAGGTGGTAAACCGTGGTGAGCGAAGACGAATATTAGAGGTAGTGGTTAAGAGTGATAACCAAAATGAAGCAGAAAACTTTGGCGCTTTTAATGCAACTGAGGCGACTAAAGAAGTTGTAACTGAGAAACTGTTAGCTGCAGGTTTGTGGCCATTTCTTCGTCAACGCCCTTACAATGTGATTGCAAATCCAGCAGATACGCCCAGGGCGATTTTTATTTCTGCTTTTGATTCAGCTCCATTGGCTCCTGATTATGATTTTATTATTTCAGGACAGGAAGCTGCTCTTCAGGCAGGGGTAGATGCTTTAAATAAGCTGACTGATGGAGGTGTGCATATCGGTATTAACACTGAAATGGCAGCTAAAGCAATTATGTCGCTGAAAGGAGTTACCACACATGCCTTTGAAGGTCCGCATCCCGCAGGGAATGTTGGTGTTCAAATTCATCATGTATCTCCTATTAATAAAGGAGACTTATACTGGACTATCCAACCCCAGGAAGTAATTTCTATTGGTAAGCTGGTGCTGGAAGGAGTATATGATGCGTCACGAATTGTTGCTTTAACAGGTTCAGAGCTTAAAACACGAAATTATATTAAAACTAAGGTAGGTGCTCATATCAAACCTTATGTTGCTAATAATGTAACTGAAGGAAGTCTTCGTTATATCAGCGGTAATGTTCTTTCGGGTGTTCAAATCGGAAAAGAAGGTTATTTAGGAAGCTATACTTCGCAATTAACGGTTATTCCGGAAGGTGATGAACACCAATTTATGGGCTGGGCTATGCCTGGATTAAATAAATTTAGTGTTTCTAAATCATTTTTCTCGTGGTTATGTCCTAAAAAAGAGTATGCTTTAAATGCCAATCTTAATGGAGGACCTCGTGCGATTATCATGTCAGGACAATATGATAAGGTATTGCCTATGGATATTTTACCGGAGCATTTGATAAAAGCCATATTGACAGAAGATATCGATAAAATGGAGCAGCTTGGAATTTATGAAGTAGCAGAAGAAGATTTTGCCCTTTGTGAATTTGTTTGTACTTCAAAATTAGAGATCCAGAGCATCATCCGTACAGGAATGGATGTCATGATTAAAGAGATGAGCTAATCTGTTAATCAATTTGTAAATATTTAAATCATAATAAATTGAAAGCATTAAGAAATTATTTGGATAAAATCAAACCCAACTTTGAAAAAGGTGGGAAGTTTGAGAAATTACACTCAACATTTGATGCTTTTGAGACCTTCTTGTATACGCCTAAA
>JBFHEL010000350.1:0-4411 GCA_041584155.1 Saccharicrinis sp.
CAAATTGCTTTCGCACTCAGCGGAGAGAGAGGGATTCGAACCCCCGGTACGTTGCCGCACAACGGTTTTCAAGACCGCCGCATTCGACCACTCTGCCATCTCTCCAAAACTTTTATATCTTATCTGAATAGTCTGTTGTTACAGTTGTTTCAGTGTGTATCTCTTTTGATAACGGGTGCAAATGTAGAGGATTTTTTTGAACTGCAAAAATAAAAATGAAAAAAAAAGAAACTTTAATTTTGGCTTAAGTCTAAGTGCTTTTTTCTCAGTAAAGTAAGTTTGTGAAAAAAATCGTTTTTTTTTAATAAGGGATGATATGTTTAAATTTTCTTTCACAAATAAAGAATGTCAGTACTATTCACCTCTTGTGTAATTATTAAAATAGATGTACAATTTAATAAAGTATTTAGGGATTATATAAAAGATATTTTTGACAAACGCGAAAAAATAAATCGCGATACTGGAAAATTAGTAGGTTAAATATGATGGAATAAGCTTTTTTATTGATGATTAGATATTAATATGTGGTGATAATTATATTACTTTGGTATGGGTTTTGATTATCGATTCTGCCGTATCCTAAAGATATTAAATAGTCCTATTAAATATGAAAGAGAGAGACGAACTTTACGAATTACGAAATAGTATATTGGATAAAGGGCTTGTGGTCGGCTTTATAATAGGTTTTGTATCGTATCTGGTAACTTTTTTTCGTGGTGTGCAGTATGGTTTTGACCCGGGTTTTTATGCTATTACCATTGGAGTGCTGTATCTTGGCGTGATCGCCTGGTTCAGAAAAAAAGTCAAACCCAATATGAAGATTTACTCTGCCATATTTGTGGTGTTGTTAGCGTTTGTTTCTGGTCTTTCAAAATACGGTTTTCTTATATCTTCAAAAAGTTTTATTATTTTAATAGCTGTTTTTGTTTCTTTCGTCTTTAACTTTAAAAAGGCGCTGTGGTCTCTATTCCTTTTTACTGGTGTGTATTTGTTATTTGGGATATTGTATATCAAGGGCATCTTATTTTTCGACATTGAAGTAAAAGATTACTCTCTTTCTGCTACAGCCTGGGTGATGGATGTTATTATTATTGTTCTGGTTACTCTGGCCTTGCTTTATGTGGCAAAATACTTTTCCAAAACTATATTCGATAAGCTAAATGTTATCAATGAAAAGAATAAAGATTTATTGAATAGAGAAAAGAAATATCGCTTATTATTTGAAAATTCCATAGATGCCATAGTGTTATTAAAAAACAGAAAGGTGTATGATGTGAATAATAGCGCTTTAAAACTATTTATATGTACTAAAGAACAGGTGATTGGTTTGCCTATAGATCGGTTTTTTCCGGATAGACAAATAGATAGTACTCTGTCGGGTTTAAAAATTGATAAAATACTTACTTCTATCCATGAGGATCATCCATTAATTGTAGAGTCTCGTCATATAAAATACAATGGAGAAGTTTTTGATGCGGCAATTAGTGTTTCTTATATTAAAATTGAAGGTGAATTATTATATCAGGTAGTCGTACGTGATATTACAGAGCAGAAAAAGATTGATGTAGAGTTAATAAATTACAGGCTGCATCTTGAAAGCTTGATTCAGCGGCGTACAGAAGAGTTGGAAGAGATCAATAAAGCATTGTATAGGTCAAATGAAGATCTGAGAGAGCAAAGAAATAAACTCGAGTTGGCTCTTATGGATGTGAAAAATATGCAGGAAAAATTAATAGAGTCTGATAAAATGGCTTCCTTGGGAGTATTGACTGCAGGTGTTGCTCATGAAATCAATAATCCCTTGAATTTTATTCAAACAGGTATTTATACCCTGCAAAATAATCTGGAAAATAATCATAAGTTCCTTTCTAACCCTGAAAAGGTAAAGGAAATTCAAACTGTTTATCGTTATATGGAAGAAGGTGTGCAGAGAATATCTCATATAGTGAATAGCCTGAGTTATTTTGGTGCTAAAAATGGAGTGGAATTTACCAGTTGTGATATTGTCAAGATATTAAATAACTGCTTAACGATATTGGAGTATGAAACCAAAAGTAGAATTCAGATTATAAGAGAGTATGCCGAAAATTCAATAAATATAATGGGCCAGGAAACGGATTTACATCAGGTTTTTATAAATGTGTTTTATAATGCGATTCAGTCTATTGAAAAAAGGGGTTCTGTTAAGGTGATTGTGGCTCCTGCGGATAATGAAATGATAAAAGTCGAGATTGTTGATAATGGGAAAGGAATGAGTCCTGAAGTGCGATCAAAAATGTTTGATCCATTTTTTACCACAAAAATACAGGGCGAAGGTACAGGATTGGGATTGTCTAAAGTGTTTAATGTCGTCAAGGCACATAAAGGCCAAATTATTGTAGATTCAAAAGTTGGTAAAGGAACCCGATTTGTTGTATTATTGCCCTTGAATTAAAATTGTAAAATATTATATAATGATTTTATATGTAGACGATGAAAGTATCAATCTTAAGTTATTTGAGATGATGTTTAACGAAAAATATAATGTAATTACAGCAAAATCGGCTATAGAGGCATTGGGAATAATAGAGCGTAATGATGAAATCAAGGTTGTGATAACTGACTTGAGTATGCCAGGTTTGGATGGTATTGAGTTTGCTGTTAAAGCAAAAACTATAAATAGTAATATACCATATTTTTTATTGTCAGGCTATGGACTTAATGAGGTGATAACAGATGCATTGGATAATAAACTTTTTGAAGGTTACTTTCAGAAACCTATAAAAAGAGACAAAATGGAAAAAGAATTTGATAGATTTATTAAGATTACCTAGGGGGAGGACTTAATATATTAATAGTTAATTTACCAGCATACAAAAAGCCGATGTTTTTCATAAACATCGGCTTTTTGTATAATGTATGTATTTTTTCTTCAAGGGTGTTTGATATGGGGATAGTGTGTAATTAAAGGTTATTATTTTTTTAAAATATGTTACAAAACTAGGGTATTATCTTACAAAAAGTGTTAAAATTTGGATAGTATACTTAAAAACTATAGTTTTGCGTTCGAGAAATGATTATTACCACCTATTAGTGAAATTTTATTTATGAAGAAAGCAATTCTTTTAGCAAGTATGTTGCTGGGTATTTTTGTGAACAGTTGGGCCAACTCTGGAGGGCCCGAAGTAGATGCCGGAGCTACGGCATGGATGATTACATCAACTGCATTGGTACTGTTAATGGTACCAGGACTGGCCATGTTCTATGGCGGTTTAGTTCGGTCGAAAAATGTATTGGGAACCATGATGCATAGTTTTGCAGCCATGGGTGTTATGAGTGTTTTATGGGTTATTGTTGGCTATTCTATGTGTTTTGGCGAAAGCGTATTGGGCGGATGGTTTGGCTGGAACAGTGATTATGTATTCTTAAGCGGAATTGATGAGGCCGTAATGGAAGGAGGAGTACCAGAGTTGGTGTTTTCTATGTTTCAGGGTAAATTTGCCATTATTACACCTGCTCTTATTGCCGGAGCCTTTGCCGAGAGGGTTAAATTTAAAGGTTATCTTGTTTTTATAGCCCTGTGGGGAATATTGGTATACAATCCACTTTGTCATTGGGTTTGGGCCGAAGATGGTTTTTTATTTAATATGGGTGCCGATGGGGCTATTGACTTTGCTGGGGGTACTGTGGTACATATATCGGCAGGAATTAGTGGTTTAGTGGCTGCTATATATTTAGGCGCTCGTCGGGGATACCCTTTGCGTCAGCTTCGACCTAATAATTTAGTGATGACAATGATGGGTGTAGGCCTGCTTTGGGTAGGTTGGTTTGGTTTTAATGCCGGGAGTAGTATTTCCAGTGGTATTAGTACAGCTCAGGCCTTAACAGCTACACAGGTAGCTGGTGCAACGGGAGCTTTAGCATGGGTTATTATTGAATTGGTACATTATGGTAAAGCCACAGCTTTAGGTTTTGCTTCAGGTATTTTGGCAGGTCTGGTTGCTGTTACACCTGCAGCGGGAGTTGTGCAACCTATAGGTGCAATGGCATTGGCTGTTGCAGCTTCTTTGGTTTGTTATGGAGCCTTAATCATTAAAGATAAATTAGGCTACGATGATTCGTTGGATGCTTTTGGAATACACGGTGTTGGTGGAATTGTTGGTGCCATATTTTTAACATTCTTTATTAGAAATAGTTGGATGGAAAATGCTGCCACTCTTGCAGGAGGTCAATGGTCTATCTGGGATCAGTTAGGGGTGCAGGTAGCTGCAGTTGGTATTGCTATTGTTTACTCTATTGTTTTAACTATTGTTTTAATTTGGTTTGTAGAAAAAGTCTTTAAGTTTAAATCTTCCGATGAAGAAGAAATGATGGGACTTGATCATGCTTACCATGGCGAAAGAGGTTATGGTATGATGAATCCAAACTAAAG
>JBFHEL010000351.1:0-4408 GCA_041584155.1 Saccharicrinis sp.
AGTGCGATGTGTTGTATAGTGTAAATTATTGATTATCTTTGCACCGCAATTTTTAATATATACTTTTATGTACTTGACAGCAGAAAAGAAACAAGAAATCTTCGAGAAGTACGGAAAGTCGAATACTGATACTGGTTCAGCAGAAGGCCAGGTAGCATTATTTACCTACCGTATATCTCACTTAACCGAACATTTAAAGGTTAATAGAAAAGATTATAGCACGGAACATGCTTTAGTAAAACTAGTTGGTAAGCGTCGTAGCCTTCTTGATTATATCAAGGCCAAAGACATTGAAAATTACCGTTCTTTAATTAAAGAACTAGGAATACGTAAGTAATCTTGCTAAAAGACAATGAAAAGGCAATCCATTTGGGTTGCCTTTTTTTATTTGAAAATTTTTAAGCTTTAATCTGTTTTTGTCTTTTGGGGACCAGCATATAAAATTAGGGTTTAAGATGGGACTATGTTAAATTGCTAAGCGTATGTCTTTGTAAGGCTAAAATGAAATAATTTGACATCTGCCACTCCTCTAAATTGCTGTCTGAATTCCTTTATTTTGACATTAAAAGATTCGGGAACAGCATTTATGCTACTGTTGTTTAAATAAAATTAACAATAACTTCTCTGTTCCTAAAGGGATTGACGGACCTGGATGAACAAGGCCGGCATTACGTAAGTGCCTATGTATATATTTCTTAATATTTTTTTCCTTCTTCATTTAACCTTTCTCCTTATTCCCCTTTAAGCTTGTTCCTTGACACCTTTTTTCATTCAGACCCCAATTTTGTACCTGAATCAACCTTTAATAAGGCTTATTTCAAGTTCGAAATGGTATAATAGTATAAGCTATATTTAAAAGGCAGAGGTGCTTATAAAATAGCTAATAGCCTGATTGGCTGTAATAATATATTCCACGATATGTATTTATTGTTGAGTGCAAATAGTTTTTGTTTTAGTAGAGTGACATAAATCAACCGCAATACGAGGGTTTTCATTCAAAGGTCATTGGGTTAAAATGATTTGCAATAGACTTGATGAAGTTTTTATAATAAGAATTATCTTAAGTTATTTTTAATGGATATTAAAATGGTGTAGTTTTTGCGATGCGTCGCGATAAAATATTGCATAAAATAAATAAAGTTTTAAATGATGAATTTATCAAAGAATATCAGGATATTGAACTTTGCAGTTTTTTTTGCATTTTTCTTTTTTACGGCATGTAACGACAATACGGCGGACTATAATAACTCTTCAGATGCTGTGAATAATGATGATTATACAGTAGGTTTGCTCTTGAATACCGAAGATGCATATAACGGATATACTTTATTTGCACCTCTTGGAAGTACAACTACCTACTTAATTGACAATTGTGGCGAATTGCTTTATTCCTGGAAATCTGACTATAAGCCAGGGCAGTCAGTTTACATGCTTGAAAATGGTTATTTATTGCATACGGGAAAGTACGGGAATCTGACTTTTGCCAATGGTGGAGGGGTAGGCGGAATAATTGAGATGATTGACTCAGAAGGGGGTGTGGTGTGGAGTTATACTGTTTCCGGAGGTTTCGAATGTCAACATCATGACGTTGAATATATGGATAATGGTAATATTCTTCTTATTTCATGGGATAAAAAAACAGAGGAACAGGCTCTTTTGGCAGGTAGAACTTCTTGTGGTGACTATCTGTGGTCTGAAAAAATTATAGAGATTGAGCCTGATATAGAGAATGGCACTGCTGAAATTGTGTGGGAATGGTATGTTTGGGACCATTTAGTTCAGGATGAAAATTCCGATGCCACCAATTATGCAACAGTGGCAGATCATCCTGAACTAATTGACATCAATTATACTTACGACGGTGATGAAGAAGAAGATTGGTTACATATTAACTCCATTGATTATAATGAAGGTTTAGATCAGATTGTGCTTAGTTGTCATAATTTTAGTGAGATATGGATTATCGATCACTCAACAACAAGCGAACAGGCTGCAACACACGAAGGAGGAAACCGGGGAATGGGAGGTGATCTGTTATATCGTTGGGGAAATCCACAAACCTATGATCAGGGAGATGATGAAGATCAACGGCTCTTTGTTCAGCATAATGCCAATTGGATTGATGATGGGTATACCGATGGTGGTTGTATAATGATATTTAATAATCAGGCTGGTAGTTTAAGTGAGTCGGATTATTCGTCGGTCGATGTGATCAATACAGGAGTTAATGATGATGGTTCATATTCGTTAAGCAACAATACCTATGCGCCAACAGAGCCAACTTGGTCTTATATAGCCGATGATCCAACAGATTTTTATGCAACAAATATATCAGGAGCAACCAGGTTGGCCAATGGAAATACCTTAGTATGTGAAGGGACATCAGGTTACTTTTTTGAGGTAGATTATGATGGTGAAATTGTTTGGGAGTATGTAAATCCGGTATCCGCCACTGGTACCCTCTCTCAGTATAGTATAGCAAGTAATAATAAAGTTTTTAGAGCTGAAAGATATGCTTCTGATTTTGCCGGGTTTGATGGTTACAACCTTACATCTTCAGGTACCATAGAGGATGGGTCTGATTATACCTGCGAATTATATGAGGAATAGTGAACGGGTCTGCAGAATGTAAAGTAGAAGTTTACGATGAAAGAGAAATATATTGCTCTTTCTTTTTTTAGAGCAAACTCTTTGTATTATATTACACAGGGTTAAAATAACGCTGCTATACCTTATGTTTTTAACAGAGAATTCTTTGTGGTATCATTGATATTCGTCTTTTCGGGATTCTTGTTCCGCTTAGGTGATCAAGCATGAAATGACAATGATTCGACATAGATAATTGCCAGCGTATTGTATTCTTACCTTAAAGTTTTTATTGAAATAATGAATCTATCTTGGCTCATGATAAAAAAGACTAATACATCCAGCGTTTTATGGGGACTTTTGATTAGCTTATTTTTTTTGCATCCATCTTGTAAAGACGAGGTAGGTGAAACAGAAGAAGCAACTACAGTGAGTTCAGGAAATATCATTTATGTGGATGGGGATGCTGATGGAAATAAGGATGGTTCAAGCTGGGGTGATGCGTATACAGATCTCCAGTCGGCACTCGGAATAGCTGAGGCTGATGATCAGATTTGGGTAGCAGAAGGGACGTATTATCCCACATCTGATGATGATCGTGAAATATCTTTTCAGATGGTGGCGTATGTCGATGTTTATGGTGGGTTTTCTGGAACGGAGAGCTCCCTTGATGAACGGGACTGGGAAACTAATAGTACCATCTTAAGCGGAAATATTGGGAGCTCTAGTCTCAAAAATGACAATAGTTATCATGTGGTTTGTGCCGGCGATAATTCATTAATCGACGGCTTTACCATTGAATATGGGTTTAATATCAACCAATCTTCCGATGACAATGAAAACAATGATAGTAATAGTACAACAACATCAGCTATTTTAAGCAGCGATGGAGATGGATGTGGAGCCGGTTTGTTAAACTATCAGGCCTGCACTATAGTGCGGAATGTAATTTTTTCTAATAATTATAGTAAAAAAGGTGGTGCTGTGTATAATATGACCAGAATTAGCCTGGATGCTACTGATAATGAAAATCCGGTTTTTATTAATGTGACTTTCCGGAACAATAAGGCTACCGGACGGGGAGGAGCTGTTTCAAATGATTTAGGTACTCATGCTGTATTTGTGAATTGTACTTTTGAAAGTAATATATGTACTTCAAAAGGGGGAGCCATGTATAACGACTATGCTTGTAATTCTGTAATTATTAACACAATATTTACAGGAAATGAAGGTCTTCGAGCAGCTGTTTTGGGTAATGATGGGGCTTCAAATGCATTGCTTGTGAATGTTACTATGAGTAGTAATACTGCTGAAGATATGGGGGCTGGCTTATATCAGGGTTCTTATGCAGCAAGCAAGTCCTCAAGTAAAAATACTTCTACTGTTATAAATTCAAGCATTACAAATAATTATTCGCAAAGTGGTGGACTCGTTTCGTGTATGAATTGGGGTAAATCATGGGTGTATGCCTATGGTTGTTTAATAGATGATTGGGACTATGAAGATGATGATTTATCTTCGGAATATAGTACGCTTATTTCGGCAGCTGATATATGTGTATCATTAGATGCAGCTGATATTTATGATGATTACGCAAAGGTGTTTATTGATTATATTATTTCAGTAGATGATGATGGAGAAACAGCTTCTTTTGATGTGATGACTGCTGCTACAGAAGTGGATATACCGGAAACTGTGTTTTATGTGGCTGCAAATGCAACAGGCGAAAACGATGGTTCTTCATGGGATAATGCTTTTGTTGATCTGCAGGAGGCCATTGATGAAGCCTATAGCCAGGGAGGAGGGCAGATATGGGTGGCTG
>JBFHEL010000352.1:0-4374 GCA_041584155.1 Saccharicrinis sp.
ACCCGCATCTATAGTAATCGGGTAGGGGATCACTAGAATATTCAGCTATACGTTACATCAATAAACATCAGGAAAATCACTTACTATACGCATAAAACACTATTTTACAATGTGTTTATGTAGCTATATACCAACTAATTACAGATTATATTGATAGTTATAATTTAATAAATGCCAGATATTTTAAGTAACCCACCCTAAAATATTGAAAATACGAGACGAATACATAACTTATTGCGCTAATAACCAGTTAATTATAGCGAACACTTAAAGTTATACTAATTATTAAAAAACAATAATCGTAAGCAGCTCATAATTAAGGCTATGAGGCAATATATTTCATTAAATTGTCGTATAATTGTGGGCATAACATATTTAAATAATCATTTTAATATTATATTTATATTGCTGATTATTAGTGTTTTAATTTAATTAATTTAAAGTATATAAACAGATTATAATTGAGAGAGTACAGGCTTAGCTATAAAATGAAGCGTATTTTGA
The DNA here is from genome assembly GCA_041584155.1 of Saccharicrinis sp. Classification (GTDB taxonomy): domain Bacteria; phylum Bacteroidota; class Bacteroidia; order Bacteroidales; family Marinilabiliaceae; genus Saccharicrinis. The sequence continues at coordinate 505 of JBFHEL010000352.1, forward strand.
GTATAAAAAGAATGTAATACCAATTAATGGTAATAAAAGTAATTGGTTAGATTTGTAAATGATGAATAATTAGTTACATTTGTATTTAATGCAGATAAACCACTGTCTGGTTACATATGTATATAAGCAATTCTTGCTTAAGGTTGTTTCTACAAATGTAAAAAGTTGTTATTGTAAACTATAGTCAATCTCAAATTTATGAAGCACAGATTACAAACATTGTTAGCATCAGAAAAGATGCCATCTTCAAAATTTGCCGAGTTAATTGGGGTAAACAGATCAAGTATTTCTCATTTATTATCGGGGCGTAACAACCCAAGTTTGGATGTTTTACAAAAGGTATTGCTTAGCTTTCCTCATATTAATCCTGATTGGCTATTATTAGGGCAAGGAAATATGTATAGGAATAAGAAGGATAGTAAGGTTTATGTACCTATAACTAATGTTCTTCCTTTTGAGGATGAGAAACCGGCTCTAACAGCACCTGAAGCATCTGAAATTCAAACAAAAGAGCAGCAGGTTAAGCACGAGATTCAGGAACCAGAAGATAGTCCTGTATATCAGGTAAAAAACAAAACAGATCTTTCTTCTCCTGTACCAGCAGAGGATAAGCGAAAGCTAGATAAGATTGTATTTTTCTACACTGATCATTCTTTTGAAACGTATCACCCCAATGTGTAATCTTATATGTGAATTACATATGTAACAATAGTTTTATGCCCCAGCCAAATGGGTAGCTATTTATTTTATACTGATAGCTTTTAAGGTGCCAGTTTTTTTAAGTTGGGGTGTATGTCTGTTTATCATTGTCTGGTTTAATTGTCCGATTAGCTAATTTGTTTTGTATGGGAGAAGATATTTGCCTATCAATCCAATTTATCTATCTTTGTCTGTTGAAAATATATTTGTTTACATATGTAAATTATCTGAAAACTTAAAATGAAGAAAAAAGTTGAGTTATTTACGGTAACTAAAAACAGACGTATCAATAAAGAATATCTAGTTTTACACGTTGCCAGTGCAGAAAAGTTACCAGAAATTTTGCCAGGACAGTTTGTGGAGGTAAAGGTTGACAACGGGCCAAACACTTTTCTTCGGCGTCCTATTTCTATTCATGAAATTGATGAAGCAAAAAATGAAATTTTACTGTTAATTCAGGAAGTGGGAGAAGGTACGCGTTTGCTAGCTCAATTGAAGGAGGGTGATGTGCTTGATATGGTATATCCGCTAGGACATGCTTTTTCTCTTCCCGATAAGGGGCATGCTCTTTTAGTTGGCGGCGGTGTAGGTGTAGCGCCTTTATTAATGCTGGGCAGGATGCTTAAACAAAAGGGTGTTGAGCCTCATTTTTTATTAGGCGCCCGAAACAAAGAGATTTTAATGGATTTGCAGGCCTATGAGGCCATTGCTCAGGTAGAAGTCACTACTGAAGATGGCTCCCGGGGTGTTAAAGGCTTTGTTACCGATCATTCCTTGTTAAATGAAGGATTAAAACAAATGGATGTGGTTTATACTTGTGGGCCGGATCCGATGATGAGAGCTGTTGCTCAAAAGGCTAAAGCTCAAAATATTAAATGTGAAGTTTCCCTTGAGAATATGATGGCCTGTGGTTTTGGGGCTTGTTTATGTTGTGTTGTGGATACTAATGATGGACATAAGTGTACTTGCACAGAAGGACCTGTTTTTGATACTAATGAATTAAAGGGATGGTAAATTTAGCTATAGATTTGAATGGGTTGAAACTAAAAAACCCGGTGATGACTGCCTCTGGTACCTTTGGTTTTGGAGAAGAATATGATGATTTTATCAATATTGATAATTTAGGTGGAATTGTAGTCAAAGGGACTACCTTACACCATCGTGAAGGAAATCCATATCCCAGGATGGCGGAGACCCCTGCAGGGATGTTAAATGCTGTTGGGCTCCAAAATAAGGGTGTTGATTATTTTATTAGTGATATCTATCCCAGAATTAAAGACTATCAAACCGGTATATTTGTTAATGTATCTGGTTCAACATTAGAAGATTATGTGGCTACTGCTGAGAAATTAAATGAGCTGACTCATATCCCTGGTATTGAATTAAATATTTCTTGCCCTAACGTAAAGGAAGGGGGTATGGCCTTTGGTGTGCATTGTCCTTCTGCTGTTGCAGTTACCAAGGCTGTTCGTGATGTTTACAAGAAGCATCTTATGGTTAAGTTATCGCCAAATGTTACAGATGTAACGGAGATTGCTAAAGGAGTTGAAGGTGTTGGTGCTAATTCGGTTTCGTTGATTAATACCTTATTAGGTATGGCTATTAATGTTGAGAAACGTCGTCCTGCTTTATCTACTATTACGGGTGGTTTATCTGGCCCTTGTGTGAAGCCTGTGGCTGTTAGAATGGTTTGGCAGGTGTATAATGCGGTTAAGATTCCTGTTGTTGGTATGGGAGGTATTATGAATGCCAATGATGCCATTGAGTTTATGCTCGCGGGTGCTTCTGCTGTGCAAATTGGTACAGCTAATTTTATTGATCCTCAGGTTTCGGTTAAGGTAGTTGAGGGGATTAAGGCCTATATGGAGCGGCATGGGATTACAGATGTGAAGGAATTAATTGGCGGTATGCTGGTGGATTAAACAAGAGGATTGCTTCTTGTTTTTATACTAAATTCTTGTAATGCATAATTAAAAAACAACTAAGGGGATAATACTAACGACTTTTTGATGGATTTTTATAGATTCATGGCTGCTAAAAGTGTACTTATCCCCAGTTTTTCAATGGAATATTGTCGTTTGATGTGATATTAATAATGGGTTTAAAATGGGTTTTTATAAAAGTCCATTTTCCTGGGTATTGCATAAAAAGTGTATTGATTCTTGAGCGATGTTTACTAATCGAATCGGATATTGCTGCAGGAGAAATGGGTCTTTGCATGGCCTGACCTACATTAGAACTGGTAATATTTAAGCCAAGGTTGCTTACCTGTATGGCGTATTTTTCCAATTTATCTAATAAACTTTGTGTCTTTTGTAAACGTTCAGGGAGGATTTCTGTAGGGTTTTCTTTTGTCACATTGGTTACATCTGTAATGTAAGTATCTTCTATGGTTACATAATTGCTGTTTACATATGTATTCAGTACTTTTGTATAGTCAATGGCTTCTGCAATGTTTTTTCGTAGTTGAGAGAATTCGCCAGTAAAGGATTTAATCTTATCAATAGCCTTATCACTGTAAACATAATTAACGCCATCAGATTCACTAAATTCCTCCAGTACATCCTGTGCCCAGCCAATAACTAAATTCTCTAATTCAGTCTGACGATGCTTATTGGTATCTTTATGTTTAAAAATTTCTTGCGATTTGGTGGCAAATTGAATAAATCGTTCTTCTTGTTGCCAGTAGATAGACGATAATGAGATAACAGAATTGGAAACCAAATGTCCTATAATGGTCTTATTCTGCGTGCTCATATTAGCTTTCTCATGATGTATGCCAAATTGATCCAGCCCATCTTTAAAATATATAAATATCAGGTTTCTTTTTTCTTGCCCTCGCGGAGGAATGGCAACCATTAAAATCAAATAGTTATACTCGTTGAATATATTGAGTTGACCATTGCTTTGTATATTTATTTCATAGGGTATTTGTGATTTGTTTAACCATTTATACTGTAACTTTTCATTTTGCATCTGCCTGACTTGCTCAAAGGCACCTTGCATATTAATATCCTGCTCAATAAGCCTCCCATTTATTAAAGAAAGACTTATTCCTAATAGCCTGTTTGATTTTTCATCGTTATAAATACCCACAATCTTGTCAACACCAATTACCAAATCCGCTACGTGATTGATCACGGAAGAAAAGTAATTGCTTATTCTTGTGTG
>JBFHEL010000353.1:0-4349 GCA_041584155.1 Saccharicrinis sp.
GTTTCCCCTTCCGGTTGCGTCCATGGCCATTTTTGCACATACACTACATGATCGCCCAAAGACTGAATACTATCTCTGATTTTATATTCCAGAAAATCAATTAGTGTAAAAACGGTGATAATAGAAAAAATACCTATGGTCACTCCACTTAAAGTTAATATAGTGCGCAATTTATTTGCCCGCAGTGCATTAACAGCAAACAAAACACTTTCTCTAAGAAATTTAAAATATAATACCATTTACTATTCAATAAAACTCAGGGTTCATCCGTTGAGCTAAAATTATGGTTGAAAATTCATCCATAAAACTATGAATTAAATTACTTACCACCTTGATAAATGTGCTTATTTTCTTAATTTTGCGCCTAATAGACCAAATTCACATATAGTTTTGTGACTCAAAGTGTATAACATGAAGATAATTTCTTAAAATTGTGAATGAAACATTGGTCAATCTTTAAATTTCAATTTTTCTTAATTTAAGATTATAATGAGTAGCTCAAAAAAAATTAAATCAGCTCTTATTTCAGTATTCCATAAGGATGGACTTGATGAAATCATTAAGACCCTTGCCAAACAGGAGGTACAGCTATATAGCACTGGAGGAACCAAAACATTTATTGAAGATCTGGGCATAAAAGTCACTGCAGTTGAAGATATTACAGGATATCCATCTATTTTAGGAGGTAGGGTAAAGACCCTCCACCCGAAGGTTTTTGGAGGTATACTTGCTCGCAGAGAAAATGAATCAGACAAGGAACAATTAGATGAATTTACCATTCCGGAGTTTGATTTAGTAATTGTTGATCTGTATCCTTTTGAGGCTACCGTTGCTTCTGGTGCACCAGAACAAGATATTATTGAGAAAATTGATATTGGAGGAATATCCTTAATCAGGGCAGCAGCTAAAAATTTTAAAGATGTAGTCATTGTTCCTTCTCAGGAGCAGTATGCCGATTTATATAAGATTTTAAAGGAGTATGATGGCGTAACAACCATTAACGAAAGGAAAGCCTTTGCCGGAGCTGCATTTGCGGTTTCTTCGCATTACGATTCAGCCATCTTTAATTATTTTAATCCTGATGCTGAGAATATGGAACGCATCAGCTTAAACAACGGAGAGGTTTTACGCTACGGAGAAAATCCTCATCAAAAAGCTACGGTTTACAAATACAATAATATTAAAGAGGGCGCTTCTCTGGCCAATGCCAGGGTATTACAAGGAAAAGCCCTATCCTATAACAACATGCTCGATGCCGATGCGGCATGGAAAGCTGCCAGTGATGCATTTCATGCGGTAAGTCATATAAAAAATAAGCAAGCTGTTGCAGTGGTAAAACACTTAAACCCATGTGGTTTAGCAGTTACTGACAACATTGAAAAGTCATTAAAATTAGCTTGGGAAGGTGATCCTATCAGTGCTTTTGGAGGTATTATTTGTTTCACAGGAACAGTAACCGGGACTATTGCAGAATGGTTCTCTAAAAGGTTTGTTGAAATCATTATTGCACCTGAATTTACACCTGAAGCCTTAGAAATATTTGCCAAGAAAAAGAATTTACGCTTACTGGAAACACCTATTAAAAACGAGATTACCGGTGAAAAGCTCATTCGTTCAGTAAGTGGAGGAATTCTAGTTCAGGATGAAGATGAAGGTATTGACACAGCATTTAAGAATGTAACCAAGCTTGAGTTTGATGCCACCAAAATGGAATTAGCTAAATTTGGTATAACAGCTTGTAAACATCTAAAAAGTAATGCCATTGCCATTGTAACAGAAAATGAAGATGGATCATTCTGGTTAACAGGAGCAGGCATGGGACAACCCAACCGATTAGATAGCTTACGTCATTTAACTATGCCTCGTTTCAAACTGAAAGAAGGCGTTAGTATTGAAAGCTCAGTAGTCATCTCTGACGCATTCTTCCCATTCCGCGACAGCATAGAAGCAGCTAACGAATACAATGTAAAGTATATCGTTGAGCCAGGAGGAAGTATTCGCGATGAGGAAGTTATTGAAGCTTGTAATGAATTTGGAATAGCAATGCTATTTACAGGAAAACGTCATTTTAAACACTAAAATAATCCAAACCTATGGGATTTTTTTCATTCTTATCGCAAGATATAGCTATTGACCTGGGGACGGCAAACACAATAATTATTCATAACGATAAAATTGTTGTTGATGAGCCGTCGATAGTTGCATTAGACAGAAGAACCGATAAGCTACTGGCTATCGGAGAGAAAGCTCGTCAGATGCATGGCAAAACGCATGACAATATCTATACCATTCGCCCCCTGCGAGATGGTGTGATTGCCGACTTTAATGCTGCCGAACAGATGATCAGGGGCATGATTAAAATGATTAACACAAACTCCCGTTTATTTACCCCTTCTTTAACAATTGTTATTTGTATCCCTTCGGGAAGTACAGAGGTAGAGATAAGAGCTGTGCGTGACTCAGGAGAACATGCCGGCGGACGTGAGGTATATATGATTTACGAACCTATGGCTGCTGCGCTGGGTATTGGACTTGACGTAGAAGCTCCTCAGGGTAATATGGTTGTTGATATAGGTGGTGGTACCACTGAGATTGCAGTTATTTCTTTGGGAGGAATTGTTACCAACAAATCTATTCGTATTGCTGGTGATGATTTAACGGCTGATATCATGGAATACATGAGACGTCAGCATAATATTAAAGTAGGAGAACGCACTGCTGAGGAAATTAAGATTCGCGTAGGATCAGCACTTCCTGAGCTGGAAGAGCCTCCTGCTGATTATATCGTTCAAGGACCTAACCAAATGACCGCGCTCCCTATTGAAGTTCCTGTTTCGTATCAGGAAATCTCTCATTGTCTGGAGAAGTCCATCTCAAAAATTGAAACAGCCATTCTAAGCGCATTGGAACAAACTCCGCCAGAGCTTTATTCCGACATTGTGAACAATGGTATTTATTTAGCAGGTGGTGGTGCTTTATTGAGAGGTTTAGATAAACGATTGACAGATAAAATAAACATCCCTTTTCATATTGCCGAAAACCCATTACATGCTGTTGCCCGAGGAACAGGCATTGCGCTTAAAAACAGACACAAATTCTCATTCCTGATGAGATAATAATATAACATTAAACTAAAAAGACGGCTTAGAATATCACTTCTAAGCCGTCTTTTTTATTCCCTAAACATACCGTATTAAATCACTCCTATTCCATTCTTTTCTATTTTTCAGACAAGCTTACCCTACCACAAGCAGGCCAGCATCATATTTTATTTCACCATCCTCTTGGCATAGACTATAAGCTGAATAGTTTTTTTTAAAATAAGGACATAAGAGGCAAGGCCCAACAACACCCAGCTCAACTATTTGATATTCATTTCTTTTTATTATTTTTGGTTTAAACCAAGAACTACACCAGATGAAGACCTTTCGTATTTATGTGATCATTACATTCTTACTATTTTTTTCCTTAAACCATGATGCACAAAATATTTTTGATAAAATAAACCAATACGAAAAAGCAGTATTTTCTATCTCTTCCTACAATGCACAAGGCATACTCAACTATACCTCAACAGGTTTTTTCATAAGTCCGGATGGCATTGGCATTGCTCCTTCAAAAATGTTTCTCAATGCCGATTCTTTGATCCTCACCTTAAGAAATGGTAAAAAACTTGGTGTTGAACGCATTTTATCAACTCACAAAATGGCCAACCTGACTATATTTAAGGTAACTGACCAGAAAGAAAAAGGATTTGACTATATAACACCCACGCAAAACACAGAAAACAGCGATTCGGAAGTACTTGTACTTAGCGATCCTGAGGAAACCGAAAGAGGCCTCTCTTTGGCTTCCATCACTAAAGTGCTCCAGGCACCCTATCTCGACAGGCTGCTTATACTTCAAGCCAATTATAAAAATAAATCATCCGGAGCACCTGTTATCAATAATCAGGGTGAACTCATTGGCATCTGTGGATATGTAGAAAAAAACGACACCCGTTATTTTATGAGTACACAACTATTTAATGACTCCTTATGGATTAATCACCCTTACGACACATGGAAAAATTCTGTTTTTAACATACCAAGATCCGACCTGGATCCCTACATGCACCTGGGGATTATATGCTTTATGGATGAACAATGGGTGGAAGCGGCCAAATATTTCACTCTCGAATTAAACGATAATACAAGCAATGTAGAGGCTTATATATTTAGAGCAGAGGCTCGCAGACAATACGAAAATTACGTAGGAATGCGCATGGATAAGAATAAGATACAGGAGCTTGTGGATCACCACTTTTTAATGGATTACTTTGATGCCAAAGATCTACTCAATAACCAACA
>JBFHEL010000354.1:0-4311 GCA_041584155.1 Saccharicrinis sp.
CATGAACCTTTTACCAGTTATTTGACAAACTCTTGACATTTTTCAATCGTTTTTTCGGATACATTTTTCAAACAGAGCGCAAAATAACCGATTTTTATTGAAAATAACAAATAAGTGAGTATAAAAATTCTATTTTTTTTAAGCAAAACTAAAACATGCAACACATAAAGTGTTAATTTATGTAAAATCACCTTTTTTATCTTATTACTTTGCCTGCTCTATCATTTATTTTTACAGAATAAATATAAAATTTGATTTTTCATGCAGCATATACATTCTTCACTTTCCTATAATTCAAATTTTCCTTTTATATAATCTGGTACCTCAAAGTGGCGTCATCTCTTTTACAGTATTCAGCGCAGTAATATTAGTTTTAGCCTTTTTAACAGAAAGACTGATAGAGAAACAATTTATAAAAACAGGCAGAAAGCTCATTAAAAACATATCTTAAAAGCACAAGTCGCTGTTTACCCTATTTATTAACATCACCAAAGCCATCTCGGTAGTTCTATGAATATTACGTTCACGCAAATGACCAAAATTAAACAGCTCACTGGTAATACCATTGGGTCCGGCAATGGCAATCCAAATAGTACCCACTGGTTTTTCCTCACTCCCACCATCGGGTCCGGCAATACCCGACGTAGCTACAGCATAATCAGTTTCCATAAGCCTTCTTGCACCAAAAGCCATCTGCTCAACCACCTGCTTACTTACCGCTCCATAAGATTCCAAATCTGGTTCACTAACTCCTAAAACCTTTTTCTTCACTTTGTTATGATAAGCAACAACACTTCCTTTAAAATAGTTCGAGCTGCCTGCCAGTGATGTTATTTGATGGGCTATATTTCCACCAGTACAACTTTCGGCTGTAGCCAGAGTTAGTTTTCTGCCAGTAAATACATCGGCAACCAGTTCCACTGTAGAAACATCTTGATAAGCCAGGATGGAATCTCCTATGATCAACTTTAACTTTTCTATCAATTCAACGATAGCTTGTTCAATGCATTCTTTATTATCACCTCGTCCTGTAAAACGCAAACGAATTCTTCCTGGAGCAGGCAAATAAGCCAACTTAATAAACTCAGGTATCGATAATTCAAAATCTTCAAGCATCTCTGCCAGGACTGCTTCCGGTATATTATGAACCAATACTGTTTGGTGAACCACCACTCCTGCATTAAATCTTTTTTCCAATCGAGGAATAATATAATGCTTCATAGCATGCTTCATTTCAGAAGGTACTCCCGGCATAGAAACATAGATCGTTCCTGACTCCTCAAACCACATCACTGGAGCCGTTCCTACCGGATTACGTATCACCTCACAATTGGCAGGTACCATAGCTTGCTGACGGTTAAGTTCGTTAATGGTTTTAACACGTCCCTTTAAAAAGGTAGTTACATCATGATAAACCTCTTCACTGAAAACCAATTGGGTATGAAAAAACTTACACAGCGTGTTTTTGGTGATATCGTCTTTGGTTGGTCCCAAACCACCGGTTAACAATACGACATCAGAACGCTTTGAAACTTCATTTAAGGTACTTAAAATCTCCTCTTCTGAATCACTGATAGAATTGATTCGTATGACCTCAAACCCGGCTTCATTTAACTGTTTACCCATCCAGGCTGAATTGGTATCCACCACCTGACCAATTAGTAATTCATCGCCTATAGTAACTATTTCTATTTTCATGTGTTTATAATTTTCTTTCAATGGTCATATAGCCTGTCCCGCGAAATGCGGGAGAACTCGCCAGAATTAATCATCCTTTTGTGTGCGAAACAATTCCCATGGCTCGTTTCATATACTCTAATTTAATTTTCAATGACCACATGACCTGTTCCTCAAGATGCGGGAGAACTCACCGAAATTAATCATACTCCCGCTTAGGCGGGACGCGTTGAGTGAGAATCACACCCCACGCTTATTTCATAAAGAAAGGCTCTCTATCCTCCCCTGATTTACAGCTCTTATAAATGATTACTCCTATAAATTTCTTAGTGTTTTTACGCGTTGTAACAATGGTGGGTGTGAATAGTGAAAAAACACATACCAGGGATGCGGAGTTAAATTACTCAGGGCATTTACCGATATGGTTTTTAAGGCTTTGATTAAAGAATCCGCGTCATGGTTTCTGGCCGCAAATTCATCGGCCTGATACTCATTTTTTCGTGATAACAAGGTCGTTAATAATCCGGTTATTCCTGATATCGGGCTATACAATATTCCAAAGGCAATTAAGCCAATATGAAAAACAGGTTGCTGAACACCTAAAGCCTGAGATAAGTCAGGAGAATCAACAAATAAGGATAAGATATAAAACATCACCCCGGTTTGAATAATACCTGTTATCATGCCCCAAAGAGTATGCTTCTTTTTGTAATGCCCTATTTCATGGGCCAAAACTCCAACTATTTCACTCACTTCTAAATCATTAACTAAAGTATCGTAGAGAACAATTCTTTTTTTAGATCCCAAACCACTAAAAAAAGCATTTGCTTTTGTACTTCTTTTTGATCCGTCCATAACAAACACGTTATCGAGCTTAAAATCCACTTTTTTACAAAAGTCTTGAATAGCTGATTTTAATTCTCCTTCTTCTAAAGGTGTTTGCTTATTAAATAAAGGCAAGAGAACCGATGTGTAAAACATGGTAATAAACAACATGAACACAGTAACCACTGCCCAGGCATAGAGCCAAAAATACTCACCAGCAAAGTCATAGAACCAAATAATCAATGCCATGATACCTCCTCCTAAGATAGCTCCTAACAGCAGCGATTTTAAGAGATCGCCGACAAATAATTTTGGGGTAGTTTTATTAAACGCAAACTTCTCTTCTATCACAAAGGTACTATAAACTGAAAATGGTATATTAATTAAAGTAGATCCCAAACCTAAAACACCAAAAAAGAGTAGTCCGCGCACAATAGGGTGTTGACTAATCCCCATAGCCCATTGATCGATAATAGCAAAACCGCCCACAAAGAGCATAGCAAGAATAAGCAGCAAATTAAAAACCTCGCTAAACCACCCAAATTGATGATTTACCTTTGAATAACGTTGCTGTTTGGCATATTTTTCCTGATCGTAAATCCCTTGAAGTTCATCAGGAATCTTATCTGACCACCTTGTTGTATTGAGATACAATAAAAACCTGTCCCAGATAAATTCAATTACTATAATAGCAACGATAAGATAAAATATAGTTGTATACATAATCTTTTATAATGCTTTGGTATTCTCTGAATTTCATGCTAATTATATTTTATATAAAAAATATTTATATATCTTAAAAGATATAATTTCATCAGAAAATACCTTATTAATGTTTCAATTTGTAGTTATAAAATAACCAATGTTGATTTAATAAGGCTTATTAAAAATGATATGACCCTCTACACAAAAATATAAAAGCAAACCGTTCAATACATGCAGGCAGCAAATAATGAACGGTTTGTTTTAAATAGTAAAGATGCTTATTGGGCGGGTTCTTTTAGTTTATATAGAGCTCTGTAGATAAAATAAAGGCCTGCCAGCACAAAAGGAACACTTAATATTTGCCCCATATTGATGAGCATTCCATCTTCAAATTTCTCTTGATTTTCTTTTACAAACTCTATTAAAAAACGAGATAGGAAGGTTCCTATTAAAAACACACCAAAAATGAGTCCTGTTTTATGACGGGCATTTGTTTTCCAATACATCCACATAATTAAGCCAAATAATCCCAGATAAGTAAATGCCTCATACAATTGAGTAGGATGTTTGGGTATGGTTTCTCCATTGATTGCAAAAATAAATCCCCAGGGTAATTCAGTAGCATGACCATATATCTCTGAATTCATCAGATTACCCATCCTGATAAAGAAAGCAGCCAAGGCGGTGGGTATAACCAGTCGATCCAGAGTCCAAACAGGCGATTTTTTAGTCACCTTCCTGGAAAAAATCAATATGGCAATAACAATACCAATAGCACCTCCGTGACTAGCCAATCCGCCATGCCAGATTTTTAATATTTCTTCGGGATGTTGAGAGTAATAATCCCATCCATAAAAAAAAACATGACCAAAGCGTGCACCCAGAACAGTTCCCAACATCACATAAACAAATAATTTTTCAAGCCAGGGCAAGGGAATCTTTTCCCATTTAAACATCTTTTCCAGCAGATGATAGCCTAACAAAAAGGAGATGGCAAAAAACAATCCGTAATAACGAACTGAGATTGAACCCACGTGAAATATTTCCGGTTTAACTGTCCAGGTAATAAAATCAAGCACCATAATTTATATGTTAAAAAAGAGA
>JBFHEL010000355.1:0-4284 GCA_041584155.1 Saccharicrinis sp.
AAATTTTAGCGAAATTGGAATTAAAATGGCTAAATTTATTGTTGAAGGTGAAAAATTCGACGAATTTGTTCCAACAGATATACTCATCAGACATTCTTTGTAGATTAATTTGAACTGACCAGGATTTAATTTAAAATTAATCAGTGGCTTAATTTATTCATCATTCCATCTATTGACTTTGTCATAAAAATAGAATTTATTTAAGGTTAATTAAAACAAAAGTTGCTTTTGTTGGTTTTCATTGCGTCTGTTTAAAAAAATATTCTTTAACTAAACAAACGAAATGAATGATTAATTCCTTCGGGATAGTTTAAACCTAAATGAAATTTATTATGGAAAAGATTAAAGAATTATTAGCCATGTCTGAACAATATATAGTTAGTTATGGCGGTCAACTAGTGCTTGCTATTTTAACACTTATCATCGGCTTCTGGATAATAGGTAAGATCGTTAGAGTCATAAAAAAAGTTTTTGATAAAAGAGGTTTCGATGAAACTCTTCAGCCTTTTTTAATTGGAATAATTAATAGCCTGTTAAAAATTATGTTGATCATCAGTGTGATGACAATGGTTGGTATCGAAATGACCTCCTTTATTGCTATTCTGGCCGCTGCTGGTTTGGCCGTAGGTATGGCATTATCGGGTACCTTACAAAATTTTGCCGGAGGGGTTATGCTCTTGATTTTAAAACCTTTTAAAAAAGGTGATTATATTGAAGCTCAGGGGTATGCAGGAACGGTTGATGAGATTCAGATATTCGTTACCCGGCTTAAGACCCCGGATAACAGAAATATTTATATACCTAACGGTGGATTATCTACTGCAAGCCTCATTAACTTTTCGCAAGAATCAACACGTAGGGTTGATTTTTCCTTTGGAATAGGCTATGGAGATGACATTGATAAAGCCAAAGAACTGATTATGACGATCATTAAAAGCAATGATTTGATCTTAAAAACTCCGGAACCATTTATTGCAGTTGGTGAGTTGGCTGATAGTTCGGTTAATTTAACAACCAGAGTATGGACTAAAGCCTCTGATTATTGGAATGTATTCTTTTTTATGAATGAAACAGTGAAGAAGGAATTTGATAAAAAAGGTATTTCTATTCCATTCCCACAAACAGATATACATTTATTTAAGGAAGCATAATATGTAATGCTTTTATATTTATAGATATGCAGACCTGATTTATCTGAAATGAATTAGGTCTGTTGTTTTTACTAATTAATTGTATTTTTTACCTAAACTTTAGAAAATGATTAGAAATGTGCTAATAGCAGTATTTTGCTTGAGCTCTATGTATATTGCTGCTCAACAACAAGAAAATGACTCTATCAAAAACTGGAAAGCTGGAGGATCCACTTCTCTGAGTTTTTCTCAGGTTTCTTTGACTAATTGGTCGGGGGGTGGCAATAACTCTATCGCAGGAACTTTTTTGTTTAAAGGTTTCTTAAACCATAAAAAGGATAAATTAGCCTGGGATAATACACTTGATCTTGGGTATGGTTTAACTAAACAAGGCGATTATAAGCTGGCTAAGTCGGAAGATCGTATTAATATTACTTCAAAATTAGGGTATGAAAACGGTAATCATTGGTTTTACTCGGTATTGGCCGATTTTAAAACACAGTTTGCAGTTGGTTATAAAGACCCATTGGTACAGGAGGTTACAATATCCGATTTTATGTCACCTGGTTATTTGCAGTTTTCGCTGGGTATGGATTACAAACCATCAGATAATTTTTCATTATTTATTGCCCCAATAGCTTCAAAAATGACCTTTGTTTTAAATGATTCCTTATCCAATGCCGGAGCCTTTGGTGTAGAAGAAGGCGAAAAAATGAGAGACGAAGTAGGTGCATCTATTAAACTGCTGGCTAAAAAGGATAATATTATAACCAATGTAAACGGGTATACCAGATTGGATTTGTTCTCCAGTTATTCAGATAAGCCTCAAAACATTGATGTTGATTGGGAAATTGGTGTGAATATGAAAGTTAATAAGTTTTTAAGTGCCATTTTTACCACCAATATAGTGTATGATGATGATACTAATTATACAAATGATGATGGGGTAGAGGAAGGTCCTCGTATTCAGGTTAAGCAGCTCTTTGGCGCAGGTTTAACCTATTCCTTTTAGGATAAAGAAAAAAATAAGCTGATTTAAAATATAGTCTGGCCTTGTAAATAGGTATAGGATAATCTATACCCTCGTCTCAAGGCCAGATTTTTTAGTTTATATATTATTGGCTATAGTTTATAACGATGCCTTTTCCAGTTTTTTAGCCTCTTCCCAAATTACATCCATTTCTTCCAATGACATGTTTTTTAGATCTTTTCCCTGTTTGATGGTTTTCTCTTCCAGATAATTAAATCGCTTAATAAATTTTCGGTTAGTACGCTCTAATGCGTTTTCAGGATTAACACCATATAATCGGGCGGTATTGATAATTGAAAAAAGTAGATCACCAAATTCAGCTTCTATTTTATCCTGATCAAGACTGTCTATCTCTGTTTTTACTTCATTAATTTCTTCCTGTACCTTATCCCATACCTGTTCTCTGTTTTCCCAATCAAAACCTACACCACGCGCTTTTTCCTGAATCCTGTTGGCTTTAACCAAAGCAGGTAATGAGTCGGGTACTCCTTCCAAAACTGATTTATTACCTCCCTTTTCCTTCAGTTTAAGACGTTCCCAGTTTTCCTCCACTTCTCTGGCATTATTAACCTGAGTGTTACCAAAAATATGTGGATGACGATAGATTAGTTTCTCATTTAAGGAATCTATTACATCTTTAATATTGAATTGTTTATTTTCATCACCTATTTTGGCATAAAATACAATATGAAGCAGTAAATCACCCAATTCTTTTTTCAGCGATGGGGTATCGTTTTTAATAATGGCATCAGCCAGCTCATATGTTTCTTCTATAGTAAGCGTGCGAAGTGATTCGTTTGTTTGCTTTTTGTCCCAGGGACATTTCTCCCTGAGCTCGTCCATAATATGTAGTAACTTCTCAAAAGATTCTAATTTTTGTTGCATACTTTTAGTTTTTATTCAATTCAAATGTAAAAATATCATGGCAGAAAAACTAAATTGATTTACTTTGTACAATTACAATAAAAGATATGATTGAAAAACTAATATATCTCGAATCTGTTGATTTAATTGAATTTCTGGGTGTTAAAAACACCAAGCTGGATATTCTAAAAAATAAATTTCCTAAATTGAGGATAATTGCCCGGGGCGATTGGTTAAAAGCCATGGGAGAGGAGGAGGAAGTATCTCTTTTTGAGGAAAAAGTACATTTATTACTCGATCATTATAACCAATATAATGTATTGAGTGAACATTCAATTGCTGAAATAATAGAAAGTGGATCGGTTGGAGGACCAAGAGAAGTTGATGATGTTATTTTATTTGGAGTCAATGGTAAGCCCATAAAAGGAAGAACACCCAATCAGCAATTACTGGTGAAGGAATATGATCAAAATGATCTGATTTTTGCCGTCGGTCCTGCTGGTTCCGGGAAAACATACACGGCTATTGCTTTGGCAGTAAGAGCTTTAAAAAGAAGAGAGGTGCGGCGAATTATTTTAAGCCGACCGGCAGTGGAGGCAGGTGAAAAATTAGGTTTTTTACCAGGTGATATGAAAGAGAAAATTGATCCCTATCTTCAGCCGCTTTATGATGCATTGCAGGATATGATACCGGCAGCTCGTTTAAAAGATTATATGGAAAATGGTACTATTCAGATTGCACCATTGGCTTATATGAGAGGAAGAACCCTTAACGAGGCTTTTGTTATACTGGATGAAGCCCAAAATACAACGGTGAATCAGATAAAGATGTTTTTGACACGCATGGGGCAAAGTACCAAATATGTGATAACAGGAGATATTACCCAAATTGATTTGCCTAAAGCATCGATGTCAGGTTTGGTTAAAGCAATTAAAATATTGAAACATGTAAATGGAATAAAAACCATCAACTTCACAGTGAACGATATCGTTCGCCATCCTTTGGTACAACGAATTGTTGAAGCCTATGAAAAACAAAAAAACAAATCCGGAGAATAATATATTTAGCGGATTTGTTTTGCTTATCTTTTAATTGTGTGTTAGCTTAAGTTCGAAACCTACATATTTAAAAACGTAATGATTATGAAAAGATTACAAATTACCAGTATGATTATTCTTGTTATAGGAATAATTTGTACTTTATTATGGCGATTTGTTTTTCCTGAACCAACAGACTGGTTTCTTCGTATTATTGGTTTGT
>JBFHEL010000356.1:0-4274 GCA_041584155.1 Saccharicrinis sp.
ATCGTATTAATTTTGGAACAGTAGATATGGGAGCATATGAAGCTGCCTACCCAAGTAAAAGTGAACCTACAGTAAGTAGTGGTTTTGTCAACTACGAGTGGACTTTGGGAGCACATGAAGATGGAGGTTCTTCTGTTACGGGCTTTATGGAAACCACAGACTACGATATTCTATTAAAGGTTTGGGAAAAAGATAATGCAACCAATGTTTACGAAGATAGAGAGCTGAACTACTTGGGTTATTATACCGATAATATTGATAACGAAATGGGTTATCAATGGGCAGTTGGCGTTCAAGTAGCAGATTATATATACTGGAGTGATACAAGCGTATTCTACGTAGGCCATGATCATCCTCTATATGTAAAAGAAGGTTCTTCTGGTGAGGGTACATCATGGAGTGATGCTTATGGAACAGTATCAGAAGCATTAAGTAATGCAATTACCGGGGATGAGCTATGGGTAGCAGCAGGTACTTATTATCCAACATCTGATACCAACCGCGATAGTTCATTTGTTCTAAATTCAGACATCAGTATTTATGGAGGTTTTGCAGGTACAGAGGGAAGTAAGACTACTCGAAACAATATGACTAATAAAACAATCTTGTCGGGTGATATAGGAACAGCGGCTGATGAAAGCGATAATGCTAAACAAATAATCAAACTTGCAGGAACAGAAGAATCTCCTATTGAAGGTGTTGTTATTGAAGGATTCTATATTCAAGATGGGTATTCTTCTGATAGTAATGGTGCCGGAATATACAGCGAATACGCTGACTATACGCTTAAAAACTGTATCATTAATAGCAACTCAGCAGTTAATGGTGCAGGAGTTGCAAACATAGCTTCTAATGCATACTTCTATAATTCGTTGTTTTACAATAATGATGCAAGTGGATCAGGTGGAGCAATTTATTCTGATGATAACTCAAGTTCTGAGATTATCAATTGTACCATAAGCAAAAATAGTACTGGAGTTAATGGGAATGCCACTATTGGTAATACTATTGTTTACGGTAATACAGGTACGGCTATTAGTGGAAATGCAACCGCAAGCTATAGTTGTGTTGAAGGTGGATATGATGGCGATAGCAATACATCTTATGACCCTGCGTTTACTGATGCCGATAATTTTGATTTTACTTTAGGCGAGTTTAGTTCATGTTTTAATCAAGGAAGTAACGCTTTACTGCCTTCGGATGCTTTTGCCGATTTATATTATAATACTATGCGAACAGAATGGAGTATAGTTGATATAGGAGCAAATGAAATAGCTTATGATGAATGGGGGTCTGTTGAAGTAAGCAGTACAACTCCATCAAGTGATGAGGGAGATATTAATTATTCTGAATCAATAGTTATTACGTTTAATCAACCTGTTGTAATCGAAAATCAGGAGAGTATTTATTTATCGCCGGAAATAGCAATAACTGACTATAGTTTAAGCGATGATGGTTTGGAGTTAACGCTTACTCACAACGAGGCATTTACATTTGATCAAACTTATAGCTTAAACATTGATGCCGATGCATTAAGTTATATGTATAACGATCAAATTGGCTTTACGGCTCATACATTTAGTTTTACCGTCCGTTCATGTATTAATGGAGGAGTTACTGTAATAAGTACTAACGATGAGCCATGCCCTTTAACTGAGGTTACTTTAAGCGCAAATACCTCAGGCGATATTTTATCCGATTTTATATGGTCTTCATCCGATAGTATTTTTACAGAATATAGTAATACATCTTATTTAGAATTAGATTCGTTTACGGATGAATACGAAGGTACATATACTGTTTCAGCGTCTGATATGTGTGGAAATACAGTTTCTGACGATATAGATTTATATATGAATTCGAACATTACTATTCCTGAAATTAAAACGAAGTGGGATGATGTATTGTTGGTAGATAATTCAGAGGGCTTATTCAGCGATTACATTTGGTATTCTGATGCAGGAAACGAAATAGGAACAGGGCAGTATTTAACTTATCAAAGTACCTGGGATATTTCGTATGTGGTTTCTGCTATGGATGAAGGTTCGGGATGTAGAGTTTACTCTGATACTTTAGCCATAGAATTAAGCACAAAATCAGCTGCTATTACTGTTTATCCAAATCCGGTTCAGGCAGCCAGTGAAGTAACAGTAACCTTTGGAGGAGAAGAAGTTTCTGGTTTTATATCGCTTTACAATACTAGCGGCGCATTACTTTTTAAAGATGAGTTTGCAAATAGTGGAGAATATATTTTTAATGAAACGAATTTATTACCGGGTATTTATTTACTGGAGGTAGTAAAAGACGAAGAAAGAACAGTTACTAAACTGGTAATAACTAAATAATAAACTTATAATAGAGTAAATAATGAATCGATTATATATTTTAATTCTGTTTGCTATTTTTTGCAATTATGCAATAGCTCAGGAAGTTAATGATACTACACAGTTAAATGCAGGGGTTGAAAATACCCCTGTAAAAAGTGCTAATAAGCAAGATAAAAAGGAACGCAAGCTACCTCACTTGTTTTGGGGTTTTAAAGCTGGTGCAGGTCAACTGGGCTGGGCTTTTGAAAATAAAAATATGGAGCTTGAAAATGATTTGGCTATTACAGGAGGTATTTATTTTGAACTACAAACAACCAAATGGTTAAGTTTTGAGGTAGGTGCAAATTACACTATGATGAGCGGATCTGTAAGTCTCGAGGGCTATTCATCTTCAATTGAAACCACTGATGATGAAGGAGACTCATATACTCATTTAATTGATGCCTCATACGCCAACGAGGAATTTGATGCCTCATTATTAGAGGTTCCGATAGCCATAAAATTAATTTGTAATCCTGGAAACTGGAAGTTTTATCTAAAACCAGGAGTTGCTTATACTATGGCACTATCTTCTTCGTACAATCAACAGGCTAAAATAGCAATATCTGGTTATTATCCAGAAGAGAATATCACCTTTACCGATTTATCTCAGCATGGGTATTTTACAGGTACCACATTTAAAAGCTCTGGAGAAATGGCGATTACTACTGCAATAAATCCTTTTATAGGAGCAGGAATTGTATTTCCCGGTAAAAGAGGCAATTTATTTATCGAAGGCAAATACTACCCTGGAGCAATGGATTTCTCCGACGGATCAGGCAACGGAAGCTTGTTTGAAGGACCTATGGATAATCAGGAAATAGGAGATTATAATTTCGAGAGCTTAACAGAAGAAGCTGGAGAAATAACATTAGAAGGCTTTATGGTTGAAATAGGATTTAGGTTTTAAATGCCTACTACAACATAAATCATTGAAAAGTAAAAACGAGGACCTATCTGGGTTCCTCGTTTTTTTATACATAATCGTTGAATGTATAGTTCTTTATCATTCGTCCGATAAAAATATTTATTATCTAAGTTATCCAAATAAAAGTAAACCCTTTTGCATATCCTCCGTGTTTCGCACTTAATTCCTGCAATGAGCTATCTTTCGATATTTTCTATTGTAATCCTTTCTTTTGGAAATAGTCATTAAATAACGTTGCACAAAAAAAGTCATATCATAAACAAAATTTTAAATTTATTTTATTTTTCAAAAACCATCTTCTTAACTTCAACACCTTCTATCGCATTCAGTTTCTTTTCAAGTTTTTCCTGATCTTTCACTTCTCCAAATAACTCCAGAATAATCAGGCCACTCTTACTACAAAAATCATCTGATACTTCGTGCATCCCTAAACGGGTTTTAATAGAACAACCAAATTTAGTCAGCACCTTTTGCACCTCTCCCACTTCTTTTTTACGATCGTAAACACTTATGCCTAAAATGGCAATATTCTTATTCGTTGTCATCTTTTATCATTTATTGGTTTACAAAAAGTTAAGACAATTAAACGTAATTTTCAAGGCGAATATAAAATCCAGATAACCCCATAAAAAAACCACCAGCTGTAACAACTGATGGTTTCTTTATAGCTTGCTAATTACATTAGTGATAACTAACCACAGCGGTTTCACCAATTTCTGTATTATCACCCTTGTTAGGTTTAGTTAAAATCTCCACAACGCCATTTGCACCTTTATCTCCATATTTTTTGATGGCTGCATCACCTTTTAACACATTCATTGATTCGATTTTAGATTCTATTCCTTTAATTTCAATGGCATCTACCTCTTCTCCATCTAGAATAATCAAATGGCTACTCATATCGTCATCCGATATTGTTTCCTCTGCTTCATCTCCTTGCAATACAAAGTTAATTGGCACAGTATAATTCACATTTACAG
>JBFHEL010000357.1:0-4270 GCA_041584155.1 Saccharicrinis sp.
TCAGATTATTCAGGTGCTGTGATTGCACATATTCTTGATGCAGAGAATTTGTCTATATGGAAGGATGTGCCGGGGGTGTTAAATGCCGATCCTCAGTGGTATCCATATGCACAAAAGTTAAAGGAAATATCTTATCCTGAGGCTATAGAGTTGGCTTTTTATGGTGCACAGGTGATTCATCCTAAAACATTAAAACCGCTACAAAATAAAGGGATCCCTTTATTTGTGAAATCGTTTGTAGATGTGGCTATTTCTGGAACTGTAATTCGTTCGGTAGAACATAACGAATTAGGCTTGCCCGTATATATTTTAAAAAGGGAACAGTTGTTTATTACTGTTTCCCCAAAAGATTTTTCTTTTATTCTGGAGGAGAATCTAAGTGATATCTTTGCCATATTTAGTAAACACAAAGTGAAAATAAATTTAATGCAGAATTCAGCACTAAATTTTTCTGTTTGTGTAGATACTAAACGAAATATCTCTCCTTTGCTTGATAATCTGAAACAAAAATTTACGGTTAGGTATAATGAAAATGTAGAATTGCTTACCATTAGAAATTACAATCACCAGGCTATTGATGAAATGATAAAGAATAAGGTAGTTGTTGATTCGCAGTTGAGTCGTAAAACAGCCAGATATGTATTAAAGCAAAGTGAGTGGGTGTTTGCTTAGAATTCCTTTAAATAAAAAGCAGCTTTATATCCTCTTAAGTTACCTTGGTCGTCATAAACTTCGTAAGCAATCAATATATTATGTACTTGTTTCTGTAATTGATTTAAGGAATTGTTATATCTCCAGGTCTCGGTAAATTGTAGTTTGCCAATCTTATCTCGAGAGAAATCATTCCTTGCCTCCAATTCTTTTACCTCATTAATGCTTATTGGTTCATGGGTATAATAATCGTAAGCCTTTTTGTTACCACTATATATCATATTAAAGCAGTCATCTACAATTTGTTTTGTATGTACATTTTTTATTTTAGCACTTTCCCATTGGTCTAAGGTATCTGAATTATGAATCATAACTTCATAAATAATGGTGTCAGCCCAGGTAGTCATCGTTGAATTACCCAGGTCTTTATTTGAGGTAGTTTCTTTATTGTCGCAACTGGCTATCACCAGCACGGAAAGAATAAGCAATAAGGTTAAGGATTTAAAATTCACCATCTTTAAATATATCAATTACTTATTAGTTACAGTTTTCTAAATGAAAGCCTTTCTCCTTTTTTATCATCGTTAAAAATACCATTATGGTAAGCTAGATGTCCGTTCACAAAAGTGTGGCTTACATAATGAGAGAAATCTTGTCCTTCAAATGGACTCCATCCGCATTTTGAATAAATATTCTTTTCATCAACCGTCCATTTTGTTTCGGGATCTATAATAACCAGGTCTGCTTTATATCCTTCTCTGATAAAACCTCGTTCTTTAATCCGGAATAATTGTGCTGGGGCATGGCACATTTTGTCTACTACTTTTTCGTAAGTGAATATTCCTTTTTTTACCATTTCTAACATCGCGACCAATGCATGTTGAACCAATGGACCTCCGGAAGGAGCATCAAAATATTTTCCTTTTTTTTCTTCTTTGGTATGTGGGGCGTGGTCTGTTGCAACTACCGCTAAGGTGTTGTCATTGAGTGCTTTTCTTAGTGCATCTCTGTCATTTGTTGTTTTTATTGCAGGATTCCATTTTATAAGTGTACCATATTTTTTATAGTCTTCGTTTGAAAACCAGAGATGATGAACACAAACTTCACCTGTTATTTTGCGCTCATTCAAAGGTGTATTTTTATCTAACAGTTCAATTTCTTTAGCGGTTGTCAGATGCAGAATGTGTAGGCGTGCGCCATATTTTCTGGCTAAAGAGGCTGCTTTGCTTGAGGATTTGTAACAAGCCTCCTCTGAACGTATCAGATGATGCATCCCTATAGGAACATCCTCGCCATATTTTTCGCGGTAGGCTTTCAGGTTGGCCTGAATGGTGTCTTCATCTTCGCAGTGGGTTGCTATTAAAGTTGGTGCCTTGGCGAAAATTCCGGCTAAGGTATCTTCGTTATTCACCAGCATATTTCCGGTTGAAGAACCCATGAAAACCTTGATGCCACATACTTTTTCAGGATCAGTTTGTAAAAGCTCATCTAAATTATCATTGGTGGCGCCTATGTAAAAAGAATAGTTAGCAATTGATTTCTTAGCCGCTAGCTTGTACTTATCTTCTAAGATAGCATGGCTTGTAGCCTGAGGTTTGGTATTGGGCATTTCCATATAGGAGGTAGTGCCTCCTGCTACGGCAGCTCGTGATTCGGTATATATTTCTGCCTTATGGGTTAATCCAGGTTCACGAAAATGTACCTGATCATCAATAACTCCAGGAATCAAAATTTTTCCCTCTCCATTAATTACAGTGTCAGCTTTAGGAAAAAGATCGTTTGTCCTTAAAATTTTGCTTATCCTATCATTTTCTATAAATAAACTTCCGGTAAACGATTCACCTTCGTTAATAATTCTGATATTTTGAATAAGTATTGTGCTCATGATATGATGTTTAATGTGAAGATGTTTGCTTTTGAAATATAAAGGTAGGGAACTTATTTTGTATATTTTTTAAACCAACTGGCTATTTTCATTTTTATAACACCCCAAACGGCTTCATGAAAAATGCCTCCACTCATTTTTGATGTTCCTTTTTGTCTGTCTGTAAAAACAATAGGTACCTCAATAATGTTGAAACCATATTTCCAGGTGGTAAATTTCATCTCTATCTGAAAGCCGTAACCTTTTAGTCTGATTTTATCCAGAGGAATTGTTTCCAGAGTTTCTCTCTTGAAACATTTAAATCCTGCGGTAGTGTCCATTATTTTCATACCCGTAATTAAACGAACATACACAGATGCAAAATACGACATTAACACTCTACCCATAGGCCAGTTCACCACATTTACACCAGACTTATATCTTGAACCTATAGCTAAATCAGCCCCGTTTCTACAAGCGTTATAAAGTTCTATTAGCTTTTCAGGAGGGTGAGAGAAGTCGGCATCCATTTCAAATATAAAGTCATATTTCTTTTCTATGGCCCATTTGAAGCCTGTAAGGTATGCCGTCCCTAAACCTAATTTTCCTTGCCTTTCAATCATATAAAGTCTATCCTCATATTGGGCTTGCAGACCTCTTACAATATCTGCTGTGCCATCTGGTGAATTGTCTTCAATAATTAAAATGTCAAATTCTTTAGGTTGAGAATAAACTATATTAATAATAGCTTCAATGTTTTCACGTTCGTTATAGGTGGGTATGATAATTAAACTGTCGCTCATAGAACTTAATATTTAATGTAAAATAATGCCACGAATATAATAACTCGTTTAATAAGATGGCAAATAAATGTGTTTATATGAGAAATATGTTGCAGTGTACTATTTGTTCATGCTGCATTATTGTTGTTTGTAATATGTCAAATAAAAGGATAAGGTAAATTAGGGTAAAGAGGTGTTTTGTCTATTGAGAAATTATTTTTAAAATTAATGTCCTCATAGATAGTGTTTTGTTTGGACTGGATGAAAAAGTATGTAAAAATAGTTGATTTTATTTTTGGAGTTTTAAAATTTAGTGCCTTTCTTTGCACCCGCTTTTGAGAAAAACGATTCTTGAAGAGTAGAATAAAATTGATTTATTGAGCTTAAATAAGGGATGAGAAACAATAGTGTTATCTGTTTTGTAGAGCTGATGAAAAAAAAGAAAATTTTTCAAATTTCTTTTGGAGAATAAGAAATAAATAGCTTATCTTTGCAGCCGCTTTTAATGAAAAGCAGATTGAAAATTATTGAAATGATAAAAAGATAAAAGCTATTTATAGCTTGCTTTATGAGGTCGGAAAGTGAAAATATGTTTTTAAATTATTTTAAAAAAATATTTGGAATTTAAAAAACAAATCACTTATCTTTGCAGCCGCTAAAACGGTAAGCGCAGAGAGAGTAAATGACACGATTGAGGAGTTGGATAAGTTGTTAAATATTAATCATTTACAACGAAAAATGTTTCAAAAAATAAATTAAAAATTATTTAAAAAACATTTGGATAAAAGGAAATAAAGTTGTTATCTTTGCATCCGCTTTTAGAGCGACATTTAAACGAAGGTTTGAGTGGTAATAAAATAAGATTGAAAGTAAGCCGAATGCGGTTTAAAAATATAAAGATTTCTGGTTATTTAGGCCTAGATGCTGAATAATAGGAAAACGTTCTTTGAAAATATTGAAATGCACAAAAAAA
>JBFHEL010000358.1:0-4260 GCA_041584155.1 Saccharicrinis sp.
AGAACCAACACCAATAGTATACACTCTTATGCCAAATGTCTTGGCTATTTCGGCTGCAGTAAGAGGAGCGATCTCACCACGGTTATTTACGCCATCGGTTAATAGAATAATTACCTTTGATTTTGCCTGGCTATCTTTAATACGGTTTACTGCAGTGGCTAATCCCAGCCCTATAGCCGTTCCATCTTCAAATACACGGGTTTTGATATCGTGTGTTAAATTTATCAGGGCAGCCTTGTCTGTAGTTAAAGGGCATTGCGTAAAACTTTCTCCTGCAAAGATAACCAAACCTATCTTGTCATTGTCCCTGGCCGACATAAATTCAATGGCTACATCTTTAGCAGCCTCCAATCGGTTAGGTTTAAAATCCAGCGCTTCCATACTGGAGGAAATATCCATGGTCATCACAATGTCAATACCTTCGGTTATAACATCTCTGGAACTATTGCTTGCTTGTGGACGCGCTAAAACAATTATTATTAAAATGATGGCTATTGATCGTAAAACTATAGGAAGGTGCCTTAGATATACCTTCCAGGAAATAGGAGCTTCACTAAAACCTTTTAACGATGATATTTGTAACGAAGCCTGCGCACTTTTATGTTTCCAGATATACCAACCTATCATGGGTACAAGTACCAATAAAAGGTAAAAGAAATATGGATGTAAAAAGGTTATGCTATCCATTTTGTTTATTGTTATGCATTAAAATGCTATTTTTAATTATCAGACTTACTTTCCTTGTCCAAAATGTCTTCTTTCTCCTGCTCAAGTGTTTTTATAACGTTTTCCTTTGTTTTATCCACAAAGAAATAGGCATTCATTAAACTTAAGCTATTTTCATCTGCGAGAGGCTGAAACTTGGCAAATTTTACCAGATCTGACAACTCAAGTACCTGATTTAATTGTTTTATTACAGCCTTATCAATGTCGCTAGTGGATTCCATTTCATTTAAAATTTCAATGGAAGTTTTTTCGAGTGCTGGTATTTGATACCTGTTTTCGATATACTCTCTGAGTGTATTGGATAGAAGTGTGTAAAACTCCTTTACTTTATTGTGCTCCCAGAGTTTAGCATTTTTTATTTTATCCAATTCGCGCATGGCAATGACGTGTGCGGGTTCATCAGGTTTCGTATTTATAAAAACAGAACCTTTACCTTGTCGTTTTCTCCTATAGTACAAGAATAACCAGGTTAATAAAGCTAATATCAGTACTATGCCACCATATAAATAGATATAATCCAATATTTCAGCTAACTTAAAAGGTGAGTCTTGTACTCCTTTGATATCAAAGATGCCTTTTTCAGGATTCACTTCTTTAAAAGGGTTCACCACCATCAGACTCATGGCTTCTGTTTTGAACGATTTCTTTAACTCTCCATCTATTAATTCGAATTGAATGGGCGGAATGTAATGTAAACCACTATCAAAAGAGGTGATGCGATACAACTGACTTAAAACAAGTCTGTTGTTATCCATTCTGAGCGTATCAATTTGTCCTTTATCCACTATTTCAACACTTTTGATAATTGTGTCGTTGAATACAGGAAAATTAATCTTTATTCCCTCAGGCTGACTCACCTCAAGCTTTAGGTCTATCTGGCCACCTATTAATATTAAAGTAGAATCAAGTTTAGCACTGGCGCTTACCTGTTGAGCTGATATATTTTGAAATATCAGTCCAAATATAAAAGCCGCAGCTAAAAACTTTTTTATACTTGCTAAGTTGAATATGTGAATGATACCAAACACTATCTTGTTCATTATATTCGTTTTTTAAATAAATACATCAGGGCTTTAACATAGTCTTCATCGGTACGGATTGAACTATTGTCGATACCACACTTACGAAAGATAGCTTTGGTATTTTCATCGTTCTTGATCCAGTGGTTTTTAAAGGCTTCCCTGACTTTACTGTTTGAGGTGTCAATCCATGAATACGCACCGCTTTCTGCATCTTTAAGTTTAACCAAACCAATCGATGGCATTTCTGTTTCTCTTTGATCATAAATTTTTAAGGCGACAACATCATGTTTTTGATTGGCTATTTTAAGAGGGTTCTCAAAATTGTCATCCATAAAATCCGAAATCAGAAAAGCAGTACATCGTTTTTTAATCGCATTGGTTAGGTACCGAAGCGCTTCACCAATATCTGTTGTCCTGTTTTCAGGAGTAAAAGAAATTAATTGGCGGATAATATGCAGAATATGTTTTCTACCTTTTTTAGGAGAAATAAATTTCTCAATTTTATCCGAAAAGAAAATTACACCTATCTTATCATTATTTTGTATGGCAGAAAAGGCTAATACGGCTGCAATTTCGGTAATTACATTTTTCTTGTATTTAAATGATGTTCCAAATTCACGTGAGCCTGATACATCAATCAGAAGCATCACCGTAAGTTCTCTCTCTTCTTCAAAAACCTTGATATAGGGGTGGTTGAATCTGGCTGTTACATTCCAGTCAATATTTCTGATGTCATCACCATACTGGTATTCACGCACCTCACTAAAGGTCATCCCTCTGCCTTTGAATGCAGAGTGGTATTCACCAGCAAAGATATTGTTCGATAGGCCCCTAGTTTTAATTTCAATCTGTCGAACTCTTTTTATTAGTTCAGCTGTTTCCATGGTATCTTTTAATTATAGGTAAACATTTGCAAGGGGCCATGTTTAGCCCCATCCTTACTGCTCAAAAAAAAGACTATGGTACCTCAATAGTGTTTAAAATATCATTAATCACTTCAATTGAAGTAATATTGTTTGCTTCTGCCTCGTACGATAATCCAATTCTATGACGTAAAACATCATGACATACGGCTCTTACATCTTCAGGAATCACATAACCACGACGTTTTATAAAAGCATAGGCCTTAGCTGCCATGGATAAGCTAATACTTGCACGAGGGGAACAACCATATGAAATCATTTCTTCATATTTTTCAAGGTTGTATTTTGATGGATAACGTGTGGCAAACACAATATCTACAATATATTTCTCAATTTTCTCATCCATATAAACATCTTTTACCACTTTTCGAGCTCTGATAATATCATCAGGCTTAAGGATAGAGGATGCTTTAGGAAATGATTGTGCCAGGTTATGGCGTATAATCATTTGTTCTTCTTCTTTCTTGGGATAATCAATAACCAGCTTCAGCATAAAACGGTCAACCTGTGCTTCAGGCAGAGGATAGGTACCTTCCTGTTCAATAGGGTTTTGGGTAGCCATTACCAAAAATGGCTCCTGTAACCTGTAGGTAGTATCGCCAATGGTTACCTGACGTTCCTGCATGGCTTCCAGTAACGCACTTTGTACCTTAGCAGGAGCACGGTTAATCTCATCTGCTAATACAAAATTGGTGAAAATAGGTCCTTTTTTAATAACAAACTCCTCGTTCTTCTGACTGTATATCATGGTACCCAAAAGGTCAGCAGGAAGTAGGTCTGGCGTAAATTGAATACGACTAAAATCCGCATCTACTATAGTAGCCAGTGTGTTTATTGCTAGTGTTTTAGCTAGCCCCGGAACTCCTTCCAGTAATATGTGACCATCGCTAAGCAGACCAATAAGCAAACCTTCTATCAGGTGTTTTTGTCCAACGATAACCTTGTTCATCTCAATTGTTAACAGGTCAACAAATGAACTTTCACTTTTTATCCGTTCGTTTAACTCTCTTATATCAACAGATTGCTCCATGAGTTTTATTATTAATGTTAATAAATATTCCTTGTTTTAATGGTTCTCAAAAGTACCTTTTTAAAAAAATGGGCAACCAGCCTAAGTGTTAAATAATGTTAATTACGATGCCGAATCGTCGATAAAAACTGAATTTTAACTCTTCTTTAACTTTTTATTTTAAATGCTTTAACGCAATGAACTTTTGTAATTTGATTTGGTTTATGTAATGTGAAAATAAAGTAAACAATAAGTCATTAATTTTATAATATATACTATTATGTTTGAAGATAGAGATTTTGTTTGTAAACATATGTTGCTAAGAAAAATAGATTTAGTTAAGCTCATACATGAAAAGGGGTTGAAGACTATGGAAGCTGTTCAGGATGAAACAAATGCGGCAACCATTTGTGGTTCGTGTTATGCCGATATTGAAGAAATACTGGAAGACGAATTGAAGAAAAGTAAATAGAAGGTATAAGGGTGAAAAATAGGAGTGTGTTATGCTTGGTTTGCGGATTGTACTGTCTATTTTAAAATCACGATGTTTTAAATTTCCTAAATTGTTGGTAATAAGACT
>JBFHEL010000359.1:0-4243 GCA_041584155.1 Saccharicrinis sp.
AAAGACAAAGCCTTTGTGAAATATATCGCTGTAATACAGCAACATGAAACCTATGCCCCCGCATTAGTAGACTTTGGATTATTAGCCATAGAGTTGCGGAAAGACACTGAAACTGCCATAAAATGCTTTAATACAGCAGTGGAAGGCACGCCACTTTATGCCATTGGTTATTACGAAAGAAGCCGTTTACTTAAACAATACTTTAACAACACACAACTCGCACTGGAAGATATTGATAAAGCGATCAGCCTGAACAGAATGCTGCCTGGTGCTTATTCTATACGTGGCACCTTAAAAATTCAAACTGAGAATTACCTTGAAGCCATCTCTGATTTCGACAGGGCCATTGAAATTAACCCCGAAGACACCCACGCCTTATTCAACAGGGGACTATCGTACTATAACCTGGGCATGAAGGATAAATGTTGTGAAGATTGGAATACGGCAGGTCAACTGGGGCACTTTAAATCGACCAAATATATGTCTAGATATTGCATTAAGATAATCTCAAAAAGAAACAGCCATTAACTAAAAAGATGGTAATATCGTCAAGAAAAAACTAAATTTGCGCAAAATAAATATTTATGACCACTATTGAACAGCTAAAGGATTTAGCAGGACGTCAGCTGGCGTTAAGGAGGTATCTTTGACATCGACCGCAAAATTATTGAAATAGAAGAAGAGGAAATGCGTTCCCAGAATCCTGATTTTTGGGATGATGCCAAGGCTGCAGAACAACATATGAAAAGCCTGAGGGAACTCAAGGCCTGGGTAAACGATTACAAAGAGATAGAATCGCTTATTGAAGACATCCATGTGCTTTTTGATTTCATGAAAGAAGGCGAGGCCTCACAACAAGACATTGATGAACAATTTACCATTGCCCTGCAAAAAACAGAGGCCCTCGAGCTAAGAAATATGCTTCGTCGCGAGGAAGACAAAATGGGTGCCGTATTAAAGATCAATGCAGGTGCAGGAGGCACAGAAAGCCAGGACTGGGCAGAAATGCTGATGCGTATGTATATACGCTGGGGAGAGAAACACAAGTACAAAGTAAAAGAAGTTAACTATCAACCAGGGGAAGATGCTGGAATAAAAACAGTGACTCTGCAGTTTGAAGGAGACTTCGCATACGGATATCTAAAAAGCGAAAACGGCGTACATCGTTTAGTGCGTCTTTCACCCTTTAATGCTGCCAATAAACGAATGACTTCTTTTACCTCTGTCTTTATCACACCCTTAATTGACGATACGATTGAAATAGAGATTAATCCTTCAGATATTACATGGGACACCTTTCGATCGGGTGGTGCAGGAGGACAGAATGTGAACAAGGTAGAGACCGGCGTAAGACTGCGACATGCCCCTACTGGTATAATTATTGAAAACACAGAGTCTCGCTCGCAACTTGGCAATAAAGAAAATGCCTTGCGCCTGTTAAAATCGCAACTCTACGAAATGGAGCTGCGTAAGCGCCTGGAAGAACAAAATAAAATAGAAAGCAACAAAAAAAAGATAGAATGGGGTTCTCAAATCCGCTCCTATGTTTTTCAGCCTTATAAGATGGTTAAAGACCTTCGTACCGGCACCGAAACATCAAATGTTCAGGCAGTAATGGATGGGGAGATAGACGAATTTATCAAAGCCTATTTAATGGAGTTTGGCGCAGGAGAAAAATAGGTTCAGAATTGTATAGTTAAAAACCTAATCAATCATTATTGTTTAATACTAAACTTCGTAAAAAAACAACCATGATCATGTATTTACACAACCCAAGATGCTCAAAAAGCCGACAAGGGTTAGACTACTTAAAAGAAACAAAAGGCATTACGCCAATGATAGTAAAATATCTGGATACTCCTTTGAATTCTGAGGAATTATGGCAGTTATTAAAGAAACTGAACATGAAACCTATCGAATTAATACGAAAAAACGAGGATTATTATAAAAAGGAAATCAAAGGAAAGGACTTTTCTGATGAAGAATTGGTTCATGCGATGGCAGAAAACCCAAAATTGATAGAAAGACCCATCATTATCAATGGAAGTAAAGCTGTTATTGGCAGACCTGCAGAAAAAATTGACGATATTTTATAATTACTATTTTGGCACCTACCCCTTTTCCAAAGTCTGATTCTATGCAAAAGGAAGGGGTGCCAATCTATCTAAAATCACTGTATTACCTTCATACACCCTCTTCTTCCCGAGTCAAGAAATAGTACAGCAAGCCATCAAAATCAACAGAAAAGACAAAACATTTATTTTTTCGCCTTTTATCACGCAAAAACAGCTTTCCTCACCTTATCTGCATGTGCTTTAACAATCGATGAAATAATCCAATCGGTATTATCTGGATAATATACATCCACTATTTTTTCATTTCTCAACCATTGTTTAAATAAATTTTCTTCAACATCATTAAGCGAAGTAAACACAGGAACTCCCATTGATTGGAGCATAGCAGCATTACACTGCTGCTCATATTGCCCACTCATAGGCAACACACACAGTTTCTTTTTCAGATACAGAGCTTCTGCAGGAGTTTCAAAGCCTGCATTACACAAAACACCTATTGAAGATACCATACTTTTTACAAAACCTCGTTGATCAACAGGTTGAACTTTGATATTTTTATAGACAAACGGTCTTTCATTATGCTTAGAAAACACCTCCCAGTTTACCTCGTCATATCTCTCAAGAAATGACACAATAGCGTTATCGGAATAAGACGGCAAATACACAGTGTAATGCCCGGCTATACTTGGCCGGACAGCCCTTATATCTTTTCGAATAACAGGAGTAAAAAAGTTTTCTCCCAATGATTTAAAGTGAAAACCATAATATATTTTAGCCGGGGCATAATATTTTAAAACAGCTTTTCCAATCCAACACGGAACCAATGGCACCGGAGCTGCCTTATGCAAAACAGCCGACTGATGAGACATACCTACGCAATATTTGAGCCTCAACCTACAAGCCCACGCCACAACGGGTTCAAAGTCACTAATTACCAAATCATAATCATGCACCGGAACCTTCATTATTTCATACAATAAATTAGGGAGGCTAATATTTTTGATAGTCTTCCATAGATCAACCCCTCCATTTTTACCAAAAATAAAACCTGCTCCATGAAAACGATATTTTACTTTCCACGGCAATTGAATATCACTTTGGTTGCCACTCAATGCAATATCTACTTTACCATGTTTTTTTAATACAGGAATAACATCAAGTGCTCTGGCTACATGTCCATTTCCTGTTCCTTGTATGGCATATAATATTTTCATGTGCTAAATTTATTTACAATGGTCACATACGCTATCCCTCAAAATATAGGATAAGTCACAAGGATTATCATACTCCTCACGCAGAAAGGAGACGGTTTATATGTAAAACTATACCCCCGGCTTATCTCATCACTATCTTATACTTTAAACCATTTGTGCACAGGTAAAAAACCTTAACACAATAAACCAGTGCTGCTTAATCACTCAATATATCACGAAACATGGCCCTGAATAATACCTTATCCGATCCCTCCAAGGGATCATTATATTCTGCCATATCATCCTCTTCCGTGAACAAACACTCGTTTTTATTAAAATATACCAGATGCCAATCATCATTCTCAAACTCCAGTGCTGTTAAGTTCTCAACCCAGTCTCCTGAGTTTAAATAACGCACTGATCCATGATCGTTTACTATGGTTTTATTGGCAGGCCAATGAATATGACCACAAATTGCATAATGATATTTTTTTTGAATACCTAAATCTGCTACTGTCTGCTCAAAACGCGTAGTTACATTATTGCGCTTGGTTTTTACCATTCTTTTAATGTCGCGCGACAAAGAAATACGCCGCTGACCAAAAAGAGCCAAAAAACCATTTACCATTCTATTGATTGCTGTCAGTATGGCATATCCTGTTGCTCCCAGCTTAGCTAACCATTTTGAATGATGCATAACCACATCAAAAGCATCGCCATGAAACACCCAGCTTTTCTTTCCATTAATCTCCAGCACTACCTTATTCACCACCGACATATTCCCTATTGATAGACCCACAAAGCGACGCAAGGCCTCATCATGATTACCTACAATATAATGAACATGGGTTCCTCGTTCCATCATTTTTATAATTTGACGAACCACTCTTAGATGAGATTTAGGGAAATATGACTTTGAAAATTGCCAAATATCAATGACATCACCATTTAGCAAGAGATGATCTGGCTGAACAG
>JBFHEL010000360.1:0-4229 GCA_041584155.1 Saccharicrinis sp.
GTGGCAAATATAAATGTAATATTTTCCTTTTTATTTAGCTGTAGCATTATATCCAATAAATTTTCTGTGGATTTAGAATCAAGGTTTGCCGTAGGCTCATCGGCTAGCACAAATTTAGGTTTAGAAGCAAGGGCTCTTGCAACGGCGACTCTTTGCTGTTGTCCTCCTGATAATTGCCGGGGCCGTACATGGGCTTTGTCAGGTATTCCCACTGCTTCAAGGAGTTCTTCACTTCGTTGTCTTCTCTTATCCTTAGGAATTCCCTGAAGCTCCATTATAAATTCAATATTTTCCATGGCTGTTAAAACAGGGATGAGGTTATAAGCCTGAAATACAAAACCAATATTTTTTAACCTGAATGATGTTTTTTGTGAAGCGGATAGCGTATCTATTCTTATCCCATTAATCACAATACTCCCTTCTGTTGGCGTATCCAGGCCTCCTAATAAATTTAGCAGAGTTGTTTTACCGGCTCCTGACGGAGCCACCAGGGCTGTAAATTCGCCTTCCTGAAAACTTAAATCAATGCCATCAATAGCCTTGACCGGTATTTGACTAGGATTATATACTTTTTTCAGACCGTTTATATCAATTATTGCCATAATATTGAGTTTTTTTAGATAGACTGCAATGCTTCAGCAGGGTTTAATTTTAGTGCTTTATAGGCCGGATAGAGGGAAGCTAAGATCCCGGTGAGCATTACCATAAACACAACACTAACAATCATTTGTATATGATACATTGGGTAAATGATACTGGCGTAGCCCATTTCCGATAAGCCCTCGGTCCATACTGACAGGTTTATTCCTGTATGCGAAGTATATTGAGTGGTGCCTATTCCGAGAAGGATCCCCATTAATCCTCCGAACAAGGATAGAATCAATGTTTCATAAACGATCATCAAAAAAACCTGTTGGCGTTTCATTCCTACGGCGATTAACATACCCAGCTCATGAAAACGTTCCATTACTGCCATCAGCATTGTATTTACAATGCCAAACCCGAGTGCAAATAAAATAATGAGTATAAACACATACATATAGGCATTCATGGTTTCGGTGAGATAACCTAATTCGGGGGATATTTCTTTCCACGACTCAACTTCCAGACCTTTGGCCAGTAAAACTAATTTTTCCTTTACCTTATTTACTACTGTAGGATCAATACAACGAATAACCACTTCGTGAGCTATATCGTCTGGTAGCAATGTTAAACGTTGCAGGTCATTATCTTTCACAAACAGGTGAGTTTCGTCGTATCCGGTATTGTTGGTTTTAAAGATACCTGTTACCCTAAATGCTCCTCCTGATATTTCTCCATGAGAATCCTGAAATCTCAGGATCATTTTCGATCCTAATTTGAGGTGTAACTTTTTTGCCAGCTTTTCGCCCAGTACCACAGGATTTCTTTTTACTCCCCTGAACCAACTCCCCTCAGTCACTTTTTTAGCCACATCAACCACTAGCGAATCCCGGTAGGGGTTAATGCCTAATACCTGCACACCTACAGCCTTTTCGGTTGTTGCAGCCATAGCTGAGATGACGATACGGGAAGAAACACTCTGCACGCTATCAGTCTTTTCAATAGATTGAATCAGTGAATTCACACCGTCAAAATAACTTTGAATATCCTCAGCCATATTAAAACCAGGCTTATGTATCTGTATGTGTCCTGTCTCGGTTTCGATGCCTGCCTTTAACCGTTGCATCATCCATCCATACATAAAAGTAGTAGAAAACACCCCTGCGTACATACCCATAACCAAAGCCACAATGAGTATCCAGCTTCGAACGGGGTTTCGCCATATATTTCGCCAGGCTATTTTTAAAATCATAGGTATAAGTATTTTATCCCTTCAGGGCTTTCATTTCGGTCAGTCGTAATATTCTGATAAACGGGAAAATAGAAACAAAAACAGTAATCATAAACACAACAATAACCTGGTTAATAAATACCTTAGCATCCCAGGCAAAATACATAAATGGTTCAAAGCCCAGATTATTCATCCACTCAGCTGCATTACCTCCAATAGGTATGGGATGAAAAAAGAAATAACCAACTACCGGCATACTTCCTAAAAAACCTAAACATACTCCAAGCATGCCCATAAACAGCGTTTCGGAAAAAACCATAAAGGCCAACGTGTATTTTTGCATGCCAATGGACATCATGACTCCAAACTCTCTTTTGCGTTCTGATATCATCATCATCACGGTGCCAAAAATTCCAAACATGATTACCAGATATAAAATTCCCTTCATTACAAAGGCTGAAGAACGATCACTTTCTATCTGCTGAATAAGAGTAGGGAACATTTCTTCCCAGCTCATTACCCTATAAGGCGATGTGATTTTTCGTTTTAAGGCTGGAAGTATTTTTTTCATGGTATGATTATCTTTTACCATTAAAACCAGAGCCGTTAAACGTTTATCTGCCATAAATAATTCTCTGGCAGCATTGATTTCGAGATAAACCAGCTGGCGGTTTAAAACGGGGTTCGACAATTTAAACAGACCTCTAATGGGATATTTTCCGGCTGCTGTAACGCCATGATATCCTTGCCCGAAAAGCACAAGGGTATCGCCTGGTTGTACAGATAATCGGGCAGCCAGTTCATAACCGATCAGGATTCCCTTATCATCTTGCAGCAGATAATTGCCATCCGTTATTTTATCGGCCATAGCAGTCAGTTGTGTTTCCTTTTCCGGATCTATTCCCATGACCATAGCGCCTTTGGTTTTTTCTCCGCTCGATACCAATGTAAAACTCTCCAGTCTGGGAACAACATAAGTAATTTGGGTTTCACTCTCGATTTGTTGTAGCAACTCAATATTCTGCTCAAAGGAATGATTGATATTAGGGTCGTCCCAATACTCCTCATGTTGAACCTGCATATACCCTGCATAAAAATCAACCACATTTTTAATCAGGCTATTGTAGGAACCTTCTTGCATAGAGCCCATCAGAGAACACAAAACGACGCCAAAAAAAACCGATGATACGGTAATCAGTGTTCTTCGTTTATTGCGCCACAGATTTCTCCATGCGATAATCAAGAGCTTCATGCCTTTGTTTTTTAAATTTATTCAATACAATAGATGAGTGTTCTTTTTTTTTACTCATTTTGCACCCATGGCTTTAATCGGTGTATTGTCTTTACCTGATCCTTTTCATATTTTGGATGGAAAAAAAAGAGTCGTCAATGGGCTTGTCAAAACTAACCTGAGTAAATTTCATGGTTGTTTTTTGTCCTTTTTTATCTTCCGGAATAATTTCAAAGTGTGTGGGCATAATCCGATCACCCACGGCTTTTATTTCTGATAAGATTTCGGTATTTACCAAAAAGCCATCTTCATCGTAATACTCATTTCTCAGGTTCATATATCCTTTTTGACTCACCCAGCTGATAATCTTACCCCACACTACTGCGGCCTCTTCCTTTGGTATTAACTCAATCACCCAACAGGCGTAGCCATCTTGCTCTTCTTCTTTGATTAAAAGATGGTTATAATCCTCGACAATAGAGGCTCCCTTTACCAAATCATCATTCGTCATATCCGATCCCATCCATGATTGCATCATCATGCTGGGTGGTATTTTAATCATTTTTTCGATAGTAGGAAGATAATTCCACATATCCTTTTGTCTCTTTAGGAATACCTGTCCTTTTTCACGGGCGGGGTAGGTGACATAAATCAGAGAATAATCTACTCCTTTGGACCATGCTTTAAACCGTAAGGTTCGCTGCCATTCAGTTCGGGTAATGGTCATTTCCATCTCCGATTCACTGGTTTTACCCCTCATTAGATCGTTAGCTTTATCTATGATTTCTTTAGCGTTTATTTGCTGAGCTGAAAGAAGATTCAACCAGGAGCTAAGAAACCACAAACACATTATCAGAGAACTATTTTTTATTATATATTGCATATTTCATATTTATCACGTTCGTTTTGGTGTTTTTTATTTTTACTTTCCTCTCCAAAGGGGCAAGTCTCATTCAATAAAATCAGGTATATAATGTAAAAAATATAATTATAAACACCGAAACTATCAGTAAATTTTATCATTTTTATACCCTAATTAGAGCTCATCGATAACACAACCAAAATTATAACATTGAAAACAGGCATCGTATTCAAATCAACCGGAAGCAGATATTTGGTAAAAACTTCGGAAGGAGAATTCATAAGCTGCACCATAAAAGGAAAATTTAGGTTAAACGATATTAA
>JBFHEL010000361.1:0-4224 GCA_041584155.1 Saccharicrinis sp.
AACCCCATAAAAAAACCACCAGCTGTAACAACTGATGGTTTCTTTATAGCTTGCTAATTACATTAGTGATAACTAACCACAGCGGTTTCGCCAATTTCTGTATTATCACCCTTCTCGCGTTTAGTTAAAATCTCCACAACGCCATTTGCACCTTTATCTCCATATTTTTTGATGGCTGCATCACCTTTTAACACATTCATTGATTCTATTTTAGATTCTATTCCTTTAATTTCACTGGCATCTACCTCTTCTCCATCTAGAATAATCAAATGGCTACTCATATCGTCATCCGATATTGTTTCCTCTGCTTCATCTCCTTGCAATACAAAGTTAATTGGCACAGTATAATTCACATTTACAGCCTCACCTCCCTGATAACCAGGTGTCCAGTCAGGCATTTCACTAATAACCCTAACCGCTTCCGCATCAAGAGATTCACTTACCCCTTTTGCCACTTTTACATTTGTTACAGAACCGTCATCACTCACCACAAACTGTACATATACCCTACCCTCAACGCCTAATTCTTGCGCTTCTTTGGGGTATTTAACATTCATGGCAATAAATTTTCTTAAGGCGAAATCTCCATCCGGATATTCAGGCATCTGATCCACAAGATCATAAGCCACCTCATCATTTATACCAGAGTCAGTTGATTTTAGAACACTTTCTACCCCATCCACATCCTCACTTGTGTTATCACAAGCAAAAAAGAATGTCACTGAGGATACAACAAACAGGCTTAACAACACTTTTGCTAAACGATTATTTTTTAAGGAATTATTTGTCATCATTTTAAATCTTTTTTTAGTAATAGATTGATTAAAGTTATTGACCGGCAATAGGCGGGCACCTGTAGCCTGGCACAACAACAACATTTTATACTGACCTACAGAAGCGCCCTTTTTAATCACTTCTTTATCAGCCTGAAACTCATGAAGCTCTTTTATTAACCTACGAATAACCCAGGCAAATGGATTAAACCACTGCATAATTAAAAGCGCTTCAATAATTAATACATCTATAGAATGTTTAAATCGAATATGAGCAATCTCGTGTTGAATTATTTGATCCAAATCGTCATCCGAATACAAAGAACTATTTACAAAAATGATATGAAAGAACGAAAAAGGATTAAACCGACCGGGCAATTTAGCCACTTTAAAACCCTTTATTTTTAACCATTCAGCTTTACGTGATAATCCGCCCAATCGGACAATACCATAAAGCAGTCTGGTCAATAACAATACAGCTCCCACCAAATAAAGCCAGTTGAAAAACTGATGATCTGCAATAAGAGGAATTATTTTTTGCTGAACCTGACCGCCATATACATTCACAGAAGCCATCATATTCACAAAACCAGTCGCCTGATTAGCTCCCGAAGTTCCCAATGAGGTGAGATGAACAAAAGGAACAAACACAGCCAGCATAAGAGAAACAAGGAGATACAACCGGTTAAATTTAAACATGAGTTCGTGATGCAACACCAAACGATAAAAAATAGTTAACATACCTAATATTGCAGACGACTCGAGCAAATATCTTATTACAGATTCCATAACTATTTTTTTTCTTTATCTAATTCATTTTTAACATCATTCAATAAATCCTCAAGTTCTTGAATATCCATTTTATCTTCCTTTGCAAAAAAGGAGACCAACTCTTTTAATGACCCTTGAAAATAATTCGACACAAAACGTTTCATAAACTTTTTGCGATAAGCTTCTTTTGATACAATAGCAAAATAAACGTAGCCTCTACCTTGTTTTTCATGATCTACAAACCCTTTGGTTTCTAAAATCCTGACAATGGTAGATACTGTATTAAAGGCTGGTTTGGGTTCCGGCATCTTCTCTACAATACTTTTCACTGTGGTTTTGCCCAATTCCCACATGATTTGCATGACTTGTTCTTCTGCTTTTGTTAATTCTTTCATCTTTTCTTTAAATATTTAAATCTCAACACACAAGTATCAAAATTCTTTTACCTCTCAATACTCATAATTCAACTATAACGATAGTTCAAATCTACAACTAATATTTTAGTTGAACAACTATTTTAATCAATTTTTTCACTGTTTTTTTTACAAATACCCGTGAGACCAATCTTACATAGCATACTCATTTGCATGCTAAATTTAATTATGTAATATTGTGACCATATAATAAACATACGATAACTTAAACCTCTTTAAAATGAAGCAAGAATGCTTTTTATTATTCTTTCTTTTGGTCACATTTACTTCGTTTGCGCAGCAAGACTACCCTATCATTACCAACGAAAGCACTGTGGTAGATACCTTTTACCATGATTATATTATACAAGATAAATACAGGTGGTTAGAAGACATTAAAACACCGGCGACTAGTGAATGGATTAAGAATCAAAACAAGCTTTCAAAACAAGCATTAAACAAAAGTCTTTTACGTACCAATGCTCTTAACAAGGTTGATAAGTATACTTTTTTTGATAATAATTTCCCGTATAAAAAAGGAAAGTATTTTTTCACCACAGGCGTTTACTCGGCTATAAATGAACCGGCTTTATATTACCGTAGCAGAGTAAATGGCGATAATTCATTACTCGTTGATCCAACTTACATTTCAACAAAAGATAAAATCAGATTAAAAAGTTATTACGTATCAGGGGATTCAAAATATTTAGCTTATGAATTTTCGCGTAACGGAAGTGATTGGGCCGAAGTTAAAATAGTTAATCTTAGCAACCGAAACCATTGTAAAGATCATTTAAAAGGTTTAAAATTCTCGAATATTGCCTGGCGAAATAATGGGTTCTATTACTGTACATATAAACAAAACAATCAGTTTGGAGCAACTAAAGAACAACAAATTTTTTATCATAAACTAGGGACTAGTCAGGATGAGGACGAATTAATATTTGAAAGAAATAATCCCTATTTAGATTTTGATTTTACAACAAGCATTAACGAACGTTTTTTAATCGTTAAAGAAACCAATAGAAGTACCGGAATTAGAAATGTATTTTATATGGATTTTCACCAGAGCAGCCCTCACTTTAAACCTCTGGTTATGAATTACAAATACGACATTGATATTTTGAACAGTCGGGAAGGTAAAATATTAGCTTGCACCTCCCAGGATAACCAGGGAGGCATAATGGTTGAAATCGATCCTGCCAATCCTCAAAAATGGCGGGAAATACTTCCTGAATTCAAAGAATCAGTATTATTAGAAGTAAAACTATTCAAAGATAAAATATTAGCCATTTATCAAACCAACCAGCATCCTGTTTTACTCTTGAGTGGATATGATGGCCACATTATGTATAAGCTTGATTTACCAACTGCTACCTCGATATCTACTATTAGTGGCGAATACAATGATAATGATATATATTTCGAGTTAAATTCATACACTACACCTCATCTAGCCTATAAACTTAACATCTATTCCTACAATAGAGAACCTGTAGGTTTAACCCATGTTTCCTTTATGATTAATGACATTGAATACCATGAAGTTGAATATCCATCAAAAGATGGCACCCTTGTTCCTATGATTCTGGTATATAAAAAAGGCTTAGAGCTGGATGGTACTCATCCAACCATATTAAAAGCATACGGAGGATTCGGCTCTGTTTCTACCCCCTCTTTTAATCCAGGCATTGTATATTTTGTTAAAAATGGCGGAGTATTTGCCTTTGCCAATATAAGAGGAGGCGGAGACAGAGGAAAACAATGGGCTTTTGATGGTCGGGGAGATAATAAACAAACCAGCTTTGATGATTTTATTGCCGGAGCAGAGTATTTAATAAACGAAAAATACACTAAGCCTGATAAGCTAGCCATTACAGGTGTTTCAAATGGAGGCTTGGTTGTAGCCGCATCAGCCATACAGCGCCCTGATTTATTTAAAGTGGTTGCTCCCGTAGTAGCTCCACTAGATATGCTTAGACTAGAACACTTTACCGTAGGACATTTTCATACCGGCGAATATGGAACAGTGAAGGATAGCGCCAGTTTCGTTAATTTATACAACTATTCGCCTTATGCTAATATTAAAGAAGATGTGAATTACCCAATCATGCTGGTAGTTACAGCCGATCATGATGACAGAGTACCGCCTTTTCATTCCTATAAGTTTGTAGCCAGATTACAAAACAGAGAAGCTCAAAAAAATCCTATATACTTAAAAATTGAGAAGAATGCAGGCCACTATGGAGCAAGTAATTTAATTGGAA
>JBFHEL010000362.1:0-4199 GCA_041584155.1 Saccharicrinis sp.
AAAACCATTTCATGTTGATTACTATGCCCAATATGACAGTATCGGTATTCCGGATTGGAATCAACCTCGTTTGATTTGGGAAGAATCATATTCTGAAGGACCAACCGGACTTGAAAATACAGGGTTAAAATAGGAAATGAGTGATATGATATTTTTATTTATAAAGCATTGTAAACGAAGCAAATACTATTTTTTCTTATGATAATACCATTATTGGTAATCGGCGTGCGACTAATAGTCGTACCCCGATTATTCAAGAACTTTCAACAAATAGGAGCGGAACAATATTTTCCTTCTGAGAAGATAAACAGCAGCTTTTTATCAATTTGCCTATTAAATACGAATCTAATGCCTAAGGGCTTCTACTTCTGCGATGGTTTTAGGTTTAGGTTTACCCAATAGTTTGGCTCCTTTATCGGTCATTACAAAATCCTCTTCGTTTCTTATTCCACCAAAATTACGGTAGGAATCTACCTTATCCCAGTTGATAAAATCATT
This sequence comes from Saccharicrinis sp., assembly GCA_041584155.1. Lineage (GTDB taxonomy): Bacteria > Bacteroidota > Bacteroidia > Bacteroidales > Marinilabiliaceae > Saccharicrinis. The sequence continues at coordinate 499 of JBFHEL010000362.1, forward strand.
GAATTTATTCTGACTTCTCCATAAGTCAATTAATTCTGGGATAAAATAAATACCGGGCTCAATGGTGAATACATGTCCGGGTTGTAAAGGTTTAGCAAGTCTTAAGGACTTCAATCCAAACAGGGTGCTTTTGGGCTGCCCATTGTATCCCACCCAAACCTCTCCAAGGTCTTCCATATCATGTACATCCAGACCCATCATATGTCCTGTTCCACAAGGAAAAAACAGGGCGTGTGCTCCAGCTTCAAAAGCATCAAAAGCATTTCCTTTGGTAAATCCCATTGCTTTTAAACCATCAAAAATAGTAGTGCAAGCTGCTTGGTGCGCATTTCGGAATTGAATACCAACACCCAGCGTATTTATAGCTGCCTGATGAGCGTCGAGCGTTAATTGATAAATTTCTTTTTGAAGAGGAGTGAACGTTTTACTCACAGAAATAGTACTTGACAAATCACCAGCATAACACATCTTATTTTCAAAACCGGCATCAATCAGTAACAGATCTCCTTCGTTTAGGACATTCCCATGAAAATGATTGTGCAGTGTTTGACCATTTTTGGTGGCAATGATGGGAAACGAAATATTTCCACCGGCAGCCAGCGCAACTTGATGAATTTCGGCAGTAACCTGAGCTTCGGTCATTCCAGGTTTGGAATACTTCATAGCAGCCACATGCATATCTACTGAGATATCAACAGCTTGTTCTATCTGAATAATTTCTTCGGCCGATTTTATTTCACGCTGACTAACGATAGCTTTAACTAAATCGATGGAATATTCTGACGCAACCTGCTTGGGATTAATTCCGATTAATTCCTGAAGTTTTATCTTGTTTTCAGGACGATAAAGTGGCAAAAAATGTATGGTCTGATCTTTTTGTTTAGCATTAGCTAATGTAGGGGCTAAATCCTTAGCTGGTTGAACCTTTGTAACTCCGCAAAGTTCACCTTTTTCAGCTATTGAAGGTTGAGCACCACGCCAAACAAAATCTTCAACCGTATATTCATCACCAAAAATTATTTCAGCGTCGTTGTCAATATCTATGATGGCAACTAATTCAGGACGATTAATGCCAAAATAATAAAGAAAAGTACTGTCCTGCCTAAAGTGGTAGGTGTTGTCGGTATAATTCATCGGTGATTCACCGTTTCCGAATAACAGAATTAATCCTTTACCAACTTTTTCCTTCAATTGATTTCTTCGTTGTAAGTAGGTTTCTTTTTGAAACATATCTATTTATCTATTATCAGGAAGTAAGGGATAGAGATTTTAAAGACCCTATTTCTGGCTAAATTGTAAGTCCCTTTCTCCCTTTGTTATGATTTCTGTTTTTTCCACTCATTATTATCTTCCACCAGCGGGTAAGTTCTTTTTCCAGTAGTTTAACATGGTCATACGTAGGTGCAAAGTGGTGTTTTCTCTTTCGTTAATACTATGCGATCGCATTGGGTAATCGATCATTGTAAAATATTTATTTTGTTTAATTAGCTCGTTCGCCAGCATTTGGCAACTTTGGTAGTGGCAGTTATCGTCGCCCGAACCATGAATCAAAAGTAGGTTTCCATCCAGGTTTTTAGCATGAGTTATCGGGCTTCCGTTGCGATAGCCTTCTATATTTTTTTCAGGAAGGTTCATATAGCGTTCCTGATAAATATTGTCATATAGTAACTGATTGCTGATAAAGGCAATGGCGATACCTGTTTTATATATTTCCGGGTAACGGAATATACAGTTTAAGGTATTTGAGCCACCTCCGCTCCATCCCCAGATTCCAATACGATTGGAGTCCACAAAATCCCATTCCATTATTTTTCGGGCGCAAGCCGCCTGATCTATGGGTGCCAGAATACCAATTTTTTTATAAACACTTTTCCTGAAATCACGACCACGAGGGGTATCAGTACCCCTGTTATCAATACTGATAACAAGGTAACCTTCCTGTGCCAACAATTGATCCCAAAGGTTACCTACCCATTTATCCTGAACGGTTGCACTGGCAGGTTCGCCGTACACATAAAATATCACCGGGTATTTTTTACTAGGATCAAAATCAGTAGGTTTAATAAGGTAGGCATCAAATTCCATTCCTTCATCAGTCTTTATTTTCAGGAATTCTTTGTCAGGAATTTTGTATTTAGCCATCGTATTTTTAAGTTCACTATTATCTTCCAAAACACGAAGTACCTTATGGTCGGGTAGCGATATCACAGAGTATATAGGAGGTGTGTTGTGATTAGAAAATGTGTGAATCGCATAGCTACAGTCGGGCGAGATATTGTAGGAATGTTGTCCAGCCTGGCTTATCGGAGAAAGTCTTTCTGCTTTACCCTTTCCATTAAGTTGGCTTCGGTAAAGATATCGTTGCGTTGGATTTTCGGGCGAAGCAATATAATAGGCCCAACCATTCTTCTGGTCGATATTCAGTAATTCAATCACCTCGAAATTACCCGAAGTGACAGGTGTAATATCACCTTTTTCCACGGAGACTTTATTCAGGTGTAACCATCCTGATTGATCGCTTAACCAGCTGAATTCTTTTCCATTATTTAACCAGGTAAGGTTATTGTAAATATCGAGCCAGGTTTCAACTTTTTCGGTGTAAATAACTCTGCTTTTTCCACTGTTTGCACTGGCAAAATATACTTTATTAGTGTTCTGTTCGCGATTCAATTGCTGAATAACTAGTGTGTCGGATGAATTGGCCCAATCCATCCGAGCCAGGTAATTATTTCTCGGGTCACCGGGAATATCCATCCATTTAATCCTATTATCAGCAAGGGTAATTGTTCCAATCTTTGCCGACGAGTTGGAGGTACCAACTTTAGGATAAGGTAAAGGGATTACTTTGGGATAAACGGAATCGATATTGTTGATCATATAAAATGTTCCAGTTCCCTTGGTATCCATTTGCCAAAAAGCTATTTTCTTGCTGTCAGGGCTCCAACGAAATCCATCTCGACAGCTTAGTTCTTCTTCATAGGCCCAGTCGAAGGTGCCATTGATGATATTGTCAGCTCCGTCGGAGGTTAACTGTTCTAATTTATCTGTTTGTAGATTCTGAACATATATGTTTTGCTTATATACAAAGCCCACTTTTTTAGCATCGGGAGAAAATTTGGCAAACATTAGCCAGGTTGATTCCAAAGCACGACCTATTTGAGTGAGTTTGCCGTTTTTTAAGTCAAGTACCCAGTAGTCGCCCCGGGTGTGGTAGCGCCATACCTTACGTGTATTGGTGAAAATGAGTAATTTGCTGTTATCGTGTGACCATGTATAACTATAGATAACAATGGGTTTAGTTTTTCCATCGGGAATGAGGTTTTTGGCAGATACCAATACCTGACGCACTCCTGTTTTAGCATCATAGCTTACAATGTCTTTCCCTCCCAGGTCTTTATTGCTTTCAAGGGTGGAGTAGCCTTTGTCGTCTTTCATCCAGCGAACCGACTTTATTCCTTTTTGACTGAAGACATTGTTTTTGTATAAGTCTTCGAGATTTAGTTTTAATGATGCTGTATGTTGTGCCTGAGTTGTAGACTGACATCCTGCAATGAAAGTTATGATTAATAAAGTGGTAAGCAAGTTTTTCATTCGGTTCTTTGTTTTTGTGTTTTTTTATGCGCTAACCTTATTTGTATTGAGTAATGATTGTACAAATCTATATTTTATGGAATAAATGTGCTTAAATAATTATAAAAAAA
>JBFHEL010000363.1:0-4175 GCA_041584155.1 Saccharicrinis sp.
AAAGCAGATGCCAAACGTGACATATTGTTACGGATATTCATGGCCATACGCTGATGATTCTCATCTAAATAAACCCTTGGATCATCAAAGCCTCCCCATCTAAATTTATTTTTAAAATTATCATACATCTTATCCACGCCTACTCTACCTGTTTGTCCATCAGCGTTAGTTGTTTTGATAGGCACTACTTTATAGGCAAATCCTTCGAGTTGGAAATAATCTTCCAGACTAGCATAATTATCTCTTCCTACTGTAACTGCAAAATAAATAGGTCTGTTCCAATCATTATTTGCCAATAGATCAAGAATCATAATCTCGTTTTTCAATATCCTGTTTTTGTTGATATCGATATTCATCTGAGATTCAATCAAGTTGGCCTCTTGTTCACTCACAATACCGGTTTGAATAACCTTAAGACTATCAACAGGGACCTTAAATCTACGTGCCGGCAAAAATTCATGATATCCCTGATAACCTGGTATTTGTTTGGTTTTAGGGTTGTCGCTGGCTAAAAAGTTAATGGCTGTTTTTAAATCCAATCTGTCTTTTTTCAGTTCAACCATATAGGCCATATCCCGAGACCCAGTGACATACTGATCATGCTCAAGGGAGAATGGCAAGGGATCGCTATCATAGGCCTTACGTTTCATCTGGTCGATATACCAATCTGTCTGCAAATAACTGAGGTTACAAACACGAACATCTAAACGATATCCCTCAACTTCCTGGGCGTACCATAGTGGGAAAGTATCATTATCGCCATTGGTAAATATAATCGCATCCTTATCGCAGGTATCCAGATAGTTAAATGCCAGATCACGCGCCACAAAACGGTTCGAGCGATTATGATCATCCCAGTTTTGAGCTAACATATTTATAGGAACCGTTACCAGAGTTAGCAATGTAGCTGCTATGGCAGAGCTCTTACCGGGTAAGAATCTTTTAAAAGCATCAACTACAGCCAACACCCCAAGTCCTATCCAGATAGAGAAAGCATAAAAAGACCCGGCATAAGCATAATCTCGTTCACGGGGCTGCAAAGGCGTTTGGTTTAGATACAGCACAATGGCCAATCCGGTTAAGAAAAACAACAGCATAACAATCCAAAAACCTTCTTTCCCTTTACGTCCGGCATTATATTGAAACAGTAAACCTAACAAGCCCAAAATTAATGGAAGCATATAGTATTTATTCCTGGCCTTGTTATTTTTATACATATCAGGCAATTTAGACTGATCTCCCAGTCTGGCATTGTCAATAAAAGGGATGCCGCTAATCCAGTTTCCTTTATGCACCTCACCATTTCCCTGTATATCGTTCTGGCGTCCGGCAAAATTCCACATAAAATATCTGAAATACATATACTGTATCTGATAACGGAAAAAGAAAGTCAGGTTATCGCCAAACGAAGGTAAGGTGATGGTTTTCATTTCTCCTGATTCCTCATCCTGAACACGAACCTTTTTACCCTTAGAAATCCCCGCCCAGTTCTTATACTCTTGAATATGTCGTGGTTCACGACTATACATACGCGGGAAGATGGTAGTTGTTTTATCGTTAAAAACGTACTCTGGCTTATGATCAACTGTTACATATTTTCCATCCTTTTTAATTCTGATAGGATCGCCTTCTTTTTCTGTAGAAGCTTTCATATCAATTTCCGAATTATAATATTCTCCCACAAACAAGGGTCTATTACCGTATTGCTCCCTGTTGAGATAGCCCATCATCGCAAACACATCTTCAGGAGAGTTTTGATCCATGGTAGGATTAGCATATGATCGGATAACAATCATTGCAAAGGATGAATATCCAATTAAAATAACCGTTACCCCAAGGATAATAGTGTTAGCAATTACTTTATTGTGCTTATTGGTATACCAGATCCCAAAGATAACACCCCCTATTAACAGAGTAAAATACACTGCTAACCCGGTATTAAAAGGAAAACCAAAATTATTAACAAACAACAACTCAAACCAACTGGCAATTTTTACTGTGTAAGGAATAATACCATATAATATACCCATCAATAGTACGCCTGAGATGGCTAATGCAGAAAGTAAGCCTTTTCGGGTAACTTCAAATTTTTTGAAATAATAAACCAAAACAATAGCAGGTATGGCCAACAGGTTTAACAAGTGAACCCCTATTGAAAGGCCCATAAGATAAGCGATTAATATTAACCACCTGTTTGAAAAAGGTTCATCAGCAACATTTTCCCATTTTAAAATAGCCCAAAAAACCAAGGCCGTAAACAAGGATGACATGGCATAAACTTCACCTTCAACGGCCGAAAACCAAAAAGTATCTGAAAAAGTATAGGCTAAAGCACCTACTAATCCGGCTCCAAGAACAGCCCAAGCCCGCCATTCTTCCTCCTGCTCATTCATGAAAATTTTTCGAGCCAAATGGGTGATAGTCCAATATAAAAACATGATAGTGAAGGCACTGGCTAAAGCACTTAGAATATTGATCATCTTGGCCACAGAGCCCGGCTCACCGGCAAATAAAGAGAAGAATCTACCCAATATCATAAAAACCGGGGCTCCCGGTGGATGACCTACCAATAGTTTATAGGAAGTTGAAATAAATTCACCACAGTCCCAAAAACTGGCTGTGGGCTCTATCGTTAAAGTATAGGTTACCGCTGCAACCAAAAATGACACCCATCCAAATATATTGTTGAGTAGTTTATAATTCTTCATAAGTTATACGTTATTGAGCTTGTATATCAGGATAATATTATGACTTTTTGTTATAGACATTCTTTTCACGAGCCCAAAAATAAGTAAATTTTATTAAACCATTTTTTAAACCCTGTGATACTTTCTGTTTTAACTATTTTTTAACGCTACGCTGATCTTTATATTGATGAGCCATGGCATTTAGCTTTTGCAAAGTCTCCGTTTCCTCCTGAGCATATTTATTCATACCCACTCCCAAATACTTTACCGAAGATTGATAAAAATAATAGTTTTGGTTGGTTATGCCAATGTAGTGTTTCAGTTGCAGCGATGCTTCATTAATCAACTGAACCCGAAATAATAAGTCGATCCACTCAAGAGCCTGCTTGCTTTCATCATATTCTCCAACCGGAAATATCCTGTTACATTTAAACACTATCTTCTGAGCTTCGTTGATTTGGTTGTTGTTAAGTAATTGCTTTGCTAAGGCCATACAAATTTCTCTTACAGAAGAAGATTGTAAGGCATTTAAGCAGGTAGCATCAAGCCAACTCTGATCGTAATCCGGCAAACGAATATCTTCCATAAATATTTTCACCTGCTCTGCGAGTCCAATGTCTTCACCATCTAACACCAGCTCTTTCAACAGTCCTCTTTGTTTAAAATATTTTCCTAATCCAGGAACCTCCGATGCCGGAGTCACATTGGTAATATAAACAGGGCGGTCATGACAATTGGAAACCACCAGATCTAAAAGAGCCATTTCTCCCATCCCATAATATCTCTTATTCAACTCAATAGTCATTGTTGAATCGTCATTCAGGCCAAAACACGAAGACGATAAATAATAAAGCTCCTTACCACCCAAGGTAACCATTGGCGACTTTCCTGCTGAATTCGACATATCTTGCAAAGCCATCGCTATTGCCTGAGGTTTCTTATTGCTGGTGTTTACCATCACATAATCTAATCCTTCCTTTGTATAGCTATCTACAGGAATAGTAAAACGAACAGGTTTTGACAGGCCTTGCCTATAGGTTTGCTGCCGAATATACCAATCGGCCGAGAGCAAACCTCCATTTATCACACGAACATCACACCTTATGCCTTCAACCGATTGTGCATACCATAATGGATAAGTATCGTTATCGCCATAAGTAATAAGAATAGCATTAGGCTTGCAGCTATTGAGATAGGACATGGCCATCTCTCTGGCCAGAGTTCTGTTATGCCTGTTATGATCATCAAAATTTGTACACAACAATAAACCAGGCAATGCCACAATCAATACAAGCATTAAAAAATAAGAAATTCGTCCTTTGGAATAATATTTATCAAAAGACCTTAGCACAGCAAAAACACCAAAGGCCATAAAAAAACTAAAGGCATAAAAACTACCCACAAAAACATAATCTCTTTCTCGCGGCTCAAAAGGAGGTTGGTTTAAATACAGGACTATTAACGGTCCCATCGTAAAAAACATAAGGC
>JBFHEL010000364.1:0-4147 GCA_041584155.1 Saccharicrinis sp.
AAATAATCCAACAACACCAATCCCGGTGAATACAAAGCCGGAAGTGATTTGTTGTTTTATAAATTTCTTTGCTGGTTTTATTTCTTTAACCGTACTCATCTTTCTATTATCTATTTAAATTATTATAAAATTCTTCTTTTTTCTTTTCATCAATTATTTTCCTGGCTCCTAATGCCCCAATTAATCCAATGGGTACCATTAATATTGATGAAATCATAAATATCCTGGCTCCTAAAATAGTCTTTTTTGAAGCCATTAAAAGCATTCCTAATATATTCACCAATACGATAACACCAATTCCATAGCCAAGAAAACTATATTCTGGATCATTTATCAAAATTAAAGACATAAGCGTGTGTATTATCACACCAATAATCATTTGCGTGTTAATCATTATTTCTAGTTTAGTTAATTACAATTTTTCTTTTTTCAATAAAGTAGATATCCTTACTGACATCTCTTTATTTATTTTATATACTAGTCCTTTAAAGCCAAATTCGTTTTAATAAACGCCACTACTTTGTCTGATTAATTATTATTCATAAGGTAATAACTGACCAAGTTTATATAAACTCTTTCCTGCTGATTTAAATTTATATCGACTGCCAGCTTACTGTTTTTAGTTTAAGCATATCACTCAACTAAGTATAGCTTAGACACTTTAGACGGCATGGCAATTGTACAAAAAAATATTTATTAATTCAATACATTTTAATTAGTCAGACCTAAAAAAGAGTTATTCTTTGATTTTTTCTATTTATAGAAAAAATTAACTTTCCATAAATTGAAATAGGATAATAAGAATTTGCTCTTAAATTCTATTGAGCATTTTCTTTAAATTAAATCCTGTTCCTGCTAAAATGGTATTTGTTTTATCTCCATCGATACCTTTTAGATAATTTCTTAACATTCGGTGGTGATGCTTAATATGGCAGTATAATTGTCTCTATTCCCGCCCTTGCCCTAAAACGGGATCTGCTGATATTTTTGGGTTTGCAGAGAAAGTTATGTTGCAAACTTAAATATGATATAAAATTGGAACCGAGTACTCTCCCGGGATTCTCCCAAACGGCGATTCCTTAAAGCAATTATTGGCACGTAGCAGGTATCTGCTTTTCAAATCTTCCGAAAAATGAACTGCTTCTCAAAAGCAGCGAGCAGAACTTCTATTTGAAAGATATTCGGAAATAAAGAAGGCTTATTATCTCGCTGTTGAATTAAAATACGCATACAACTATGAGTGCATCAAGCAAGTAGGATGGTTAAAACTGGCACAGTGAGCCCAAAAGGTAAGGCAAAGCGGGTTCAGGTCTTTCAATACTATTGCCTACATATTTTACAATTATTACAACAATATATCAAACTTCTTCAACAACAGGAGTACCAATGCCGCTGCAGGATCTTTTAATGTAAAAATAAAAGATTTCAGAAGGCAATTTAGAGGTGTTATTTCGTTTTACCAGGATGTTAAATAAAAGGACTCTTTTTAATTCAAAACCCAAAAATAGTTATGGAGGCTTTATAGCAGCCCATTGTTACTCTTAAGTTTAAGTAAATATTTTTCCATTCCTTCTTCCAGTGTCATAAAGGTGTTTTTATATCCTACAGCTCTCAGCCTGTTTATGTCGGCCTTTGTAAAAGATTGATACTTGCCTTTCAGGTGATCGGGGAATGGAATAGTGTGAATGGTACATTGGCCATAAAGTTTTACAAAAATATTTGCCATATCCATAAATGATCTTTCTTTGCCTGTGCCACAATTGTAGATGCCACTTTTTTTCGATTCAAAAAAGAACAACACGACTTTAATCACATCTTCGATAAAGATGAAGTCACGTAAGAAATGATCACTTCCTTCAAATATGTTTATTGCACCCTTTTCGGTGGCTTGATTGTAAAAATGAAAAGGAACAGAAGCCATGCTGCCTTTGTGATTTTCCTGATAACCAAAAACATTAAAATAACGCAAGCCAACAACAGGAGAATCTTTTTCAAAATTAACTGTTTGACGAACGTAGTTATCGAAGATGTATTTTGAGAAGGCGTATCCATTTAAGGGATATTCGCATTCCGGAGTTTCTGAAAAACCATTTTCACCATTGCCATATACCGAAGCACTAGAGGCATATATAAAAGGGATTTTTTTCTCCAAAGAATAGTGTAAGAGCGTTTTTGAATATTCGTAGTTGTTACGAATAAGATAGTTGGCATCAAGTTCTGTAGTTGCAGAGCAGGCTCCCTGATGAATAATTGCTTCTACATTATTGAATGATGGTAGCTGCTGAATAAAGTCTTGTTTGTCAATGTAATCAGTAAACTTAAGACGATTCAGATTCAGGTATTTCTGCGTCTTTGCAAGATTGTCAACGATCAGAATGTTCTCATATCCCAAATCGTTAAGTCCTTTAACGATGTTGCTACCTATAAATCCGGCTCCTCCAGTAACTATAATCATTTTATTTGTTTTTAGCGTTAACAAGTTTATTCATATATAATTGTTTCAATTATAATACCCCAGGTGATTATGACATTCTTATTTTTTGAATGTAATAGTTTAGATTATTCTTTGCGAGGGTAATATTCACTAAAACCCGGTTTGAATCATAAAAGCGGTATTATAAATAAGTCGTATGTCAAAAATTAAAAGACATATTTATATGATAATAAACAATGGCAAATATAGCTATTTACCTATAAAAATGTTTGCTTTAGCGCTTAGATAATAGATGTAATTTTCGGGTGAGCTGAGATGTATGCCTTTATTTAGTGAATAATTTGTAGTTTTGGCAATCTTTTTAGTGAATAAAGAACTTAAAGTACATGCAAAAAGAAATGGGAGGCAAAAAGAAATTTCTGGTTATTCAAACAGCTTTTATTGGAGATGTGATTCTGGCATTACCTGTAATTTCAAAGTTAAAGCGCTTTTATCCTGAATCAACAGTAGATGTTATTGTTCGTAAAGGAAATGAAAGTTTATTGGACAATAATCCTAATGTTAATAAGGTAATTGTTTTTGATAAAAGCCGCAAGTTTGCCAATGGTACCCAATTGATTAAAGAAATACGCCAAAATAAATACGACACGGTAGTTAATTTACAAAGGTATTTTACAACCGGATTTATTACGGTATGTGCAGGAGCTAAAACATCCATTGGTTTCGATAAGAACCCATTGTCATTTTTGTTTTCCAGAAAAGTAAAACATGAGATGAGTGAAAATGGAAGCAATAAACATGAGGTTGAAAGAAACCTGATTCTTATTGAGTCCTTAACAGATCAATCTTTTGAAAAACCTGTTATGTATCCGCGGGTTGAGGATTTTGAAAAAGTTAAGCAGAATAAATCCTACTATTGTTTATCGCCCAATTCGGTCTGGTTTACAAAGCAATATCCTGTTGAAAAATGGGTTGAATTGATGAATCGATTACCACAAAATAGCAGGTTGATTTTAATAGGAGGGCCGGGGGATAAAGAGAGTAATCAACTTATTCTTGAAAAGTCCACTCATCCTGATGTGGTTAATATGGCAGGCTTGTTGTCGTTTAATGAATCAGCTGCATTGATGAAAAATGCAGTAATGAATTTTGTAAATGATTCAGCTCCTCTGCATCTGTGCTCAGCGGTGAATGCTCCGGTTCGTGCGTTTTTTTGCTCCACAGTACCTGCTTTTGGTTATACACCCTTATCGGATGATGCTAAGGTGATTGAAACAGAGGATAATTTGCCTTGTCGTCCTTGTGGTACACATGGTAAAGTTGCTTGCCCCGAGGGACATTTTAAATGTGGTCATATTCCCGTTGACGTGGTATTAAATAGCCTGGACTAGAAGCTTAGTATACTATTTTGGAATAGTTCCATCTGGAGGATGCCATACTCTTATACTGCTGCAGTATGAGCTGCTGTCTTTGTGTAACCAGCAAAGTTCATTTCCTGACCAGTGAACCTTGTTTCGTGAGTTCCGTACCTCATTTCTTAACCAGTCGAGGTCATTTCTTTACAGGTGTACCTCTCCGACTGACAGGTGAAGTTCATTTCCTGACCAGTGAACCTTGTTTCGCGAGCTCTGTACCTCATTTCTTAATCAGGTGAGGTCATTTCTTTACAGGTGTACCTCTCCGAATGACAGGTGAAGTTCATTTCCTGACCAG
>JBFHEL010000365.1:0-4143 GCA_041584155.1 Saccharicrinis sp.
AGAGGAAAAGGATGGGGTGACTACATATGCCTATTTAGGTACAGGTAACCTGAATGAAAAAACAGCCATGCTATACTGTGATCATGGTTTACTCACCGCCGATAAACGTTATGTAAATGATCTGGATGAGGTTTTTGCTTTCCTGAAAGATGAAAAGTACAGGCCTGTTTTTCATTTATTGCTGGTGGCTCCCTTTGTACTTAGAGATACCCTGGAATTGCTGATTGATCAGGAAATAGAAATTGCTAAAAAAGGGGGCGAAGGCAAAATGCTCATTAAACTTAATAGTCTTGAAGACCCTCGGATGATTGATAAAATCAGAAAAGCAGCCGATGCAGGTGTGAAGATAGATATGGTGATACGTGGTATCTGTTGTTATTTTCCGCAATCGGTGGCGCAGAAAAAAAATATAAGAATAGTGAGTGTGGTTGATCGCTATTTAGAGCATGCTCGTATTTATCATTTTCATAATCGGGGTAATGGTAAAACATTCCTGGCTTCGGCCGATTGGATGACACGTAATCTTTCAAACAGGATAGAGGTTGCTTTTCCTGTAGTGAACCCAATGATACAGAAGATGTTGTGTAAGGAGATTAAATGCCAGTTAAATGATAGTTTAAAAGGGCGATATGTGGCTAATGGTCAGGATAATAGTTATGTAGAAGGGGAGAATAAAAAGTCATCGCAGGAAAAAATGTTTGATTTGGTGAAACAATTATAGGGGGTGAGGGGTACTCTTAATGAGAATTAAAGGATAAAACAATGGCAGAGGTAATTTCTATAGAATTGGTGGAGCAATGTAAGACGATTGTGAAAAAGAAGATTGAGCAAAGTAATAACCCAATTATATTTTTTCATAATTGGGAGCATACTTTAAATGTATATGAAGCCACTACCGAAATAGCAAATAATACAAAAGGAATAAGCGAAAAGGAATTGTATCTTATGCAGATAGCGGCTTTGTTTCATGATGTAACAGCCTGTGTAGAGAGTGATAATCATGAAAAAAAGGCTGCTGATCTGGCACAGCTTATCCTTACCGAAAAAGGGGTTTCTGCTGCAGATATCGATTTTGTTAAACGTCTTATTCTGTCTACCAAACTGGCGCATAAACCCATTGATATTTTCGAGTGTATTATTAAAGATGCTGATCTCTCTCACCTCAGAAAGGGAACCTATATCAGAGAACCTTTTGTGAATCTTTTTAAAGAAATAAGTGCCTCTCGTAAACTTACGCCGGCTGAATGGGTAGCAGAATGTATTGATTTTTTTGATAAGAATACCTTTTATACCGATTATGCTAAAGAGCATTTTCAGGCTGGTAAGGAAAAAAACAAAGAGAAGTTAAAAGAATTATTGCAAATGGAAATAAATACCTTAGAAGATTTAGAGACGCAAACAGCAAAGGTCAAAAAGAAAAAGAAAGGAAAAAAAGGTAAAATAGAGCTGGAAGTGAAGTCTGATAAAGGAATTGAAAATATGTTCAGAATTGAACTACGGAATCACTTAACCCTTAGTCGTATTGCTGATGATAAAGCAAATACCCTTATTAGTGTCAATGCTATTGTTATTTCTATTGTGCTCTCAGCCTTGTTTCCAAAGCTGGATAATAACCCCTATTTAACATTCCCGGCTCTTTCGTTGCTGGTGAGTAGTATTGTTACCATCATTATCTCTATTATCTCTACCATACCCCGCACAACACATGGTTTACTTACCAAGGAGGATGTGATAAATAGAAAAGGCAACCTGCTTTTCTTTGGTAATTTTCATAATATGGCTATAGAAGATTTCGAATGGGGAATTGAAGAATTTATACATGATAAAGACTTTTTATATAAAACATTAACGCGCGATCTTTATTTCTTAGGCAAGGTGCTGAAGAAAAAATATGCCTACTTGCGTATTGGGTATCTGATTTTTGTAATCGGCTTAATCTTTTCCAGTTTTATTTTTGTATTTAAGATTTTTTCGAACTATGTATAAAGCTTCATGCTTGGTGGCTCAGTAAATGAAATTTAACCCGTGAATTTTTATGGTTCATGGGTTTTTTTATGTGTAAAAAGGAGGTCGAATTCAGAATGAAGACGACCTCCGGTACACACAGGAATTGTTGGGAGGAAAATTTATTTTTAAGTTTCTATACTTAAAAACTACTCCGGCAAATATCAGGTATTCGTGCTTTTTTATTGTTACCCCTCCGTTATGAATATCTTAATTAATATTCATTGCGTAAGTTTTAGGATGACCATAAGTACATCAGATATATGGCCAAAGCAATGTTTATTAATGATGAATTAATCTTATGGCTATCTTCTCAGGTTTAAAAACCGGATTATCGTCATGAGCATTGAAAATGCCATGAAACAAGGCTTTAGTGAAACGAGGAATAACCTGTCCCGATTGCTTTTGGGAGCATCGTACTGATGAGCTGAGATAGAGCAACGAAGGGACTCGTTTTGAGGCAGTGTCGATGCGTAATAGGTTTTCTAATGCAATATTGCGGGTTAAATAGTGCAAACAACAGAGCTACCGTTGAGATGGTGTAGTTGTTGATTAATATTTAACTATTTGTTGTCAAAAAATATGAGAATGTTGATTTTAAGTGCTTTGTGAGTAGGTAAAAAGCAAAGGTAATCCTTTGTAATTCAAGAGAAAGTAGGTGTGCGATAGTTAAATTTTACTTTATTTGAGCTTAATGTTAGTTTTCAATTCCCCTGCATAGTTGGTCTACTTTTTTTAGTAGAGTAGGGTTTCTGTAGTGGCCATGCATTGCTAAAATATAGGCTTTGGCTTTGTTGAGTGTTATTCCTGCAGAAGTAATATATAAGGGGTTAAGACTATCTCCTCTGAAAATATTACACTCATCAGGTGTGCCAATAAAACTTCTTTTGGCAACCCCAATAACAGGGATTTTACCGTTAAGGGCATTGTATAAATGCATTCCTAAGCCGGGTTTGGCATCAGCACCAAGGTTTACATATCCATCAACCACAATAACATCTAGCTGATGAATAACTTTAGGCAATAAAGCTAATATGCAGGGAAGCTCTCGCTTGTAAAACTCACCTGGTTCGTAGGGTTCTATGCTGTTGATGTCAGTTACTATTTCCTGAACAGGCTTTTCAGAGTCCCACTCAGGGAAAACAATACCAGCAGCTTTGGCACTGTTTTCGGTATATTGAACATCTGTTGCGAGTATCATTTTATATATTTATTAAGGTTCTCTTGTTGAATAAAATATTCTTCCGGATTCTTCTCTCTGTATTGTAAATTTATCGATGTCAAATATTTTGGATTATTGCTTTGAATAATGGCTTTGTATGTTTTATGGTTAATGATGTATTTATATATATGTAAATGCTGAATATTCTTACTGATGTGTTGCTTGTTGAAAAGTTGATTTCCTTGCTTTAGTGTTAATTCTCCAAGGTAAGATTCTACATAAGTTGCTTTTGTTTTAGGCCATCGTTTTTTTACTTTTAAGCGTCGTTGTTCTTCTTGTTGTTCAATGAAATGTTTCTGTTTGTTTTGTTGGATTCTTGTCTGTTCTATATTGCCGTTACCTGTAAGTTCAATTAATGTAATCTGAGCCAATTCTGCTATGGTCTCTGTAGAGGCTGTATGAGCTGTGTTGGTTGCTAAGGAAGTAATCAATGGAATAGCATCGGTGTAGCCTTTGTTACCAATAATTCTGATGGCTGTTTTTGCAATTTCAGTTAGCGGATGATGAACAAGTTGAAATAATAATTGTCTGGCTTTTTTGTCATTATTGTTTAGCTGATGATGAAGCCAATCCCAAATTAAATAATTGGCTAAGTTGATTTTTGCTGCTAGTATTTCAGCTGCATTTATATAAAGTTCATCATGCTGGTAGGTTATATTACCCTCTTTTTTTATAACACACTTACCATTAAGTGCATAGCATTTCACTTGGTCTTGATTGGATTCGTATATTAAAATGCCATTATCCGACCAATGCCTAAGCCTTCGCGAGTTTTGATGATCAATTTCTTTTGTTACTATTCCTTTGGTATTGTAATCGCGCAATAGTAATAAGCTACAATCATTGTTGTATTTGGCATAGTGCGAAACAACACCTGTATCATACCATTGATATACTTCCCCAACAGGTTCATCTTG
>JBFHEL010000366.1:0-4139 GCA_041584155.1 Saccharicrinis sp.
GATGGGGATCATCCTGTATTCTCCTTATTACTTTATCCTTTATTCCTTTATCCTTTACACGTATTACTTTCCACTTTAACCTTCTTCCTTTACACTTTATCCCCTTTATCCTTGAAATACTTTTCCCTTTAACCTTGAATTCTTCTTCCGGGGGGGCTTGTCCTTTGTCGCGGCACGCGACATTACCCGGATTGAAGAATAAAGAAAAGGTAAGAGCGCGCAGGCATTCTTTCCGGCTAGACTTTTTTGTTTCTTTTTGTGGCAATGACAAAAAGAAAAAAGAAATATAAAGCTTGGTTTATTATAGATTTGGATATTACACTAAAAATAGGAATAAATAGCTAAACGAAATGCTAAGCAAATAACAATTTAAAAGCCTCTTCAAGCTTACTTACCTGCGTTACCTGTATATCGTATTTGGAGAAATCAAGACCTTTATTAAATTTTGGGATGATAATTTGTTCAAAGCCCAGCTTAGAGGCTTCCCCGATACGTTGCTCTATTCTGGTGACCGGACGAATCTCTCCTGACAAACCAACCTCCCCTGCCAAACATATTTTACCCGATAACGGGATATCAATATTCGAAGAGAGAATAGCGGAAACCACTGCCAAATCAATAGAAGGATCATTTACTTTTATTCCTCCTGCTATATTTAAAAACACATCCTTAACCGCCAGTTTAAAGCCTGCTCGTTTTTCAAGCACGGCCAATAACATATTTAATCGGCGCAGGTCAAAACCCGTGGAGGATCGCTGGGGGGTACCATAGGCAGCCGTACTGACCAAAGCCTGTACTTCAATTAAAAAAGGACGCATTCCTTCAATAGCTGCAGCAATAGATACACCACTTAAATTATCATGATAATGAGACAACAGCAACTCCGAGGGATTAATCACCTCACGCAAACCGTTACCCAGCATTTCAAAAATACCTATCTCTGCTGTCGATCCAAAACGATTTTTTATGGATCGCAAAATACGGTACATATGATTGCGGTCTCCTTCAAACTGCAACACCACATCCACCATATGTTCCAAAACTTTAGGTCCGGCCAGATTACCCTCTTTATTAATATGACCGATTAAGATGACCGGCAAATTATTTTCTTTGGCCACTCTCAGAATAGAGCCTGTGCATTCGCGTATTTGTGATACACTGCCCGGCAATGACTCTATTGTTTCACTACTTAATGTTTGAATAGAATCGATCACCACCAGATCAGGACCCACATTCTTGATATGCCCCAATATCCTTTCCATGGAAGTTTCGCTCACCACCAGGCAATTTTCACCTCCCTGATGTATTCTCTCGGCTCTGAGTTTAATTTGTTGCGGACTCTCCTCTCCTGACACATACAGCACCTTTCGTGAGGCTACCTTTAAAGCCATTTGTAACACCAGGGTTGACTTGCCAATACCCGGTTCGCCACCCACCAGGATTAAAGACCCGGGTACCATCCCTCCCCCAAGCACGCGATCCAACTCTCCATTGGAGGTGTTGATCCTGGGTAATTCAGAAATGGAAACATCTTTGATGGCTTCGGGTTTTGCTGGCGCTGATTGCAAAAAAGAAAAAGAAGGTGCCACTTTACCCTGCTTAACCACTAATTCTTCCACATAGGTATTCCATTGACCACAGGCATGACACTTACCTATCCATTTGGGCGATTCTGCGCCGCAATTTTGACATACAAAAACCGACTTTGATTTAGCCATACAGAAGAATAAAGAGTTTATTGATTTTTAATTTCTTTGGAAATGCGCTCAATGATATTGCTGGTCGAAAATCCATCCACGAAGGTAATGGTTTGCACCGAACCTCCTTTTTTAATCACTACATCATAGCCTACAATATCCTCTGCCTTATAATCAGCTCCCTTAACCAACACATCCGGCTGAAGGGTTTTAATCAGCTCATACGGCGTATCCTCATCAAAACATACAACCAGGTCAATAAATTCAAAGGCAGCCAGTACAATGGCACGGCTATCCTCATCAACAATAGGTCGATCGGGCCCCTTTAAACGTTGAACCGAAGCATCGGTATTTAAACCAAGCACCAGCTTATTCCCTTTTTCTGCAGCCTTAGCCAGATATTCCACATGACCCCGGTGAACCAAATCAAAACATCCATTGGTAAACACCACTGTTTCGCCCTGATGTTGCCACCCGGAAACAATTTGTTGAGCCTTAGCTGCTGAAACAATTTTTAATTTAAAATTTGATGCTGTTGATTTCATGCAATAAAATTTTCTGCTAACCAAAAAGTGATTTGCAAT
The DNA here is from genome assembly GCA_041584155.1 of Saccharicrinis sp. Lineage (GTDB taxonomy): Bacteria > Bacteroidota > Bacteroidia > Bacteroidales > Marinilabiliaceae > Saccharicrinis. The sequence continues at coordinate 2,282 of JBFHEL010000366.1, forward strand.
ATAATAATAAAGTTAAAAGAAGCAGAATACCCTGTCGATTTACAGATGGTATGAATAGGGATTCGTTATCAGAATCAATAATCCACAGGTATAATGAACATCTTGTCCTTCACTAATCCCGGTACTTAATTAAAGCATCTGAATTTTTACCTGCAGCTAATCACCTTACCTTCAGCCATAGCTTAGGTATAAAAAGGACCTCATACCCTATAAAAAACAAACCCCGGCGGATACCGGGGCTTTATTTAAATACATTTCAATTACACCAATCTATTAGTTTCCGTATCCGGAAACACAAAAACCGGTTTGTATTCCTTTGCTTCTTCAAGAGGCATGGATGCGTAAGTAATAATAATAATCACATCACCAACAGCTACTTTACGTGCTGCGGCACCATTCAGACAAATAACTCCTGAACCACGCTCCCCTTTAATAACATAGGTCTCTAATCTCTCCCCATTGTTATTATTGACTACCTGAACTTTTTCGTTCTCTATTATGGTGGCCGCATCCATTAAATCTTCATCAATGGTAATACTACCCACATAATTTAAATTGGCCTCGGTAACCGAGACATTGTGTAGTTTAGACTTTACAACTTCAACATTCATTCTGAAAGTTTTTGTAAATCAAATTATCAATCAATCTTACTTTATCTGCAAAAACAGCAATACATCCTACAATATACTCACTTTTGCTCCAATCTTCAAGCTCTTGCAAGCTATCTCCATCTACTATGTTAAAATATTCAACCTTTAACAAGGCAGATTTGTTTATATTTTCCGTCACAAAACTAATAACTTCTTTTATATTTTTGGACTTCATTAAAGCTTTTGACTCAAATAATATTTTAGAAATGAGCACTGCCTCCTTTCTAAACTCCTCTGACAACAGCGTGTTTCTTGAGCTCATGGCCAAACCATCCTCCTCCCGAATAATAGGACAAGATACAATTTGTATATGATACCCAAGCATTTGTGTCATCTTTTTAATAATCGCTAATTGCTGAAAATCTTTTTCACCAAAAAAAGCCATATCGGGATTTACCAGATCAAAGAAACGACTCACCACCTGAGCTACACCATTAAAATGTCCGGGGCGAAACTTGCCTTCCATGACCTTATCCAATTGACCAAAGTCAAAGATACGCTCATCTTTTTGCGGGTATACCTCATCTACTGTAGGATGGTAAAGTACGTGACAACCTGTACCTTCAAGTAGTTTAGCATCATCTTCAAGGGTACGTGGATAATTTTTTAAATCATCCGGATTGTTAAACTGGTTGGGATTAACAAATACACTAACAACAACAATATCGGCTTTTTGAACTGCCTTATTAACAAGCGATAGATGTCCCCGATGTAAGGCACCCATGGTAGGAACAAAACCAATAGTCTTTCCTGCCTCTTTATTCTTCTTAATAAAAGCCTTAAGTTGCTCTGCTTTAACAACAATCTCCATTATATTTTTTTAAAAAAACGCCGCAAAGTAACTAATAAAATTCCTACAAAAAAAACACTTCTTCAACATATTATTCAAGTAACTTATCTGGTGTACAACATATAAAAGTCATTCTGCTTTGCTTGAGAACTTTATTTTTGTTAATTTTGCAAACTAATTTATTCAATAAATATTTCACCAACAAGATGGAAAAAACTAAGGTTTTATTTATTTCCCAAGAGATCACCCCTTACCTTCCCGAATCTGAAATGTCAAAAATTGGCAGATACCTGCCACAAGGCATTCAGGATAAAGGCAAAGAAATCAGAACTTTCATGCCTCGCTTTGGTTGCATCAACGAACGGAGAAATCAACTACACGAAGTAATCCGCCTATCGGGAATGAATTTAATCATTAA
>JBFHEL010000367.1:0-4121 GCA_041584155.1 Saccharicrinis sp.
GATAAAGATACAGATAAAAAAGAGCGTGATAAAAAACGGAAGGGACTACTTAATAGAATGAAAGATTTATTTAAGTAGTTTGTGTCTTTAGCGAGTAGATCAAAATAAAAGGTACTAGTAAATAAAGCCTATGTTGGGTTTATCCCCGGCACCTTTTATCTATTAAAATTAATTTTTCAAAATGTTAAGCAAATGTATTGTGATTAAATTTTGCTTGACTGGTGAATTCCATCTACGATTGGTTATTATGTATAGGAATTTGCTTCATTATTTACCTTTTACCATAGCTTCTACATCGGCAATTTCTATAGGAATTCTTTCTCCTAAAATACGACTTCCATTTTTTGTGATTAAAACATCATCTTCTAATCTGATGCCGCCAAAATCTTTATACTGCTCCAGTTTATCATAATTAATGAAGTTTGTGAGCTGTTTTTCGGCCTTCCATTTATCTATGAGCGCAGGAATAAAATAAATGCCGGGTTCGTTGGTAACTACAAAGTTGGGTTGAAGTTTACGACCCATTCTCAATGAGGCTAATCCAAACTGAGAGCTTGGTTGTACCTCGTGATCGTAACCCACTAGCTTTTGGTCATAATCTTCCATGTCGTGTACATCCAGACCAATCATGTGCCCTAATCCATGGGGCATAAATAAGGCATGTGCACCTGCAGCTACTGCTTCATCAACATCACCTTTCATTAAACCAAGGTTTTTGAGACCTGAAACAATTGTTCTTGCTGCCAGTAAATGCACATCCTTGTAGGTGACATTAGGCCTGGTTGCTGCTAATGCGTTGTTATTTGTGTCTAATACAATCTGGTATATTTCACGCTGTTTTTGGGTAAATGTTCCACCAACAGGCGATGTTCTGGTGTTGTCTGTAGCATAATGAAGAGGTGACTCGCTGCCTGCATCTACCAATAATAAATCGCCTGTTCTTAAGGTGTTGCCATGGTAGTGATTATGAAGGGTTTCGCCATGTACAGAGCAGATCACCGGAAAAGAAACAATGCCGCCTCCCGACATAGAGATGCCTTCGATAGCTCCGGTTATTTCTTGTTCAGTAGTGCCTGGTTGTGCCATTTTCATGGCGGTGGTATGCATTTTATGAGCAGTACTCATATGACGCTCCATTTCTTCTATCTCGCAAGGTTCTTTGGTTGATCGTAAATCAATACATGCCTTGATAAATGGGATAGATGTCATTTGAGATATTTTTCCAGGGAGGACATCGAGGATGTCGCCCATCATCATTATATTCTTACCTCGATAAGGAGGAGTGAAATGAATGGTTCGGCCTTTTTTTTGTGCATTGTTTATTACTTCTTTAAGTTTATCTAAAGGGTGTGTTTGAGTAATACCTGCTTTTTGTGCATTCTCGGCTAGCTTAGCCTGAGGTCCCATCCAGATGATGTCATCTACCGTAAAGTCATTTCCAAAAAGTATTTCTTCACCACTTTCAAAATCGATCAGACCTGCCAATCCCGGGTAATCTAAACCAAAGAAATACAGAAAAGTGCTGTCTTGTCTGAAATGATAGGTGTTATCAGGATAGTTCATGCTTGCATCCACATTGCCCATTATTAAAGCAATACCTTTATCGAGCTTGTTTTTTAACTGTGACCTTCTATTTATGTATATCTCTTTACTAAACATGGTATAATTTTTTTTGACAAGATAAAAAATAAAGAGGAATGAAAGTATGTGATCGGTCAGGATTCATTCCGGTGTTTTGTCTGATCTTATTAAATGGTTGGTTTGTAGTTTTGTATACTAAAAGTGGAATTTTCTGTTGGTAAAAATATGATGCCGGTGCTATGAATGAAGAAGTGGTCTGAGATTATAGATATATCTTATTGGAGAGATTTATTGGTTGAGAGTTGATGTTCAATAATAGATTAAGAGGTAAAAGTCTTTGCGGAATAAACTCAAGAAATTATAACTTAAGTAGGCTATTCGGGGATAGACCATTAATTAAACTTTTACCTCTTAATTTACAGTGTTTCGATCGGTATTTAAAAAAATACTAAAGAGTTTATTAATGAACTTTATAATACTTCCTGCTCTATTAGTTTGATAAGTTTTTGTACATCGTTTTCCCGGAATCCTTGTTTTTGGTAAATGATTTTTCCTTCCTTGTTAATTAATACATTACGGGGGATGTATTTTTTGAAAAACTGGCTGTATATTTTGCGTTCCGGATCTGGTCCCAACTTAAAAGTAAAGCCTTTTTTGCTATTAAAAGCTTTAATCTCTTCCATAGAATGTTCTCTCCCCAAGGCTACCACAATAAAATCGTCAGATTTATATTGATTCCAAATTTTGCTTTCAACCTGAGGTAGTTCTTTCATGCATGGAGCACACCAGGTTGCAAAGAAAACAAGCAATACGGTTTTCCCTTTTAGTTCCGATATGCTATAGTTTTTCCCATCGATGGTTTTAAAGGCAAAATCAGGGACTTGATCGCCTACTTTAGTAATATCATAAGCTTCAAAATTGATATCTGGCTTTTCCTGAGAAAATGCTGTTGTACTTAGTAGAGCAAAGAATAAAATGAGTACTTTTTTAAACATAATGGGTCTTTTTTTTGAGTGTATTAATATGAATTGATAGTTTTTTGCTAAGAGATATTTAAATAAAACAGGTGAGCTTTTAAAAAGAACTACTCGAAAGCTGTTTTGTTTTCCTGTGCCCCCGTTTTTTTTGAGCGAGGAAAAAAAATTAAGTATATTTCTGCTCTATTTTATTTGAATGAAGGAGTTTGATGCGATATTAGGTTTGGAAAAAGGGGATAGGGATGCTTTTAAATGCGTTTTCGATACGTATTATAAAAGTATATGTCTGTTTGTTGAAAAGTATATTTCAGATCCCGATCAGGCAAAGGATATTGCGCAGGATGTATTTGTAAGCATCTGGGAAAAAAAGCTTCTGTTTAAAAATCCTCAGGCCTTCAGGTCGTACCTATATCAAGCGGCAAAAAATAGATCGCTTAATCTTCTTGAACACGAAGCCGTTAAAAAGGGTTATCGGGAAAAAGCTATTTTAACACATAAATCCAGTGAGGATTTTTTCGAATTGAATTATGTTGAAAATGAGACGCAACGTCTTATTCATAAATCGCTGGAAAATTTGTCGCCACGTGCTCGTGAAATTATTCTTATGCAATTGGAGGGTTTGAAGAATGAAGAGATTGCTGAAAAATTGAATATCTCCGTCTATACCGTTAAAAATCATAAGGCTGTCGCATATAGGTGTTTAAAAGAAAATCTACAAAAAATGGACTTCCTTGTGCTTTAAAAAGGGGGTGTAGATGTAATTTGCGGTAAAAAAAATTAAAATACTTCCCTTTTATATAGTTCTTTTTTTCATTTCATCTGTTTTATAAATATTGAACATGAAAGTAAAACAAGAAAATAACGAAAGAATTCCGGAAATCATTTTAAAGAAGATTAGCCGGAAAGCTGATGAACAAGAGTTGCATCTGCTTGAACAATGGTTGTCTGCTTCGGAACAAAACAGAGCACTTTACCAAAAGATAATGCAACGAAAGAATTTTGCATTTATTGAAAATCAATATCAAAATATCGATAACGAGATAGCCTGGGGTAAAGTACTTCAAAAAATTGAAATGCAGCAGAAGGAGTCTGTAAGGCCTTTGTTTATTAGGATGTTAAAGTATGCGGCATTCCTGGTGTTACCACTTGTGGTTGCTTCATATTTGTTGTTTCTCCATACTGCAGAAAAGGATTACTCTGACACTTTTGCTCAAATGGAAAAGCAAATTTCGGAACTTAAAGAATCTTCGTTGATTACTGATGATGGAGAGGTTGTTTACCTGGTGCCAAAAAACAAAGAATCGATTGTTGAAATAGATGGTACCCAAATTCATCATAAAGATTCAACGCTTTTATATACTAAAGAGAAAAAAAGTGATGAGATAAAATACAATAGCTTGGTTACCCCGCGTGGTAAGGTGTATAATTTGGTTTTAGCTGATGGTACGAAAGTTTGGTTAAATGCCTCGTCGGCCATAAAATACCCGGTTTCTTTTAAAAATGAAATGCGCAAAGTATACCTGTCAGGAGAGGCGTATTTTGAGGTCGCTCATGATCGTGAAA
>JBFHEL010000368.1:0-4113 GCA_041584155.1 Saccharicrinis sp.
ACCTGAAAAAGCCGGCGAAAAGGCATATCTTACTGCCTTATTTTTCTCAAAAGGTAAAAAATAGAGGCGTTCTTGTATAAATCGCGACAGGGCTTTTGCCCGGGTTATTCTTCCCTGAGTTAGGCTGTTGATGGAGGTGCTTTCTGAAACAGGTGCTTCAACAAGCATATTTACATTAGCCCCTGCAGAAGACAAGGCAGAGTACAGTCTTGTGGCTGCCACTGCTGCGCCTCCTCCTGTAGCCGATTTATTGACGATAACAATTTTCAATCTGTAAAGAAATGAATGTGTTTATAGTTTTGTTCGTAATGGGTTGTGATCGAGAGTGTAATGAAGGCCTTTGCTTTCCTTTCTTTTCATAGCCATACGGATGATCAGATAACCTACATTGATTTTATTTCTTAGTTCACAAAGCTCTTTGGTAACAATGGAATCGTCAAATAATTTTTCTGTCTCGCGGTAAATCAGTTCCAATCGGTCGAGCGCCCTTTTTAATCTGAGATTCGATCTCACTATGCCCACATAATTACTCATAATTTGTTCAACCTCTTTATTGGTTTGAGTAATCAGCACCAATTCCTCGTTATGGGAGGTACCTTCATCGTTCCAGCTTGGTATTTTTGTATTATGCTTAATAGATGATATCTTTTCTGTTGCATCCTTAGCGGCCTTGTCGGCATATACAATGGCTTCCAGCAAGGAGTTGGATGCCAATCTGTTGGCGCCGTGCAGTCCTGTGGAGGAGCATTCTCCGGCAGCGTATAGCTGTTGTATGGAACTGCGTCCGTTAAGGTCTACTTTAATACCCCCGCAAAGATAATGTGCCGCAGGAACCACCGGAATCATTTGTTTGGTGATATCAATCCCTAATTCCAAACATTTATGGTAGATTGTAGGATAGTGTTTTTTTGTTTCTTCACCATTTTTATGGGTCACATCCAGGTATACATAATCGTCACCGGTGTTTTTCATCTCATTATCAATGGCGCGGGCCACTATATCTCTTGGGGCCAGACATCCACGCTGATCGTATTTATCCATAAAAAGCTGACCATCGCGTCTTCGCAGCAGGGCTCCGTATCCGCGCATAGCCTCAGTAATTAAAAATGAAGGACGCTCGTTGGGATTGTAAAGAGAAGTGGGGTGAAACTGCACAAACTCCATGTTTTCAATAATTCCTTTTGCCCGGTATACCATGGCAATACCATCTCCGGTAGCGATGGTTGGATTGGTGGTGGTTTGATAAATGTTTCCTATCCCACCGGTAGACATCATGGTTATTTTAGCCAGTATAGTATCTATTTTTTGTGTCTTCTCGTTTAACACATAGGCTCCATAACATTCTACATCCTGTCGCCAGCGATAGGTTATCTCGCCTAAATGGTGTTGGGTAACAATATCTACGGCGTAATAGTTTTCGTTTAGTTCTATATTGGGGTGGTTGCGTGTTTTTTCTAATAGGGCACGCTGTATTTCAAAACCGGTGTTGTCAAGGTGGTGTAATATACGGAACTCACTGTGTCCGCCTTCTTTATGCAGATCGAACAGCTCTTCCTTTGTTTTATCAAACTCGGTGCCCCATTCAATAAGCTGTTTGATTTGTTCGGGACCATTCTCAATTACCATTTCAACGGCTTTAGGATCCGAAAGGTAATCACCAGCGATCATGGTGTCTTCAATATGTTTTTTAAAATTATCAGGTTTATACATGACTGTGGCAATGCCTCCCTGCGCGTATGATGTATTGGTTTCCGAGGCTTTTGTTTTGCTGATGACCATAACTTTTCCGTAATCCGCCACTTTAAGCGCAAAACTTAAGCCGGCAATACCTGAACCTATAACTAAAAAATCAACTTTCTTTCTCATTATCCTAAATTACAATTCCTGTTTCTAAATCTAGACTACAAATATAGTTAATTAGCTCCACCGATTTTGAAAACAAGGCAAAGAATAAGAAAAACTATCTATCAGGCATCATATAATTCGGAAAAATAGATTTTTGGATTATTTTTGCAGTCGAATGAAGTAAAGCACCTGATTTCAATATTTTACGAATCGGGTTTCTATAGAGAATAATAATTAAATTCGACAAGTTCAGTCTCGTGTGGGTCTTTTATCTCTTGTCTAATTATCTGATATTTAAAAAAATGGCTCAGGAAGATGTTTTTAAAAAATTAGTAGCCCATTGTAAAGAGTATGGGTTTGTTTTTCAATCAAGTGAAATTTACGATGGATTGGGAGCAGTATATGATTATGGTCAGTTGGGAGTTGAACTAAAAAACAATATTAAAAAATATTGGTACGATGCAATGGTGAGGCTTAACGAAAATGTTGTTGGGCTTGATTCGGCTATTTTTATGCACCCCACTACCTGGAAAGCTTCAGGGCATGTGGATGCCTTTAATGATCCTTTGATTGATAACAAAGACAGCAAGAAGCGTTACCGCGCCGACGTTTTGATTGAGGACCTGATTCAAAAGCATGAAGGAAAGATTGAGAAAGAGGTTGAAAAAGCTAAAAAACGCTTTGGGGATTCTTTTGATGAGGAGCAGTTTAAATCAACCAATGCGCGCGTGTTGGAGAATGAGGAAAAAATTAAAACTATCCATACCCGTTTTGCAAAGGCTTTAAACGATAATGATCTGGAAGATTTAAAACAGATTATTGTTGATTATGAAGTGGTTTGTCCTATCTCAGGTACTAAAAACTGGACCGACGTGCGTCAGTTTAACCTGATGTTCGCCACAGAAATGGGTTCAACAGCCGATGGTGCCAGCAAAATATTTTTACGTCCGGAGACAGCACAAGGTATTTTTGTTAACTTTTTAAATGTGCAAAAAACAGGAAGAATGAAGATTCCTTTTGGTATTGCACAGATTGGTAAAGCCTTTAGAAATGAAATTGTAGCCCGTCAGTTTATTTTCCGTATGCGGGAGTTTGAACAGATGGAGATGCAGTTTTTTGTTCGTCCGGGAGATGAAATGAAATGGTTTACTTACTGGAAAGAGTTTCGTATGAAATGGCATAAGTCCTTAGGGATGGGTGATGATAGCTATCGTTTCCACGACCATGAGAAACTGGCTCATTATGCTAATGCAGCTACGGATATTGAGTATCGCATGCCATTTGGATTTAAAGAGGTGGAGGGTATTCATTCCAGAACCGACTTTGACTTGTCGCAGCACCAGGAATATTCAGGTAAGAAATTACAATATTTCGATCCTGAGTTGAATGAAAGTTATGTGCCTTACGTGGTGGAGACATCTATTGGCGTTGACCGTATGTTTTTAAGCATGATGGCTGGTGCTTATACCGAAGAAGAAGTGGTGGATACAAAAGGTAAAAAGGAAAACAGGGTATTGTTGAAATTGCCTGCCGTATTGGCGCCGGTAAAAATGGCTGTGCTTCCATTACTTAAAAAGGGTGGATTACCCGAAAAGGCCCGTGAAATTGTAAATACACTGAAGTTTGATTATAACCTTCAATATGATGAAAAAGATTCTATAGGTAAACGCTATCGTCGTCAGGATGCCATTGGTACTCCATTTTGTATTACGGTAGATCACCAGACTCTGGAAGATAATACCGTTACCCTGCGTTATCGTGATACGATGGAGCAGGAGCGTGTAGCAATCAGTAATCTGGAGTCTATTTTACAGGAGAAGGTGAGCATGAAAAACCTGTTCAAAGCCCTGGTGTAAGAAAAGATTAATACATAAAAAAGCCGGTTTCAATATTGAAACCGGCTTTTTTTATTTTTACTCTACCGTAACTGATTTGGCGAGGTTGCGTGGCTGATCTACGTTGCAGCCTCTGGAAACAGCAATGTAGTAAGAGATTATTTGTAGAGGAATAACGGTAAGCAGTGGCGCTATGGCATCGTGGCAATCAGGGACCTCGATAATATGGTCTGCCATTTTCTTAATCGTTTCATCGCCCTGGGTGACTATGGCAATGACTTTGCCATTACGCGCTTTTACTTCCTGAATATTGCTCACAATCTTTTCGTATGATTTGTCTTTGGTGGCAATCACAAAAACAGGCATATTTTCATCGATTAAAGCAATTGGACCATGTTTCATTTCTGCAGCCGGATATCCTTCTGCGTGTATG
>JBFHEL010000369.1:0-4095 GCA_041584155.1 Saccharicrinis sp.
AATAAAAGAAGGGAGTTGAAATTTTTTAAGAAAGAAATAGCCTAGAATGTAAAACATACCTGTTGCCAATAGGGGTATTGTCCTTTCTCTTGCGGTTTCCATATGAATGGACTTAATGATTTTGGTTTGTATAAATATTGGAATAAGGCTTAATGGTAAAATACAAGTGCTTACCAATACAATAATAGTTATTAGTCTTCGGTATTCATACGGTATCATTGTTACATGGCTCCTGGTGCTAAAAAGAACTAGCAAACCGATGGTTGGCATCAGCATTGGATGCAGAAGAACGGAGAATATAGTGGCAATTTTTTTAAGCATAAGGTATTGTTTTGTGCTGGTGTTACAATTCTTTACGTAATCTGGCCACTGGAATATTCAATTGCTCGCGGTATTTAGCCACTGTTCTGCGTGCAATGTTATAGGATTTTTCTTTTAGGATCTGCGAAAGCTTATCGTCTGTGAGTGGCTTCCTCTTGTCTTCTCCCTCAATGCATTCTGATAATATTTTCTTAATTTCACGTGTGGATACTTCTTCGCCTGTATCGGTTTGCATTCCTTCGGAAAAAAATGATTTTAACGAAAAAATCCCAAAGTGGGTTTGTATGTATTTGCTGTTCGAAACTCTTGATATGGTGGAGATATCGAGGTTGGTTACTTCTGCAATATCTTTCAATATCATGGGTTTGAGTTTGGTCTCATCACCATCTATAAAATATTCTTTTTGATATTGTACAATGGCGTTCATGGTCAATAGTAGGGTGTTCTGACGTTGTTTGATAGCGTCAATAAACCATTTGGCTGAGTCGAGTTTTTGTTTTACAAAGAGTACAGCGTCTTTTTTATCCTTGGTTTGATTTTTCTTGTTGCCAGAATAATCCTGAAGCATGTTCGAGTACGTTTGACTAATCCTTAATTCAGGTACATTACGTGTGTTTAACGATACCTCTGGTTCGTCGTCTTTTAGTTCCAGAATAAAGTCAGGGATAATATGCTGAACTGTTTTTGTCATTGGGTTGCTGTATGAGCTACCTGGCTTTGGGTTTAACTTCAATATTTCTTCCATCGCCTCTCTAACATCTTCTTCTTCAAGATGCAGACGTTTGGTTATTTTATCGAAGTGTTTTTTTGTAAACTCATCAAAATGGTGCTTAATAATGTTATAGGCATCATTAATGGCAGGAAAAGAGCGGTCCTTCTTGTCCAGCTGGAGCAATAAACATTCTTGTAGGTCGCGCGCAGCTACTCCAGGAGGTTCAAAATCCTGAATGATCTTCAATACATCCAGTGCCTCACGTTCATCAAATTCAATATTTTGGCTAAAGGCTATATCATCTATAATTTCGTCAATTTCTCTGCGTAAATAGCCATCTTCGTCAATATTACCAACAATATGTTCAGCCATCAGGTGTTGGCGCTCTGTTAGCATTCTCAGACCAAGCTGACCGCTTAAAAATTCATGAAAAGTGGTTCCTTCGGAGAATGGGATATCTTCGTGTTTGTCATCTTTTGAAAAGTTCCGGGCCTGGAGTTTATAAGCTGGAATGTCTTCGTTTTGTATATATTCATCAATAGAGAGTTCATCTTTCTCCGTGTTAGGTTCTTTTATCTCAGGTTCATCAGAGTCCTCATTTCTTCTTTCACCTTCTAATTCAAGAACCGGATTTTCCTCAATCTCCTTCTTTATGCGCTGTTCGAGTTGAGCTGCGGGTATTTCCAACAACTTTATCACCTGTATTTGTAAAGGTGATAATTTTTGCAGCAGCTTTTGTTGTAAACTTTGTTTTAGCATAATTAATTCTTCTATTCCTGTAACCGATAATAATATTGTTATCGGAATGTGTTTGGAAGTTAACTAAATGCAGGTTTGCGCTTAGTTGGATACAACAAAATTAAGATTAATTGGTGAATTGTGGTAATGCGGCATCGCTTTTTAATAAAGATATAGAAACAACGCCTGTTAAAATGTAAAACCACCTCAATTTCTTGAGGTGGTTTATAATGTCAGATGACTTGTGTTTTATATAGGTCTTTTTGTCTAAAACTCGGCGTTTTTAGGGTATCGTGGGAAAGGAATTACATCGCGAATGTTTCCCATGCCAGTAACAAAAAGCATCAAGCGCTCAAATCCTAATCCAAATCCACTATGCGGTACGGATCCAAATTTTCTGGTGTCAATATACCAGTACATCTCTTTCTCGGGTAAATTAAGGGCCCGCATTCTATCCAATAGTTTGTTATAGTCATCTTCACGCTGAGATCCGCCAATTATCTCCCCAATCTGAGGGAATAATACATCCATGGCTCTTACTGTTTTGCCATCTTCGCTTTGCTTCATATAAAATGCCTTAATAGACATTGGGTAATCAGTAAGAATAACGGGTTTTTTAAAGTGTTTCTCTACCAGATAGCGTTCGTGCTCAGCTTGTAAGTCACTACCAAAACCATTGATAGGATATTGGAACTGGCCTTTTTTATGAGGCTTAGAGTTCATTAAGATGTCAATAGCTTCGGTGTAGGTAAGCCTAACATAGTCGTTTTCAACCACAAACTTTAATTTCTCAATTAAATCCATTGAGCGGTCTTCTGCCTTTTTGTTCTTTTCTTCTTCCTGAAGACGCTTGTTTAAGAATTCAAGATCTTCGGTGCAGTTTTCTAAGGCATAGTTAAGCAGATATTTTGTGAATTCTTCAGCCAGATCCATGTTGTCGTTCAGGTCATAAAAGGCCATCTCCGGTTCTATCATCCAAAATTCAGCCAGGTGACGTGCTGTATTTGAATTCTCCGCTCTGAATGTTGGTCCAAAGGTATAAATTTCTGACATGGCTAAAGCGGCTAACTCACCCTCTAACTGCCCTGACACTGTCAGGTTTGTCGATTTACCAAAAAAGTCTTTGCTAAAATCAATGCCTCCCTCTTCGTTTCTGGGTGTATTATTGATATCTAAGGTGGTTACCCTAAACATTTCTCCTGCTCCTTCAGCATCTGAGGCAGTGATAATAGGTGTATGAATATTATAAAAACCTTTCTCAGAGAAAAATTTATGAACCGCAAAAATCATTGCATGACGCACACGGGTAATTGCTCCAAAAGTATTTGTGCGAAAGCGTAGGTGGGCTATCTCTCTTAAAAATTCTAAAGAGTGCTTTTTGGGCTGTAAAGGATATTCATCAGGATTACAGTCTCCAATAACCTCTATGGTGTTTGCTTGTAATTCAACGGCCTGTCCGCTTCCTGATGATTCACTCAGTGTACCGTTTACAGAAATAGCAGAGCCGGTTGTGATTCTTTTTATTAGCTCTTCGTCAAACTTAGGAACGTCAGCAACTATTTGCAAATTATGGATTGATGAACCATCATTAAGGGCAATGAAATTAACAAATTTATTTCCTCGTCGGGTTCTTACCCATCCTTTAATATTTACTTCTTTGCCATATTCTGCATTTTTCAGAATATCAGCAACTTTAGTTCTTCTCATTTGTTCCATTTGAAATTACATTTTTTTAAAGGGCGTAAAATTAAACAATTGTTTGTTAATGATAAGCCTTTGTAAACAATAAATTTTGCATAAAAAAAGCCGGACTATAAAAGTACCCGGCTTTATGTATATATCTTATTGGTTTATTTTTTGGTAAACACAGCCAGTCTGTTGTCAAAATTTAAATAGTATTTTCCTTTTTGTATGCTGCCAACCTTCACTGTTTCTCCATATCCTTTAAATACAATGCCACCGTATTCATCGTAAATTTCGTACATGGTAGGCATTGAAAAATTGATGACATCATTCACTCTTACTGGGCTAAAGGTAACTTCAGGTTGAGAGGACATAAATGTGATGTCATCTGAGTATCTTGGTTTTCCCCGGTAATCTGTTTGTTTAATTCTAAATCTGTTTTCGCCTGAATGCAAACGGATTGGGGCCTCGTATTGGGTTTCGTTGCTGTTTCCTTTACCCATAACCCTGCCTACTTCTATCCATTTGCTCCACCTGAATTGTTCCACAATAAAAGGAATATTTCCTGCTTCTTTTATGGTAGACCAGTATATTTTGCTGTCCTTAATGTCCAGTGTGGTTACTTCGTATGTTGAACGAGC
>JBFHEL010000370.1:0-4062 GCA_041584155.1 Saccharicrinis sp.
GTATACCCTGACTATAGCTGTAGATGATGATAATTCAGATGATGCCTATGATGGTCTTTCGTCAACAGTTGAGGTTACCAATGCCGATGATGATACAGCAGGTATCACCTTAAGCGAAACTACGCAGTCTACTTCAGAGTCAGGTACCAATGATAGTTTTACAGTAGTCTTAAACACCCAGCCAACAAGCGATGTGGTGCTTAATATTACGGGTCTTGATGCAACAGAAGGCAGTCTGGATATTACACAGTTAACCTTTACATCAACAAACTGGAATACTCCACAGACGGTAACAGTAAGTGGCCAGGATGATGATTTAACTGATGGTGATATCTTGTATACCCTGACTATAGCTGTAGATGATGATAATTCAGATGATGTCTATGATGGTCTTTCAGTAGCAGTTGAGGTTACCAATGCCGATGATGATACAGCAGGTATTATTGTTTCAGCTATCTCGAATAACACAAAGGAAGACAGACAGACTGCAACATTTACTATTGTATTGACCAGTCAACCAACTGATGAGGTAATGATTGGGTTAAATTCAGATGATTTAACAGAGGGTTCTATAGAAATGTCAGAAGTTGTGTTTGATGCAAGTAATTGGAATGTGCCTCAAACTATTATAGTAACAGGAGTAGATGATGATTTTATCGATGGTAATGTTACCTATTATATAATAACAGCTGCTGCCTCAAGTCTTGATGCGGAATATGATCAGATGGAAGTAAATGATATTGCTATTATTAATGAGGATGATGATGTGATAGTAGACAATCAGCCAGTTGCTGAGGATGATATAGCCAACACTGATGAGAATGAACCTGTAGTAGTTGATGTGTTAGCTAATGATACAGGTTTGGAAGATGGTGATTTGGTACTTACTGTTATTAGCCAACCATCAGAAGGAACAGTAGTGGTTAATGATGACCTGACACTGACGTTAACCCCAGGTGAAGATTATGAGGGAGAATTAACCTTTGAGTACCAGGTATGCGATGCGGATGGAGATTGTTCAACAGCTATAGTTACGGTGATGGTAAACAAGGTTAATGAAGCACCTGAAGCAATAGATGATAATTATACTGTTACAGAGAATAAGGTTCTTGAGGGATCGTCTGTTTTGGTGAATGATGAAGATCCGGATGGAGATGATTTAATGATCAATACCACACCGGTAGAAGATGTTATTTATGGAGAGCTGGTTATTTACGAAGATGGCACATTTACTTATACACCTGATATTGATTTTATAGGTGAAGATAGTTTCGTATATGAAGTATGCGATGATGCAGAAACCCAGGAATGTTCAACAGCTATTGTTACCATAACAATAGAAGACTCAGATAATGATGATGATGGAATTTCTAATGAGGACGAAGGAGGCGATGATACCGATACAGATCAGGATGGAATAGCAGATCAGAATGATACCGATTCGGATAACGATGGTTTTTCCGATCAAACAGAAGGTAATGTGGATACAGATAATGATGGTATTCCTGATTATCGCGATGAGGATTCGGATGATGATGGTGTTGCCGATAGTGAGGAAGGAGAAGGAGACTGTGATAACGATGGAGTAGAGAACCGTATAGATGCAGATAAGTGTTATACGGAAGATGATCTGGAAATGTACGATGGTTTCTCTCCTAATGGGGACGGTAATAATGACGTATATGTGATTCCTTGGTTATCACAGTACGAAAAGGTAAGTATTGAAATATTTAATCGTTGGGGTAATGTTGTTTATAAAAAATCAAGCTATGCTAATGATTGGGATGGAACAGCCAATGTTGGTTTTACCATTGGAAATGAACTGCCTGTAGGTACTTATTATTACATCATTAATATATACGATAATAATAAAAAAATAACCGGATACATCTATTTGAACCGATAAGAGAAAAACTAATGCAGAGATAGACTAGCTTTTAGTCTACTTCTGCAAGTTTAACTCCAATAAACTTGAATAATCATGCAAAATATATTTTCAATAAAAAGATTCCTGTTGACCATTATTATTGTTTTGGGATGTTTACATTCTGAGTTAAAAGCTCAGCAAGAACCACAGTATACGCAGTATATGTTTAATACGGTTTCAGTTAACCCGGCATATACAGGTACCAGAAATGCCATGAATATGCTGCTTTTGTCGCGTATTCAATGGGTAGGTCTGGAAGGTGCTCCACGTACCTATGATTTTACCATGCATACACCTATCAACAATTATAAAATGGGTTTAGGCTTTTCAATTGTGTCAGATTCATATGGGCCGGTGACAAATACCTATTTTAATTTTAATTATGCCTATAGGATGAATCTTACAGAAACAATGGTTTTGTCTATGGGATTGAAAGGTGGTTTTTATAATTATTATGTGGCACTCAATGATTTAAACGTTGGGAATGATAGCGATGAGTCATTTAATGGCAATTATGAACAGGAGTTTCAACCCAATATAGGATCGGGTTTATATTTATATACTCCAAAGTGGTACTTCGGTATTTCAGTTCCAAAACTTATTCAGTCTGATTTATCTGGAACCCAAATTACCACAACTAGTGTTTCCGATTTGAAACGACATTTTTATACCATGGCAGGTTATGTATTTGATGTTTCCAGTGAGGTGAAGTTTAAGCCATCCTTTATCAATAAATTAGTTGAGGGTTCTACCCCATCAACGGATATTACCGCTCAGGTATTATACCACAATACCTATTGGCTGGGTGTTACCTACAGAATAGGGGATGCTGTGGCGTTGTTGGCTGATATCCAGCTAAACAGGCAGTTGATGGTGGGGTATTCTTATGATTATTCATTGTCTAATTTATCGAGTTATAACAAAGGAACACATGAGATAATTGTGAGTTACGACTTTGATGGTTTTTTGAAAAACAAAGTAAAATCACCTCGTTATTTTTAACCTAAGCTCTTAATCGAAAGTCACATGAAAGCAATATATAAACCATTAAGTCTTATTATTCTCTTATGCCTGTTGTCGGTACATATGGGTTTATCGCAAAACTTTATAGATAAAACAATGTCTAAAGCCGATTCTTTAGTCATGAGTCAACGGCATAAAAAAGCCAATAAAAATTTTGAAGGGATGGCTTATGTAAAAGCCATAGAAAAATACGAGAAACTGATGCAGAAAGGTGTAGGTGCAGATACCCTTAAAAGTAAATTGGCCACTGCTTATTATAAAGTAGGGAATACAGATAAAGCAGAACCTCTGTTTCGGGAAGTGGTATCCGGTAAGCAATTTATCCCTGAGGATTTATATTTCTTTGCGCAAACATTAAAGTATAACCGAAAGTATGAAGAGGCAGATCAATGGATGGATAAATACAAGCAGTTAAAAAGCAATGATTCCAGATCGGAGATTCAGCATAATGCGGCACCTAAAATCTTTGAGATTGTTGAGCATGAGCGCTATATTGTTAATGAGGTGAATTTTAACTCATCAAAAGCCGATTTCGGTCCGGTAGTGATTGGTAATCAAATTGTGTTTACAACAGGACGTAACGATGAAAAGATCATTCGCCGAGAGTATGCCTGGGATGAATCCCCCTACTTGGATATCTATACTATTAAAAAGGATGCAGGGGCATTGGCTTCCGCCAAATTATTATCAGCAAAACTCTCTTCTGCCTTTCATGATGGGCCGGCATGCTTTTCAAACGATGGGAATGATATTTATTTTACCAGAAACAATTATCAAAAATATGTTCAAGCCTCTGATAAAAAAGTAATAGAGCACATTGGTATCCTCAATAAAATAACACCTAAAAAGAGTAAGGCAGGAGTTAACAACCTGATGATTATGCATGCTAAAAAATCAGGATCGGATTGGGATTATCCACAGGCCTTGCCTTTTAACAGCTATGAATATTCCTGTGGTCATCCATGCCTGTCACCTGATAACAAAACCATGTATTTTGCCTCTGATAGGCCGGGGGGCTATGGAGGGTCGGATATTTATAGGGTGTCACTTACCGAGGAAGGGTGGGGTGAACCCGTTAATTTAGGTGCCACTATCAATACAGAGGGAGAGGA